>NZ_PJFA01000016.1:0-125909 GCF_002843485.1 Paenibacillus sp. BGI2013
TACATTGAGTTCTATTACAACCGCAAGCGAATGCATGGCGCGCTAGGGTATCTTTCCCCTGCTCGTTTTGCGATGAAATTTACGGACAAATCCGCAGCGTAGTGTCTACTTTTTTGACATAGGTCCATAGGATTCGTTAGATTTCAAACATGCGGAAATGGAGGGGGATAGCGTGTGCTAGGTTCGTTAGAACAGAGTAACGCTACAAAAAAATGTCCACCGTCATGTCATGACAGTAGAAATTTCATTCTCAATCTCAATAATAGGTATTTCTAATCCTCAGGACTAGACCAACACAGAACTGTTAAGTCGCAGAATTGGCTATATGTTTGTTCTGCCATTGATACGTGATTACGCTAATGACAAACAGGCCAACCGCAAAGATGGCAAGCATCCATGCAGACTGATTAACGGCCAGATGATCAAGACTCCATCCTGTAGTCAAAGGAAGAATGGCACCGCCAACCCCACCTGAGGCAATCAAAATGCTGGGTGTGGATTCTTCTGTTCCGGGCAGCAGTTTACTGGCGAAGACAAGGGCAATGGAGAATATCCCTGACATCGCAAGTCCAAGCAGTAAGATGATGAGAAATGCAGACCAGATTTGGTTTGTAAATGGAAATATCATTAACAAGAGAACAGATGCAAGACAACTGTACAGGACATATACGCGGTATTGGAATTTCTCTGCGATATAACCGGCGAAGAGCCGTCCCACGGACATGGCAATCCAGAAACAGGTGACACTAAGGGCTGCTCCGGCTTCCTTCATGTTCATTTTCTCAATCAGGATCGCCGGCATGAAGTTCGCAAGACTCATCTCTGTGCCAACATAGAGGAAGAAGAACAGGACGAATAATACCAGAAGAGTCCTGTTACGGCCACGATAGGTTGGACTGGATGTACTTGCAGATGCGGGATGCATCTCACCCGATGTCCCAGCAGAGTGCGTATTTACGGAAGCATGATTTGAACTCTGTCGCTCCAGAAACTTATCGAGTTCACCGAATGATCCTTTCGCCCAGAAAACAAAGGTCAGCGCTGCGCAGATCGCAACAACGAGAAAGGAGAGACGCCAGTATCCGGCAGCAATCAGACCGCTGGCAATGAGCGGCATGACCATCGCCCCAATCCCGAATAACACTTCCAGTCGACTCATAGCAACGGCTGTATTGTCTTTGATTGCAGCGATGATAATGGTGCCAATAACAGCTTCAACCATTCCGAATCCAAAGCCGGCAGCGGGTGCAATGACGAACATCCAGCCCCATGGTGGCAGCAACATGTAGGATAATTCTGCAATACAGAGCAACGCTGTGGCGATTAACAGGCCTCCCCGTTTACCAAAGCGTCTGTTCAGCCATGGAGATAACAATACACCACCCAGGAATCCGGCAAATTGAGCAAAGATCAGCGTTCCGCCTTGGCTATAATCTTTGCCGTAATGTTCAAGTGCAACCGGTAGAATGGAACCGAGCACAACGTGGGCAAGTCCAATCAGGAAATAGGACAGACATCCGATCCAAAGTAATTTTTTCATAAAGAACTCCTTCTACTTATATACATAAATTGAGGATCACAATAAAGCGCAATCTTGAAGACAAAGTCTATCATAACAGGACATGTTAAGTTGTGCCATGCATTCCGGATCGATACAGAAGGTTGCAATTTGGTCCAACGTTCGTATATACTGAGACACAACAATTACAGATCGGACCATGCCGTTGAAGAGCATCCAACTCGGAGGCGTTTTCGCCAGGGGAGCGATATTTCCCCAAGTTAACCGGAACCGCCCGTTATCGCGGACCAAGAGGCTGGAAGCAGGATATCCTGATTCAGCAAGTTGGGTGGCACCGCGAGCAGAGCGCTCCTCGTCCCAAGGGATGAGGGCGCTCTTTGCATTTTTACAGCCAAAGGAGACGGTGACCATGTTAGAAATGAAGTGGATTCGTGCACATGCAGAAGAGGTTCAGGCCGCAGCAGACGGGAAAAAAATCAAGATCAACATTCGCACTTTGTTAGAGCGGGATGAGGAACGCAGGGCACTTTTACAAGAATCGGAAGAAGGTCGCAGGTTGCGCAATACGTTATCTGCTGATATTGGCAGACTCATGCAAGCCGGGAATCGGGAACAGGCCGAGGGTTTGCGGGCTCAGGTGAAACAGATCAATGAACAGTTGGAACATGTGGAAGCGAGGCTCGCCCCTGTGCAGGAGGAAGTAACCAAGCTGCAATGGCTGGTACCCAATATCGTATCACCGGATACCCCCAATGGCTCGTCGGACGCAGATAATGTAGAGCTGCGACGTGTGGGAGAGGTGCCAACGTTCGAGTATAACACCAAAGATCACGTGGAACTTGGGGAGTTGCATGATCTCATCGATATTCCTCGTGGAGTTAAGATTGGCGGGACGCGAAGTTATGTATTGAAAGGCGCTGGCCTGTTATTACATCGGGCAGTACAGCAACTTGCGCTTGATCTGCTGCTAAAGCACAGGTTTACACCGATGGAGGTACCGCTGATGGTTAGGGAGGATGCGCTGGTGAACACCGGATTCTTCCCAACCGGTCGAGATCAGGTCTATGAACTCGAAGGGGAGAACAAGTGGCTGGTGGGAACTTCTGAAGTGCCGCTGGTCTCGTATTATGCGGATGAGATTGTTGATGTTCAAGAGCCTGTGAAGCTGGCCGCGGTATCGACGTGTTTCCGCAGTGAGGTTGGCTCCGGCGGACGGGATGTACGCGGATTATACCGTGTGCACCAATTTGCCAAAGTTGAGCAGGTCATTCTCTGTGCCCCTGATGCGGAAGAATCGGAGCGCATGTTGCAAGAGATTACGGGACACGCCGAAGAATTGCTGCAATTATTGGAACTGCCGTATCGTGTTGTCGCTGTATGTACCGGAGATATGTCGCAGAAAACGTACAAACAGTATGACATCGAGACTTGGATGCCAAGCCGCGGTGCATATGGAGAAACACATTCGTCGTCGAATCTGCATGATTTCCAGGCGCGTCGTTCGAATATTCGTTGCTTGGATGCCGAAGGCAAGTTGGCCTATTGTCACACGCTCAATAATACGGCAGTGGCCTCGCCGCGTATCCTGATTCCGTTGCTTGAGAATCATCAGCAGGAGGATGGAAGCATCCACATTCCGACAGCCCTGCGGCCCTATATGGGCGGGGCGGAGAGCTTGATTTTGCCAGAGCAGGACGAAGTGAAGTAGAGAGGTTAGGTAACGCTTTAGTAATTCAAAAAGGGGATGTTCCACACGTCATGTTGTATGTGACGATGGACATCCCCTTTTAAACTGAAATAGTATTTACATAAATCAAGCTCCTACTATGTTGGGCTAGATTCAAAGATTTTTATAACGATTTCACGCTGATCTCATGAATTGTTCCAAGACTCCCACTAATGTTATTCAACTTTATGCAATTCGTATCCGATATAATATAATAGAAGTAAAATATTGGATTATGGGAGATGGATATAGAAATGAGTAGAATCAAACTGGCGCTTCGAGGCACACTTGCTCTAATTATGGTATTAACAATATTGGTCCCTTCGTTGGCCTTGGCGGCTACCGGTGACGTGAAATCGATTGAAATAACCAATAGCAGCCCGCAGAAGATGAGTGTTTCCGAAACAGCTGCGCTTCAGGTGATGGCAACGGTAGAAGGTTTTGATAACAAGCAGGATGTTACCCAAGGCGTGACTTGGTCCACCAGTAATGCAGCGGTTGCGACGATGGTGAAAGGCAAAGTCAAGGCTGTGGCCGCGGGCGAAGCAACGATTTTTGCAGAAGTAGACGGGGCTAAAGCCCAGTTGGTTGTCCAAGTGCAGGAGAAGATCAAAAGCATCAAAGCTTCACCGAAATCCTACAGTTTTGTTAAAGGCAGTGAAAGCACCCTTCCGAAAGTAAGCATTACCCGTGCGAATGGTAAGGAAGAGGATGTGACGTCTGAGATTGTGTGGTCCGTATCCACTTCTTCGGCTGTGCTGGAAAACGGTAAAATCAAAGGCGTTACACCTGGCAGAGTATTGCTGCAAGGCAAATATGGAACAACGATCGTGAAAGTCCCCGTTGCTGTGACGGATGAGATTACCAAAGTTGAAGTCACTCCTGCCACAATGCAGCTGAACATCAAGAAGTCCAAGGCGTTGAAGGTCATCGGGACCTACGCAAATGGCAAAACGATCAACCTTTCGAAACAGATCGTATGGACCTCTTCCAACACAAATGTAGCTATCGTGAAAAATGGAGCCGTTAAGACACTGACCGAGGGACAAGCCACCTTGACAGGAACTTATCAAAATCAGACAATAAAGGCAGAGGTTACCGTTGTACCTTTGCTCAAAAAGCTGATTACAGGCCAGAAAAAACTGGTTTTGTCTCCACAGGGAAGTACAACGTTGAGTGTGATGGCCCAGTATGATACGGGTAAAACCACTGTTGTGACGAACAGCGCGGTATGGAGTAGCACAAAGCCGGGCGTAGCGACAGTAACAAATGGCAAGATCGTGGCTGTAAGCAAAGGGAAAACGTCCATCACGGCCAAATGGGGCAATAAAAAAGTGACGATCCCTGTTACGGTAAAATAAATCTTCATATAATAAAGCATCTTGCATGATCCAAAAATTAGTTTCAGTACATGACATCGTTAAAATCATCAATATCATCAAGGTAACAGACAACCAAGGGGCGTAGACATACGCTCCTTTTTTGGATATATAGAAATATGTATCTGAAATGCCTTCTGCTTCAACAACTATATAAGGGGATTGGATGGGATGAATATGAAAGCTTCGATTATAAGCTCAGACTCTAACTCTAGTGATCTGGCTTACCTGAAATATCTTTTTCTATCCCTAAGTTCCATACTTACATTTCAACGGAGTGCTACGATTAAGCGCATGAAGCAACGCACCTATGAAAAATACAGAGAAGGTTACCATTTAAAATGTCATGGTGAAGAGGAGATACCTGAATGAAAGATCCAATGCAACCGGAAAATTGGCCTGCCTGGGCGACAGAGTCGGTAGAGATTGCTCCGGCCAATCCCAATTGGGATGCGCAGGCTCAGGATGAAATCCGGCAACTCAAACGTCTTCTAGAGCAGTTTAATATTCATCAATTCGAACATATCGGAAGCACGTCCATTCCAGGGTTACCCGCCAAGCCCATTATTGATCTGATGGCAGAGGTACAGTCATGGGATGACATGGATCTGATTGCGGATCAGCTGAATCCGTTGGGCTGGAACTACGTTCCGCCTGAACTGGATGGACGGGAGTACAGACGATTCTGGGTCAGGGTTAAGGATGGCAAGAGAGCTGTACACCTGCATCTGATGCGCCCGGGAGAAGAACGCTGGGATCGTCAAATTCGGTTTCGGGATGTGCTGAGAAAACGCCCAGATCTGGTGGAAGCTTACGCCGTCCTGAAGACAAAGCTTGCTGATGAGAACAAGGAAGATAGGGAATCGTATACCGCTGCCAAAACGCAATTTATTTTACAAGTGCTTGATGAAGGCGTGTGATTGATTGAAAAGCGTACTTATCAGAGACAGGCTGATCTATTTCTTAGCAGTCATGATGACCATGGCGGCAGGACTCGTATCCAGACACTTTGGTGAACGATTGCCGGGTTGGGTGCATGAACATTTCGGGGATGCATGTTGGGCGGGCATGATTTATTTCGGAGTACGCATGGTGTGGCCTCATCGCAGCTTGGTATGGGCGATGTGTTTGAGCTGTGTATTCAGCTGGATGATTGAGTTCTCGCAGTTGATTCAGACGCCTTGGCTGATTGAGATACGTTCTACCGTATTAGGTGCTCTTATTTTGGGACATGGTTTTCTGGTGATCGATCTGATTCGATATACGGTCGGTATTCTGTGCATGGTTATGATAGATCGTTATTTCCTGAGAAATAAGATGGCTGGATCATGAACTCAAGTGAATCATGGAGGTGTGCTGCATGAATGTAGAAAAACTTTTTGCCGAATTGCCCGAATTCGAAACACAGCGGTTAAAACTGAGGCGGCTTACGATGGATGATCTTGATGAATATTATGCGTTTGCCTCTGATCCGCGAGTGAGTCAGCAAAGCTTGTGGAACTACCATGAGACGGTGGAGGATTCAATTCAATATATTCAGCGGGTACTGGATAATTATGAACGGAAAACGGTACATATCTGGGCTTTTATTTTGAAGGAAACAGGGACCTTGATTGGGAGAGGTGGCATTTTTCATCTCAACGAACCCATGCAGAGTGCTGAACTAGGGTACGCGATAGCCAGCAGTCAATGGGGTAAGGGGCTCGCAGCAGAAGCGATGCAACCCATCGTGGATTATTGCTTTCGGGAACTGGACTGCAATCGGTTGGAGGGGAAATGTAATGCAGGCAACATAGGCTCTGCACGCGTAATGGAGAAGCTGGGTATGTCGTACGAAGGTTTGCTACGCAAACAGTTGAAGATCAAAGGTGTATTTACGGATCAAAAATTGTACTCCCGTATCCGGGATGATCTATAATACTTCCAATGACTCATAGGGTACATCGCAGAAATTGAAGGAGGCAGAACCATGATCTATAGTATTATTTCCCGTTCGTTGTGGGAGCAAGTGTCAAAGGGGACTGAGTATGCACCAGATAGCCTGGAGACAGACGGATTCATTCATTGTTCCACTAAGGAACAAATTCCATGGGTAGCCGGGCAATATTATGCAGGCCGCACGGATCTATTATTACTTAGTATTGATGAGAAGGCGTTAGAGCCAGAACTGGTGTATGAGGATCTCTACGAATTAAATGAACTATATCCACATATCTATGGAGAGCTCAATCTGGATGCGGTTCGCAAAGTCATTCCATTTGAACCGAATGCAGACGGTACGTTTTCATTTCCTGAATAAATAACATGTGACGCTTCTGTTTGAACATGATCTGGGGACAACATACTTTTCCGAAGGGTGGTTAACGGATGGATATGAATCAGGTTTTTTTGGAGACAGCGGAGAAGCAATTCTTGTATTACAAGCAGCTCGGGGAAAAAGCCATGGCACAACTGGATTCCGAGCAATTGTTTCAATCCTGGAATGAAGACGCGAACAGCATTGCGGTTATCGTAAAACATCTATGGGGCAATATGCTGTCCCGCTGGACGGATGTACTGACAACAGATGGTGAGAAACCGTGGCGTGAACGGGACGCCGAGTTCGTGAATGATATTTCTTCCCGGGAAGAGTTGCTCTCCAAATGGGAGGAAGGCTGGAATTGTCTACTCGAATCCATTCGTTCATTTACCCCGGAACAATTGTCTCATATCATATATATTCGGAATGAAGGTCATACCGTCATGGAGGCCATTATTCGGCAATTGGCGCATTATCCGTATCATGTTGGGCAGATTGTATTTGCCGCGAAAATGCTTAAAGAAACAGCTTGGGACAGTCTCTCGATTCAGAGAAATGGGTCAGATCAATATAACGGCGGCAAATTTGCCAAACCGAAGGCACGCAAACATTTTACAGAAGATGAACTTCATATAGAAAAAGGTGAGGAACAACAATGACTCAAATTGCATTGATTCGCCATGGAAGTACAGCGTGGAATAAGGAAAAACGTTCGCAGGGACAGACGGATAATCCGCTGGATCAGGAAGGCAGGGAACAGGCGGTATTACTTGCCGCGAGACTGGCCGAGGAATCCTGGGATGCCATCTATGCAAGTGACTTGGAACGTGCAAGTGAGACAGCTCGCATCATTGGTGATCGCTTGGGCATTCAGGAGATTCATCTGGACCCTAGACTTCGCGAGATGGGCGGAGGACAGGTCGAAGGAACGACGGAAGAGGAACGGTTAGCCAAGTGGGGAGCGGACTGGAGTACCCTGGATCTTGGACGGGAGCTTGCAGATGCAGGGACTGTTCGAGGCAGTGCGGTACTTGAAGATATTGTACAGCAGCACCCCGATGGAAGAGTGATCGTTGTCAGTCACGGGGCCGTTCTGCGGAATACACTGCGAGGTCTGGTGCCTGAACTGGATATTAGCGTGAAGCTCTCCAACACATCCATTACCCGGATCGCTAAGAAAGATGATACGTGGCAATGCGAACTGTACAATTGCAGTGTGCATTTGGATTCGTCCAGGGAGTCCTAATAGATGGATGCTCTGACGTTAAAACAAAAATTACAGCATATTCAGTCGTCTAATCATTTTATTGATCACGAGGAACAGCCTTACGAATTGGCACTGCATATGATGAAGCATATTGGTAGTACTGACCCTGTCCTGCGGGATGAATTGATCTATGTTACGTTTGCAACCTGGATTGGACAGGGGGTATTTTCGGAAGATCAGCTAAGGCATGTGTTACAGTTGGCGCTGGACGATCAGCACCTTTTCTATGGGATCGGAGAGCAGGGAACGGATAGTGTGTTTACGCGGACGTTCTCCGTATTGTTACTGCCTCCAATTCTGAATGTGGATCGTCAGCAACCTTTCTTGGACAAAGAGGATATCGCAGGGATTCATCATCGGTTGACTACATATCTGGAACGTGAAAAAGATGTTCGCGGCTACGCCGATAACAAGGGCTGGGCGCATGCCCCTGCACACGCGGCGGATGCGGTTGAAGATCTGGCACAGTCGCCATATCTGGAGCGAACGGATCTGCTGGAACTTCTGCATGCACTCGCTGTAAAAATAACGGAATCAAGTGTGGTTTACATCCATGATGAAGATCAGCGAATAGCGCATGCTGTGATTACCATTCTGCGTCGCAATCTGTTGGAGCCAAAGGATATTACGACGTGGATCGATTCCCTTCATCAAGGAGACCAGGCGGTGAACAGATCACTTCTGGAAACCAGTCATAGGAACCTGAATGTGCGTCTGTTTTTGCAGACACTGTATCTTGCGATACGCACAGAAGAAGATGAGCCGTTTCCGGCTTTTTGTTCACTAGTATTGCAGGCATTGGAGAGAGATAAATAACGATACGCAAAACGTTTGGAAAAAGGGGGAGATGGCGCATGACCAAACAGCCGTATTCATGGACGGAAGAGATCTTATCTCCGCTGGGTGAGACAGCGGTTATCATCCAGTGTGGAGATCAATTGTCTGACGCTGTGCAGAGCAGAGTGATGTCTGTATGTGCTTTGCTGGAAAAAAGCACTCTGCCAGCCATGATCGAATGGGTGCCTTCATATACGTCCGTTACAGTATTTTATGATCCGTTCATCTCCTCTTACCCTCAGTTATGCAAGATTCTGCTTCAGCAGTTGAATCAAATGAAGGAATCCGTCCAAGACAAACCCAGAACGGTCACGATTCCCGTATGTTACGGTGGTGAGTGCGGCCCTGATCTGGACTATGTTGCCAGTGAGCATGGACTGACCGCAGAGGACGTTATTGCGATTCATACATCCGGGGATTATCTCGTACATATGATTGGATTTGCACCGGGTTTTCCTTATCTCGGTGGGTTGTCTGAACAGATTGCTACGCCCAGACGGGCAACGCCGAGGCTTCGGGTTGAGGCGGGCACAGTAGGTATCGGTGGCAAACAGACGGGAATCTATCCGGTGGACACACCCGGAGGATGGCAATGTATTGGACAAACGCCACTCCGGTTGTTTCGGGCGGAAGAGAACGTGCCGAGTTTGCTGGCAGCAGGTGATCGGGTTCGATTTGAACAGATTACGATGCAGGAGTATCTGGCGTTGAAGCAGAAGGAGGGCGAACGATGAGTATTGAAGTGATTCGCCCTGGCCTGTTATCTACCGTTCAGGATGAAGGCAGAACCGGCTATCGCCGGTATGGTATTCATCCTGGAGGGGTCATGGACTCCTTTGCAGCCAGAGCAGCCAATATGCTTGTGGGCAACTCCCGACATGCGGCAGTGCTGGAGATGACGATGACGGGACCGGAGCTTCGATTTCAGGAGAGCCAGCTTATCTCACTATGTGGAGCTGATTTGATGGCAACGGTGGATCATCTGCCTGTACCTTTGTGGCGTCCTGTGCTGGTGCGGGCAGGAAGTGTACTGAAGTTTGGCCAATGTCGTCATGGCTTGCGTGGATATCTGGCGATTGCGGGCGGAATTGCTGTGCCTGAAGTGATGGGCAGTCGAAGTACAGATCTCAAGACAGGTCTTGGTGGTTTGGAAGGAAGAGCCCTGCGTGGGGCAGATCTGTTATCCATAGGTGAACCTTCAGGTGAAGCGCAAGGTTGGATGCAGCGTATGGAGCAGCAGGTAAAGGAGAGTGAGCGGGATCAACGATTTTTGGCCCCTGCGTGGTTTTTATCTGAACGTGAGAGACCTGACTATTATGGGAGATCTGTTATTCGTGTGTTGGAGAGCAAGGATAGTTCGCTGTTCAGTGAGGCAAGTCTGGGACAATTCTATGCCGAAAAATACGTGATCTCTCCGCAATCCGATCGGATGGGCTATCGCTTGCAGGGCTCCAGACTGCAGCTGGATCAGCCGCTGGATCGGCTGTCTGAAGCGGTTACCTATGGCACGGTGCAGGTGCCACCGGATGGTCAGCCCATCATCTTGATGGCGGACCATCAGACGATTGGAGGTTATCCTGTCATTGCACAGGTAGCTCAGGTGGATATGCCAATCCTGGCTCAGGCTAGGCCAGGAACCCGAATTTCTTTTGAACAGATTACGCATGATCAAGCCGGACAGTTCTATATGGAACAGGAAATCAATATGCAGCTCATGGGTAAACTGATACGCAGAAGAATGGCAGGAATGGAGGGCGCTTAATGAATACCTCAAAAACTTTGGATATCAATTGTGATCTGGGCGAAAGTTATGGTATATATCGCACGCTGTCGGACGAAGCCATTCTACCCTTAATTACATCAGCCAATATTGCCTGCGGATTTCATGCAGGAGACCCGGCTACGATGCGGCTAACGGTGGAGAGGGCATTGGAGCATCAGGTGGCAATTGGAGCCCACCCTGGGTTGCAGGACTTGCAAGGGTTTGGCAGAAGACGTATGGACATTACGCCACGGGAAGCATACGACATGGTGGTGTATCAGATTGGTGCGCTGGATGCCTTTGTCCGTGCAAGTGGGGGGAGAATGCATCACGTAAAACCGCACGGTGCCTTATACAATATGGCTGCAGAAGATACGAAGCTAGCTGAAGCCATCGTGGAGGCGATTTATCAAGTACAGCCTGATCTGTATTTGTATGGTCTGGCGGGCAGTGAGCTGATTCACGCCGCGGATCGCATCGGTATGCGCAGTGTGAGCGAGGTGTTTGCGGATCGAACCTATGGGGCGGACGGAAAGTTAACTCCTCGAAGCCAAGCTGGAGCCCTCATTGAAGAATCAGGACAAGCGATTGCTCAAGTGCTCCAGATGGTGAAAGACGGCGTGGTTGTATCCACGGACGGTACGCTGGTTTCCATTAAGGCAGAGACGGTCTGTATCCACGGTGACGGAGCAAACGCTCTCGCATTTGCTCAAGAGATTCGTCGTGTGCTGGAATCTGAAGGTATTAAGTTATCCGCGCATACAACAGGATGATACGCCTGTTCAGCAGAACAATAGTAGTATCAGGTTGTTCGGATTGAACTTTGAAATTTTAGTATGACAAGGAGTGGATCAACAGAATGAAACCCATACGCAACTCCGCGAAGGCTATCATTGTGCAGGATGGACGATTGCTGGTCATCCGGCTGGAAGACCAATATGGTACGGCTTATGTGTTCCCGGGTGGAGGACAGGAGAAAGGTGAAGAACTCAAGGATGCGGTCGCACGTGAATGTCTGGAGGAGATTGGTCAGGCCGTGAACGTGGGAGAGCTGTTACATATCCGGGAGTATATCGGAAAAAATCATGAATTCGCCGAGTGGGATGCAGATATCCATCAGGTTGAATTTTATTTTGCGTGCAGCCTGATAGATCCGGAGGCAACCGTTTTTAAAGGCTCCAATCCAGACGACCACCAAGTCGCTGTGGAATGGATTGCACTTGAAGAGCTGTCCCAGATTCGTTTATATCCAAAAACCATTGGTGAGTTGCTGCTTAAATCAGGCTCTTCTTCAATCTATCTTGGAGATCTGAATTAAATTAGCCATGAAGAAATATCGTGCTAACCCCTTTATGTAAACATTTTTATAAAGAACTTTTCCAATTTTGTCACGTTAACGTATCGGTTCATGGATTCACCATAGGTGAGGTGGGTACACTATAAGTACAGGCTTATTACAAAAGCATTTGCATTAAGCTGTCTCTAGTAATAAGGGATTAATGAACTGTCATTAAACACAAAGAGATAGTAACAACTACACTTCTCTTGTACTTTTTATTATTCACCCTTAATTGGAAGAACGGTAGACGTAGTGGAGGGGACGGAATCGATTCTGAGGAAGCAAAGTGTTCGCCTTTATCACCGGATTTTCCCTTTGAGAAAAGGGAATCAAAAAAATCCGGGGATAACAGCGATCCAAAGAACGATCCGTACCCGCAACGGCCGCCTACAAGAGTTCTTCCAATATCCCCCCAAACCGAAAGGAGCACTTCCCATGAACCAGAATGAATTGGAACAAAACATTGTAAAAGCATTGGAAAACAACCCTTTTTGCAGCTTCTCAACTGTGGAGAATGGTAAACCGAAATCCCGCTATATGGCTCTTTTCAACGATGGACTGAACATTCATCTGGCAACGAACCGCCGTACACACAAAGTAGAGGAACTGGAGAATAATCCGAATGTTAGCCTGCTACTTGGTTACGAGGCTGGTGGTTCCAAGGAAGTAGTTGAGATTGAAGGAACCTGTGAAGTGACAAAGAACGAAGGTTTGCGTGAGCAAGTGTGGAACGATGAACTGAAAGCGTGGTTCGATGGACCTAATGATCCGAACTATGTCATTCTGGACATCACCCCGACTCGTATTGAATACACAGGGAAAGATCATGAGCATCATGTGTGGGAACAATAATCCGAATATGAAAATAACCTCTGCAAAGTAGCGTCCTTATGCGAAAATACGCGCAGAGTTTAATCCAACCGTGAAAGCCATTATGGTTTCACGGTTTTTGGTATGGATGAATAACGCTGAATTGGATATACATGTAAGACACATGTAATATACGTATTTTAAAGATAATAAGCACTATATACCTACTAAAATGTTGAAAAAATTGTCGAAATCACGCATGATAATGTAAACTCGCCTAGGTATGTGCGGGTAATGTGAAAAATAATGCTTTTCAATGGCTGAACATTGCGTTATGATTTGGAATGTAAACGACAAGCACAGACATAAATAGATGTTCATGTGAGATAAACTTACCTGAAATTCCGATGCATGTCATCAGAGCGTCAGTACGCACAACCCATGAAATCTATCTTTTTTTCTGCGCTCTTCGTTTGCCCATTAATGCATGATTCAATGTACATAACCGGGAGGGGTTATTTTGAAGACGAGTAAAAAAGTATTATCAAGCCTGACTGCCGCTTTGGTTGCATTAAACGTGCTTGCGGTGTTTCCAGTACCTGTATCGGCTGCGGATGCTGCCAAGGTAAAACTGCGGATCATGGAAACCACAGACATTCATACCAACCTGGTTAACTATGACTACTATTCCGACAAAGAGACAGACCAGTATGGACTCGCCAAAACAGCTACACTGATTAAGAAAGCCCGTGACGAGGCGAAGAACAGCCTGCTGTTTGATAACGGGGATCTGATTCAGGGGAATCCGCTGGGAGACTACTCTGCGAAAATTGATCCACTGAAAAAGGGTGAGACTCACCCTGTATATAAAGCGATGAATCTGCTCGATTATGATGCAGGTAACATCGGTAACCATGAGTTCAACTATGGTCTGGACTTCCTGGACATGACGCTGGAGGGAGCGAACTTCCCTTACATTAATGCCAATGTTTATGTAGACGATGGTGATGATGATGAGACAAATGACAAGAACTATTTCACACCGTATGAGATTTTGGATAAAAAAGTAACGGATGAGACTGGCAAAGAACATACGATCAAAGTAGGTGTGATCGGATTTGTACCGCCACAAATTATGCAGTGGGACAGCGCTAACCTTGAAGGCAAAGTAATCGCCAAGGATATTATTGCTACCGCGAAAAAATTCATTCCGAAAATGAAGGCCGAAGGTGCCGACATTATTGTAGCTATTCCTCACTCCGGATTTGAGGAAATTCCTCAAACGGATCTGATGGAGAACTCCGTACTGTATCTGAGCCAAGTTGAAGGCATTAATGCCATTCTATTTGGACATGCCCACAAAGTGTTCCCAAGTGCTGATTTTGCCGGCAAAAAAGGGGTAGATCTGGAAAAGGGCACCATTAACGGCGTTCCTGCTGTAGAGCCAGGATTCTGGGGTGATCACCTGGGGATTATTGATCTGGATCTAGAACAAGTGGATGGCAAATGGAAAGTGGTCGATTCCAAAACGGAAGCACGCCCAATCTATGACACAGCGGGCAAAAAACCATTAGTAGAGGCTGATCAGGACATCATTGATGCGGTTCATGAAGAGCATGAAGGTACATTGGAGTATGTTCGTGGTCCGGTGGGCGAAACGACTGCACCTATCAACAGCTTCTTCGCTCTGGTTCAGGATGATCCATCCATTCAGATCGTAACGAATGCACAGAAATGGTATGTCGAAAAACATATGCAAGGTACGGAATATGAGAAAATCCCTGTATTGTCCGCAGGTGCACCATTCAAAGCCGGTGGACGTTCAGGCGCTTCGTATTACACGAATATCCCTAAAGGCACCATTGCGATCAAAAACGTTGCTGACCTGTACGTATATCCAAATACGGTACATGCTGTAATGGTTAACGGCGCAGAACTGAAAGAATGGCTGGAATGGTCTGCAGGCCAGTTCAACCAGATCGACCCGGCTAAAGGTGGACAACAACAACTGATCAACAACGACTTCCCAACGTATAACTTCGATGTTATCGATGGTGTAACGTATCAGATTGATGTGACCCAACCAGCCAAATACGATAGCAAAGCTACGATTGTTAATGCATCTGCAAGCCGGATCAAGGATCTGAGCTTTAACGGCAAACCGGTTGACCCAGCACAAAAATTCATTGTAGCGACAAATAACTACCGTGCTTCTTCGTCCAAGCTGGCTAACCCGGACGGTAAACGTATCGTTCTGGCTGCACCGGATGAGAACCGTCAAGTGATCATCGATTACATCCGTGAGAATAAAACGATTAATCCGGCAGCGGACGGCAACTGGTCGCTGGCACCAATTAAGCCATCTGCTGGGTTAACCGCAGCAGCGCTGAACGATCTTGAAGTTGTGTTTGCTTCTTCCCCGGATGCAAAAGATCTGGTTGAAGCAAACCCGGCGATGTCTTTCATTGGTACAAATGATGATGGTTTTGCTGAATACGGCATGAAATTGACTGGAGAAGCAACAACAACTCCGAAACCAGGTACGGAGCCTGCTCCTACGCCTACAAAGCCAACTAAACCTACGGAGCCGACTACTCCAACCAAACCAACGACCAAGCCACAGCCTGAGAAACCAGCGGGCGGCAAAGTGGTATATGTGGTGAAAAAAGGCGATAATTTGTACCGCATCGGTTTGAAATATGGTGTGGACTGGCGCAAGCTTGCGACAGCTAACCAAATCTCAAATGTGCATAACTTGAAAGTTGGACAGAAAATTGTGATTCCCGCTTCTTAAAGTTTAATAAGCTGAGGAGGAGACCGACAGTCATCAGACTGTCGGTCTTTTTTTCTGCAAATTTGAATATAATTGTTCCAAGAACCGTCATACAGGAAGTCATCAAAACAGTAGAGATTAATTTTAAGACCCATGATATAATATTTACAAACTTTGGGTATATACAAGTGAACATTAATGGACATGGAATCTAAATTGGCAAGGGGGGTCCTACATGAATTGCAGTGGCTGCAGTCCAATCTATGCTATAGAGGGCCAAGGTACCTTGTACTTGCGTCCCATTTCCCCCGCTTTGCTGGAAGCGCTACAAACGCCGGGAAGACTTATCGAGACGTCGAATGACATGATGTGGATGCATTTTTTGAATCTTGAGACGGTTCAGAATTTAATAAAAGAGATCGGCGAAATTGATCCGACATTACGTGATTCCCTAACCGTTCAGATTATGCCTATTTACGAACAGGCTAATGAAGAAAGCTGGATTAGTCTAACCATGCAGGAGTCCCGTTTCAAACATGCGGAGCTTGTTTCCATTATTCTGGAGAATCAATTCAGCAGTCATATGCAACCCATCGTTGATGCATCGGAGCAGATTATCGGATATGAGTTTTTGCTTCGTCCTGCTGAGAATGGAAAATCCTTCAGTTCCTATGAATTATTTGAAGTTGCGCGTGAGACCGGACTACATTCTTTTCTGGATCGATTGGCGCGTATTACTGCTATTGAGACCAGTGCCCTTTTTCTACCGCATGGTGTCAAACGCTTCGTAAATTTCCTGCCTTCCTCCATATACAATCCCGAATATTGTCTGACACATACGTTTGAAGCGATTGAACGCCTTTCGCTGGACCCCAAAGATTTTGTGTTTGAAGTCGTGGAAACAGAGCAGATTCAGCATATGCCCATCTTGCAGCAAATATTTGAGGTATATCGTTCCCGTGGAATGTCGGTTGCACTGGATGATGTGGGTGCCGGATATTCGACAATAGAGTTGATGAATCGGTTAGAACCGGATTTTGTCAAAATAGATCGAAGTCTTATTGACCGTTGTGATCAGGATTCGACCAAACAAGAGAAAATTCTTCACATTGTTGAGATGTCGAGTCGATTTGGAGGGCAAGTTCTTGCCGAGGGGATCGAACGGATGGAAGAGTTTGAATTCTGTCGTTCCATAGGTATTGAGCTTGCACAGGGCTACTATTTTGGTAAACCCTCGGCACAACCCCCAGGCGGTCCGTACTCTAATACTTCATCTATTTCATGGAATAATTAGTAACCTGTACCTTGTACAAGTCGCTTCTGATCAGAGGTGGCTTGTTTGGCGTGCCTGCACATTTTTCTCTCAAATAAATACCCTCATTTAGCCGATATATAAGATAAGCCTTTAGATTGATCCATACATACAAAGAAAGAGGGCATTTTTACATTTTGAGGGGGAGAAATACATGAGTGAAACTCAGGATAATAAACCAATGAAAGCAGCGAAACCTGCCAAACCAAAACATAGTCAAAATAAAAAGAAGAAAAAGAAAGGTTTCGTCTGGAATATAAGGAACAAACTATTGGTCTCCTTCCTGGCCGTTCTACTCCTGCCAAGCTTGGCAGTCGGCTTAATCACACTAACGATGGCTGAAGATGGCGTACAAGGACAATTAGTGGATAGTGCCATGCAAAGTGTGAGCACTGCCAATACCATTGTAGAAAGCCAAGTGAATTACAAGATTCATGACATTAACTATTTCGCGGATGCTCTCGATCCGAGCCTGATCAAAGGGGAGAACGATAGTCCCGAGCTTCAGTTGAAGCTGGAGCAATATCTGGGCTTGCATCCCGATGCCATGAACATTTTTGTAGGAACAACAGACGGAGTTATGGTTCGAGGTAAACCAACAGCGAGCAGCACACGGGGAGATGCTTATGATCCTAGGGAGCGGGAATGGTACAAACTAGCGATGGAAAAACCAGGTACAGCTGTTGTATCAGCGGTGTCTGTTAATACCGATGGTGTTGCCGTTGTGTTTATCTCCAAAACATTAAAGGATCAATCCGGTGTTATTGGCCTGTCTCTGGACCTGACAGACCTGCAAGAGCAGGCATCCATTAAGGTGGGCAAAGAAGGCTACGTCATTATTATGGATGCAAACAAAAACTATGTCGTATCCCCTGTAGCAGATGCAGGTACGCCGGAAACGAGTGGCTTGCTGGATGAGATGTATGAAAGTCCAGAAGGTCAATTCGATTACGTGTTCAACGATCAGCCGAAGATGATGATTTTCTCAACAAATGAAGCAACAGGCTGGAAAATTGCCGGCACGATGTTCAAGAGTGAAATAACCAATGCGAGTAAGGATATTCGTATGGCCACATTTATTGTTATTCTGGCGGCTACGTTCCTTACGCTCCTCTTTATTATATGGTTTACACGCTCCATGCTGCGTCCAATTAAACGACTGCAGGAATCTGCCAGAGCCGTGAGTAAAGGTGACTTGACCGTGAAAATGGAAACAGGGCGTAAAGATGAAGTCGGAGAACTGGCGAAGTATTTTGAACGTATGGTCGATAACCTGCGGATGATGATTCTGGGCGTACAGGAAACGACAGAGCAGGTATCTGCTTCTTCTCAAGAGTTGTCTGCCAGTGCAGAACAAACTACCAAAGCGATTGAACATTCAACACTGGCCATTCAGGAACTGGCTGAAGGTGCAGAGCAGCAGGTAAACAGCGTGAAAGACGGATCGGGACAGATGAGCCGAATGGCAGAAGATGTTCGAATGATGTCGGAGCGTGTGCAGTCGATTACGGCGAATATGCGGCATACGTCCGGAGCAGCTTCTTCTGGGAATGAGGCAGCAGGACAGGCTGTGGTGCAGATGAACAGTATCCAGGAAACGGTGGAGCAGCTGGGAACGGTGGTTCAGTCTCTGAATGCCCGTTCGGTAGAGATCGGCAGCATGGTTGATGTCATTGCTTCCATCTCCAAACAAACGAACTTGCTCGCATTGAATGCTTCCATTGAAGCGGCAAGAGCGGGGGATGCGGGTCGTGGGTTTGCCGTCGTAGCGGGAGAAGTACGTAAACTGGCAGAGGAATCCGGTAGCTCGGCAGCGCAGATCGGTGAGGTGGTTCACAATATCCGTCAGGATATGGATGCCGCTCTAATCGCCATGAATGCCGCTCAGACTCGGGTGGGAGAAGGAATTCAGGCCGTGAATACGTCCGGACAATCGTTTGCCCAGATTCGGGAGGCGGTGGAAGATGCCGTTCATACATTGGATGACTTGTCCGCAACAACGAAGCAACTGGAGAGCGGTGCATCCCACGTTGCCAAAGCGATGAGTGATATTTCGAATGTGACCCAGGAATCGGCTGCAAATACAGAATCCGTGTCTGCATCTTCGCAAGAACAACTGGCATCGGTTGAAGAGATTGCATCATCCTCGGCACATCTGAATAGCATGGCGGAACAATTACAAGGATTGCTTGGCATGTTCAAGATGGTAGAGGATACACCGAAGGGTAAGAGCAGAGAATAAAATCTAACATTGGAACGCCATAATTTACCACACTTTTTATAATAGAAGAAAATAAAGATAGACAATGTTCCTGTAGCCCTGTATAAATATATCGTCTGGTTATTCTGCGCGTATAGCGGTGTAATCTTACAAAACAAGATCGAAATAACGAAATAATATATGGATACAGGGTACAGCAGGAGGCTCTATGGTATACGTAGCAATACTGATTTTTGTAGTGACGATCACCTTGGTAATCTGGCAACCTCGTGGGTTGGGTATCGGTTGGACTGCCTCGGGCGGGGCATTGCTTGCCCTGCTATGTGGAGTTGTTAGCTTAAACGATGCCTCAGATGTGGCATCCATTGTATGGAATGCAACGCTGGCCTTTGTTGGCATTATTATGATTTCTCTCATTCTCGACGAGACGGGTTTCTTCGAATGGGCTGCCCTTCATATGGCAAGGCTCGCTGGAGGAGACGGTCGCAGACTGTTCTTCTACTCCATTCTGCTGGGAGCCGCTGTGTCTGCTCTGTTCGCGAATGATGGTGCCGCGCTCATTCTGACGCCAATTGTGCTGGCAATGGTGCGTGCATTGAAGTTTGATGAGCGCATGGTGTTGGCTTTTGTGATGGCGAGTGGATTTATCGCCGATACCACGTCGTTACCGCTGGTCGTTAGCAATCTGGTTAACATTGTGTCGGCCGATTTCTTTGGTATTACATTTGTGGAGTATGCGGTACGCATGGTTGTGCCCAATCTGTTCTCCATCGTAGCGAGTACGGGGATGTTGTTTTTGTTCTATCGCAAAAGCATACCCCTTCGCTACGACATCTCCGCGGCACGTGACCCGAAGGAAGCGATCCGTGATCCACGGATGTTCCGAATCGCTTGGTTCATGCTTGGGCTGTTATTGGTTGCCTATGCATCCAGTGAGTTTCTGCCGATTCCCGTGTCGGTTATCGTTGGCTCCGTTGCGTTGCTGTTCGCTTTGTTGGCATGCAAGAGCGAGGCTGTTGATCTGAAACGGGTAATTAAGGAAGCGCCATGGTCGATTGTGGTGTTCTCGGTGGGCATGTATATCGTTGTATATGGACTGCGTAATGCAGGGTTAACGGATCATCTGAGCCGCTGGCTAGATGCCATAGCAGAGCATGGTCTGCTGGCTGCTTCGCTCGGGATGGGCATCATCGCTGCTGTATTATCATCGGTGATGAACAATCTGCCGACCGTGTTGATTAACCTGCTAGCCATCCAGGGCGCGCATACCGAAGGTATCATTCAGGAAGCATTGATCTATGCCAATGTCATTGGTTCTGACCTGGGTCCCAAAATGACCCCGATTGGATCACTTGCCACATTGCTGTGGCTGCATGTGTTGTCCCGCAAAGGTGTAAAGATTACATGGGGTTACTATTTCAAAGCAGGTATCATCCTGACGATTCCGACATTGTTAATTACGTTGGCCGGATTGGCGCTATGGCTATGGATTATAGGTTAGTACAATCGTAATTACATTTGGAACCAGAACAAACCGTTAAGTGTCTGGAGTAGGTAGTGTTGTAAGGATCACGCTTATTGTCATGGATGTAGTGGTACTATACACACAAACCAACCTTTTTAGAAGGTTGGTTTTTTTTTGTTCTGTTTTCCTTCCCAAACGATTCTTAAATAGAATACTAACTTAGAATTTAAAAAAAGTGGGTATCATAAACGAATACACGATCACTTCCTAACTATTAGGAAAGAGTATAGGCTTGGTGGATATAAAGCGCTTGCATTAGTATGTGTGTAAGGAGGAAAGCCAAATGAGAAAACGTTACATTAAGCTATTAGAGCATTTAAAACAATCTGAGCATGATTTTGTGAGTGGAAGCGAATTAGCTAATCTATTTGATGTAACGACTAGAACGATTCGCAATGACATCAAAGAAATGAATGAAAATTATTTAGATAAAGCAATGATTATTGGCAATACTCGCAAAGGATACAAATTAGTCGGGGATTTATCCAGCCTGTATAAAAATGAAGATGATGACGAAGAAAGAGCATTTCATATTATCAAAGCACTGTTATCGCAGACTGATTTTATTACGTATGAGGATCTGGCTAGAACGCTTTATTTTTCGACTCAAACGATCCGTAAAGACGTGCAAAAATTAGTGCAAACGATTCAAGCAGAAAAGCAGAACATCGAAATTGAAGCGATTATTTTCCAAGGTATCCGGCTTAAAGGAAGCGAAGTTGAGAAGCGGATTTTGCTCAAAAAACTAGTCACTACCGATTGTCTCAAACACATGCCGATAGACGAAGCACTGCAATACTATTTTGGCGATTGGTTCAACGAATCTTCTATTCATTTTATCTACGATTGTATTGAAGAAGAGGTTGCCAAGTATAATTTATTGCTAAGTTTTCAAGAATTATTCTCGATCTGTGTGAATGTTTTGATCAGTCTTAAACGAGTAAGTCTTGCACAAAAAATAACTGAACAGGATATGAGGTTGGATCATACAAGCTTTGAAGAATTAAAAATAGCCCAATCTATTCTGATCCGTCTGGCTCCAGAAATGGATATCCCTTTTGATGAATATGAGTATCAGTATTTAGGTTACCTGCTGATCGCATTGCAGATCTTACCTAAAAAGAATGAAGAAATCGGGCATGAACACGTGAATGAAATGGAACAAAAAATCAAATCAGTGATCCAAAAAGTTGGAGAGCAATATGGATTCATTAGCTACAAAAACCAAGAGTTACTTGATCGATTATTAGCTCATATTACCAAATCATTATACCCATTAAAGTATTATTTCCCTGTCGAAAATCCTTTTATTGCTCAAATAAAATCAGAATATACCAATGCTTATAATGTCGCAGTTGTGTTGGCAAAAGAATTGCAATTTTGCTTAAATATCAAAATACCCGAAAATGAAATCGGTTACTTGACGTTACACATTATGGGCATTATTGAGAACTCTCAAGATAACAGAAAACGGATTGCAATTATTTATGGCAAAAATCTATTAGTCGGCAAGCTATTGGAGCGTAAGATTAATCTCTATTTTCCGAATATTAGAATCAATAGTCTATTAGCTAATCATGAAATACATCTTCTTCCCGAAGGAATTGAAACGATTATCACAACGAGCGAGATTGCCGAACAACAGCAGTTAAATGTACAAAATATCATTTTGGTGAGTGAAATGATTACAAGTGATGATATGAAGAATATTTCGATTCAGTTAAATCGTGGACTACTCAAATATTATTTATCACCAGATGATGTTTTTTTCCTAAATGAAGACAATCCAATTGATTTGTTAAAAAAACTTACAGAACTAGGCGATATTCAGCATTTATATACCAGTATTGTGGAAAGAGAAAAAATGTCGAGTACCAATATTGGGAGTTTAGTCGCGATGCCCCATCCATTTGATTGTGGAGATAACAAAAAACTACGTGTACTGGTAGCGATTAATAAGCAGAAAATGCTATGGGGTGATCAGATGGCGCAGATCATTTTTCTGTTTATTCCGCCGAAAAATCAGAAGGTGAATAACACCAAATTTTTCGAAGAAATTTACGATGTGTTTAAACAGACCAATATGACAGAAAAACTACTCCATATCACCAATTACGATGAATTTTTGGAAGTCTGGTCTTCCAAATAAATCTAGGAGGAATTCAAATGTTAATTAATATGAAAGATTTACTTAAAGTAGCGTATGAAAATAAATTTGCAGTCGGATCATTTAATGTAGCCAATAGCGAGTTCGTCAAAGTGGTCATTACAGCCGCAGAGGAGCAGAATTCGCCTGCAATTATGCAGATTCACCCGAATGAAATTGATCTAGTCACTGATGGGTTTATAGCTTATGTGCGAGAAGCGGCATCCAAGTCCAAAGTACCGTTTGTTATTCATCTAGATCATGGAGCGACGATCAAAGATATTACGCGTTCGATTCGCAATGGGTATACATCAGTCATGATGGATGCATCTCATTTACCTTTTGAGGAAAATATTGCGGCAACCAAGGAAGCGGTTGAACTGGCTCATCTGGTCGATGTATCTGTAGAAGGTGAACTAGGTACAATTGGGAGTAATGAAGGCAGCTCGGAAGGTGGGGCTGACGAGATTTTGTATACGAATCCAGAAGAAGCGGCGATTTTTGTAGAACAGACAGGTATTGATACACTTGCTGTCGCTGTAGGTACTTCACATGGTATTTATCCGCAATCCAAAGATCATTCGATCAAAATCGATCGTTTGAAACAAATTCATGAAAAAGTAAAAATTCCGTTAGTGCTGCATGGTGGATCAGATAATCCTGATGAAGAGATTAGAGAAGCCGTGAAGCATGGGATAGCGAAGATCAATTTATCAACCGATATGAAGCGAGCATTCTACAACCAATTAAGAGCGACACTCGATGCGAATCCGAAAGCATATGAACCGGATCAACTGATGCCTGAGGCGACCAAAGCGGCAACAGAACTGGTGAAGAAAAAAATGGATCTGTTCGGTTCTACAGGTAAAGCATCCCTTTATAGACTGGGAGAAATTTAAGAGGAGAGATCCATCATGAAGATTTCTAATGTCTTAAAACCAGAAAATATCATATTAGATGTCACCGCTACGACCAAAGCAGAATTAATAGATGAATTGTCGCAAAAGTTAAACGATAACGGCTATTTAAGCGATATTGAGCAATTTAAAAAAGATATCTGGGCACGTGAAGAACAGGTTCCTACAGAAGTGGGATTCGGAATAGCCATTCCACATGCCAAGTCTACTGGAGTACAGTCCCCTGCCATTATTATGGGCAGATCATTAAGCGGTATTGAATATAGTACCGAATCATGTAATTTATTTTTTATGATTGCAGTCGATCAAAGCTCTTCATCAGAGCATTTGCAAACATTATCCAAAATTTCGACCTTTTTGATGGATGAACTATTTAGAGCGAAACTTATCCTTGCTCGAGATCAAGAAGAGATTGTCCGTTTATTTGAACAGGCAGAAGAGCAAGATACGCAGGCGCTTCAACGTCCTAAAAAGTATGCTGGCAAAAAAGTGGTTGGAGTTACAGGCTGTCCTACAGGAATTGCCCATACGTTTATGGCCGCGGAAGCATTGAAAAATGCGGCCAAGGAACTCGGTGTACACATTAAAGTGCAAACCAATGGATCAACAGGTGTTGGAAATCAATTGACTCCTGAAGATATTGCTGAAGCTGATGGTATTATTGTGGCGGCAGATGTCAAAGTCGATATGGATGTTTTTGGCGATCGTCCAGTGATCAAAACCTCTGTCAAAAATGGAGTTCATCATGCACAAGAGTTAATTGAAGATGCGATTGCTGGAAAAGGTGTCGTTTTGAATCAAGGCAACAGTACTCTTAAAGAAGCAAAAGAAAAAACACGTATAAAGCAGCCTAAAATATACAGCCATATTATGAATGGTGTATCCTTTATGATTCCTTTTGTAGTGGCAGGCGGTATATTGATTGCGCTTTCGTTTATGTTTGGTATTCATGCGGCTGACCCAAATAGCCCGGACTATAATTCTTTCGCCGCTTTTTTAAGTACAGCAGGGGGTAGTGCTGCTTTTGCCTTGATGGTTCCTGTATTAGCAGGGTATATTGCGTATAGTATTGCTGACCGTCCAGGATTGGCACCTGGTATGATTGGTGGGATGCTGGCGACTATTGGAGGTTCCGGCTTTTTGGGAGGTATGTTGGCTGGATTTATCGCCGGTTATACGATCATAGCTCTGAAAAAATTAGTCAAAGGCATTCCTGACTCACTGCAAAGCCTGTCACCTGTACTGATCTTGCCATTAGTAGGTTCATTTATAACCGCCTTGATTATGTATTTTGTCATCAACAGTCCAATGGCTTGGATCAATGAGTCGTTACAAGGTTGGCTAAATGGTTTAACAGGTTCTAATGCTATTTTATTAGGAGCACTTCTGGCAGGAATGATGGCATCTGATATGGGAGGGCCGATTAACAAAACAGCATCTGCATTTGGACTGGCGATGTTCGCCAATCAAATCTTTGAACCTTCTGCTGCTCTGATGGTTGGAGGTATGGTTCCGCCACTGGGTATTGCATTAGCTACAACATTATTTAAGAATAAATTTTCAATCGAAGAACGTAATGCAGGTAAAGCCGCTTATATTATGGGTGCGTCGTTTATTACAGAAGCCGCGATTCCGTTTGCCGCAAATGATCCCTTGCGAGTTATTCCATCCAATATTGTAGGTGCAGCGATTGGTGGAGGAATGTGCATGGCTCTAGGTATTTCGTTACAAGCTCCTCACGGTGGAATCTTTGTTATTCCCATTGCGGCAAGTAATCCATTATTGTATATTGTCTGTATTTTAGTTGGTTCCATCATTACAGCTTGTATGATTGGATTGTTAAAGAAACCTGTATATCAACCAAAAAGTAATTCAAGCGACCCGTCAGATAAAAAAGCCTTAACAACTATGAAATCTGCATAAATTCTCTAACCACCTGGTGCCATGCACTGGCTGTGAGGCAGTTGATTGTTCTATATAACGGATTGATTCAATATCTACATTAAGTATTTACACAAGGACAGCCTTTTATAGGGCTGGCCTTTTTTGCCTACTTCCCAGGCAGGAGATTGAAATGCCTGAGATCCAACGAGCGCTGACACAGCGCAGGGAACGGAACGATTGTGGAAAAGCGAAGCGTTCGCCTTTATCCCCGGATGTATTCCTTGAAAAAAGTAAATCATATAAATCCGGGGATAACAGCGATTGAAACAACGTCCGTTCCCGAAGCGGCCACTTCAGCGCAACTTGTCTCAGATGATTTTCAAAATGCTGCCGATATTTTTAACATTGCGTTTACAAAACACTGATTTTAAGATGACATACCGAAACTACAATGAGTAAAGAGTTGATGGTGAACAAACAAATTCACAAAACGCCATCACTACATTGGGGGAGGAAAACAAAACATGTTTAAAAAGTTGCCGTTTATTTTGATGACCTTAACGTTCGTACTGGTTCTCGCAGCATGCGGATCGAAAAATGACGCTGGTACAGAGGGTGCCACAAGCAATGGATCAGGAGAAGCTGCTACTGAGCTTAGCGGTAACATTCTGGCAGTCGGATCGACAGCATTGCTACCTCTGGTAGAACAAGCTGGACAGAAATTTATGGCAGTTGATGAATATAAGAACGTAACGGTTCAAGTTCAAGGTGGCGGTAGTGGTACTGGTTTGACACAAGTATCTGACGGACAAGCTACAATCGGTAACTCTGATGTATTTGCAGAAGAGAAACTGGAGGACGAAGCCAAAGTAAAAGAACTGGTTGACCATCAAGTAGCAGTAGTAGCTATGGCGCCAGTTAGCAACAAAGATGCAGGTGTAGAAGATTTGACGAAGCAACAACTGGTCGACATCTTCTCCGGTAAAGTAACAAACTGGAAAGACGTTGGCGGCGCGGATAAAGCAATCGTTATTGTAAACCGTCCGAGCAGTTCCGGTACTCGTGCAACTTTTGAGAAGTATGCATTGGGTGCAAAAATGGGTGATATCCAAGGTTCGATTCAAGAAGATTCTTCTGGTAACGTAAAAAAATTGGTAGCTGAAACGCCAGGTGCTATTGGTTACCTCGCCTTGTCTTACTTGGATGACAGCTTGCAAGTGTTGAAATACGAAGGTGTAGAAGCAACAGTTGAGAACGTAGAAGCAGGAACTTATCCAGTGTGGGCTTACGAGCACATGTACACAAAAGGTGAGCCTGATGCAGCAACAAAAGCATTCTTGGATTACATCTTGAGTGACGAAATTCAACAAAACGACGTGACAGAACTTGGATACATTCCAATGTCAGGTATGAAAGTAAAACGCGATGCAGCAGGTAATGTGGTTGAGTAATCTTTGAACTTGCGCATACAGCGAAAGAGGCGGACTAAGGTCCCGCCTCTTTACGCGGTTTGCTCTAAAATAATCCCATATTTTGCATTAATTCTACTATAGAAGGATGGTTGTTATGGAACAGACCGAAGGGGGAACGGTAATGAATAACAAGTTGAAACCGCGCCGGCCCTTAAAAGAGAAACATTATTGGGAAGAGTGGACGGGACGGATCTATACGTCGATTTGTGTCGTTTTCCTGATCGTTGTCATGTTTTCCATTGTTTATTTTGTAGCGTCTAAGGGACTATCCACATTTTTCCAAAATGGAATAAGCATCAGCGAATTCCTTGGTGGAAAGACGTGGAATCCGACCGGAGAACCTGCGTTCTACGGGGCATTACCGTTCATCACAGGTTCTTTCATTACAACCTTGCTTGCAGCATTGATCGCAAGTCCGCTTGGCCTGTGTGCAGCGCTCTTCATGACAGAGATTGTTCCGGGTAAAGGCAAAAAGATCTTGCAGCCTGCGATTGAGCTCTTGTCCGGAATTCCATCCGTTGTATACGGATTTATCGGTCTGAGTGTCATCGTACCTTTGTTGCGCGGTATCTTTGGCGGAACAGGCGTCGGGATTGCAGCCGGATGTCTTGTTCTCGCGGTAATGATTCTTCCTACGGTGACAAGTATTATGGCAGATGCATTGTCCGCATTGCCAAAAGGATTGCGTGAATCCTCCTACGCACTGGGTGCCACTCGCTGGCAAACCATCTACCGTGTCATTATCCCAACGACTTTGCCAGCTTTGTTGACAGGTGTCGTTTTGGGTATGGCCCGTGCTTTTGGTGAGGCACTTGCTGTGCAGATGGTTATCGGTAATGCACCGCATGTTCCAACATCCTTGCTTGAATCAGCTTCAACATTAACAAGTGTAATTACACTCAGCATGGGTAACACCACGATGGGTTCTGTTCATAACAATGCACTGTGGAGTATGGCGCTTGTCCTGTTGGTGATGACATTTGTCTTCGTCATTCTGGTTCGCCTGCTTGAAAGGAGAAACCGGGTATGAAAATGAAGGCAAAGACGGTAGATAAAATTGCAACATCCGTTATCGTTGTACTAGCCCTGTTCATTGTTATTCTATTGCTCGGTCTGCTTGGCTTCATCATGTATAGAGGCATTGGACATATTAGCTGGAACTTCCTTACAAGTGCACCACAGTTGCTTAAGGGTGGCGGCGGGATTGGTCCACAGCTCTTCAACTCCGTATTCTTGCTTGTTCTGACCTTGCTTGTTACCATTCCACTCGGATGGGGCGGCGGGATTTACATGGCGGAATACGCCAAACCAGGCAAGATTACCAGCTTCATTCGTCTGGTCGTTGAAGTATTGTCATCATTCCCATCCATCGTTATCGGTTTGTTTGGTCTCTTGCTGCTAGTAAATCAATTTGGTCTTGGTTTCTCCCTGATCTCGGGTGCCTTGGCTCTGGCGATCTTTAACTTGCCACTGATGGTGCGGACTACGGAGCAGGCCTTCCGTGCCGTTCCGAAGGAACAGAAAGAAGCAGGTCTGGCGCTTGGACTGTCCAAGTGGAAGATTATCACTTCCATTCTACTGCCTGTGGCATTGCCGAGCTTGATTACGGGTACGATCCTGGCATCGGGCCGGATCTTTGGCGAAGCAGCAGCGCTGATGTTCACCGCAGGTATGAGTAGTCCACCATTGGACTTTACAGATTGGAATCCGGCGAGTCCAAGATCACCGCTTAATCCTTTCCGTCCGGCAGAGACACTTGCTGTCCATATCTGGAAAGTGAATAGTGAAGGTATTGGGCCAGATTCCAAAGAAGTGGCAGCAGGGGCATCCGCCGTGCTTGTCATTCTCGTGCTGGCGTTCAATCTAAGTGCACGCTGGATCGGTCGGGTTGTATTCCGCCGCATGACAGCTTCGAAATAAGGAGGAACCAACATGGCCATACCTTTTGGTACGGAACAGTTAAGCATATATTATGGACATTTCCAGGCGGTCAAGCAGATTAGCCTGACGTTTCCTGAAGCAAGCGTAACGGCTCTTATTGGGCCGTCTGGTTGCGGTAAATCCACATTCCTCCGTTCGCTGAATCGGATGAACGACGAGATTGCCGGTTCCCGTACAGAGGGACATATCTGGATGGACGGTAACGATCTGAATGAGCCTGGAACCGATGTAATCAAGCTTCGCCAGAAGATTGGCATGGTGTGGCAGAAGCCAAATCCTTTTCATAAGTCCATCTACAACAATATCGCGTTTGGCCCCCGCTACCGTGGTACGAAGAGTAAGAAGGCACTGGATGAAATTGTGGAAAAAAGCTTGCGTCGTGCTGCGCTCTGGGACGAAGTGAAAGACAGACTGCATGAGTCAGCTCTGTCTCTCTCTGGCGGACAACAGCAGCGCCTGTGTATCGCTCGCGCTTTGTCTGTTGATCCGCAGATTCTGTTGCTCGATGAGCCGGCATCTGCACTTGACCCGGTATCTACGGGTAAAGTTGAAGAGTTGATTACCGAGCTCAAGAAGGAGCTACGGATTGTTATTGTTACCCATAACATGCAGCAGGCGGCACGAATCTCGGATTACACAGCTTATTTCTATCTGGGAAGCATGATTGAGCACGGGGATACGGAGCATATTTTCACGAACCCGGACAATCGTCTGACGCAAGAATACATTATGGGTCGTTTCGGTTAATTGGATCATGGAGTGTAACATAGAGTAATAGACAAAGAGATTAAGAAATAATAGAGACAAAAGAAAGCACAATGCCTGGACGGTTGTTCGGGGGTTGTGCTTTTTTAATTTATAATTTTAGTGGGATTTTCTGTATGCGGGATAAACATTATGCTACGATATTTAGTGTGAAGAGAACGTTTACATGACTTCGAAGGAGATGTTAATAATCACTACGGATCAGATGTCTTACGACCATATGGCAGCTCAGATTATACAGAACTACACTATTGAGAAACCTGTCGTTTCATATATTCGTCATAATGAGAATCTGACGTATCATGTCGTTGATGAAGCAAGCGGGCAGAAGTATCTGCTACGTATCCATCAAGCCGCATATGCAAGTATGACCGGCATTCAGCATACGCTTCCTGCGCTGGAGGCAGAGATGAACCTGCTTCATGAGTTAAACGCAACGACAGCATTGCGCGTTCAGCATCCGGTACGGAATGTATCGGGTGAATGGGTCACGGTATGGACAAGTGAGGCAGGGAAAGAAATCTGCTGTACAGTACTGGAGTGGATTGAGGGAAGGGACATCCAGCAGGGAGAACGGCTGACAACAGAGCAGATCTATGATCTTGGGGCACAACTGCAGATGCTTCATCAATATGGACGTGTTCAGAATCAGACAGATCGGACAAATGTACGCCCGGCATATGGCAATAGCCATGAGAAATTGGTCATGCTCGGGCAGCTAGAAGAAGGCGTCCGACTGGGGATTTTTACAACGGAAGACTTCGATCTGCTTCGTGAGACGTTTGAGAACATTAATGAGCAGTTAGAAACATACCCGCATCACGCAGGGACATGGGGGATCATTCATGGGGATATTACTCGCAACAATCTGCTGATAACGGAGCAGGGAATTTCCATGATTGATTTTTGTCTACACGGTTATGGATATTATCTTTTTGATGCCGGAGGGGCGGCACTTATGTTCAATCGGGAGGAACGTGACATATTTTTATCCGGTTATACCCAACAGATCGCACCACTGACGGATCGTGATATCCGGTTAATGGAAGGGTTTATGTTGATCTTTACACTGGGTTATTATGCCTTTCAGATGGCGAATGAGTCGAGGCACGAATGGATGAAAGATCGCATGCCGAAGCTATGCAGCAAGTATTGTAGACCCTATGTACAGAATGAGAGCATCTTCTATGAGTTATGAGGTGTTTCCTTTTCTAGGAGCTATAACTTAGGATTAAGATTGTGAATATTACCTGGGCGTCCTGAACAATCGGGGTGCTCTTTTTGCATGCATTAGATAGCGATCGTAATGGACATTTATGAAGAAAGTATAAACTCTGAGGAGAGTCAACTTTTCTTAGCTACAATATAGTCATGGGAGGATGAAGCAGCGATGAGAGACAGCGAGAATATATTGCTGGTGGAGGATGATCCGGAGATTGCCCGTATTTTGAGAGATCATCTACGTCATGAGGGTTATGGGGTAACTTGGGCATCAAGCGGTTTGGAGAGCTGGGAAGACTTTAGGGAAGGAACCTATCAATTAGTCTTGTTGGATCTGATGCTACCGGAAATGGATGGGTTCACGGTATGCAAAAACATTAGACTGATCAGCGATGTTCCGCTGCTCATGATGAGTGCTCGAATCGAGGAAGAGAGCAAAGTCAGGGGGCTTGGGCTGGGAGCTGACGATTATATTACGAAGCCCTTCAGTCTAACGGAACTTACAGCTCGCATTAAATCTCATCTGAATAGGTACCGCAGATATCAGGGCGTAGAGCCGGATTCGACAGATAGACAGTATAACGATGGGTTATCGATTGATTATTTGAATCAGCGCGCACAGGTTCATGGAGAACATGTGGCACTAACCAACAAGGAATGGGCTTTGCTCATACTGCTTGCTTCTCATCCTGGCCGGGTGTTTACCAAGGCGGAACTGTATGAACATGTCTGGAGTCAGCCAGAGGCGGGGAACTCGAGTACAGTCACAGTTCATGTGAAGAGCCTTCGGGCCAAGATTGGTGACGAGCCCCATCATCCACGCTGGATTCAGACGGTGTGGGGCAGTGGTTACCGGTTCGTGGGGGAGCCTGAGGAATGAAGTTGAAGTACTGGTTAATGCTTGCCTTCCTCATTGTAATGCTGCTACCTGTCGCTGCTGGGTGGGCGCTGTACTCCCTGTATAACTATTACAATGATCAGCGTGCCGTAACGGAATATGTGGAGTTGTCCGGACAATTGGCTCCTATTGAACTGGCTTTATCTGACCCGGGACTGTACCAGCTGCACTCGCCTGATGCTTTCGCTGCACTCTCTGAATTGGAGAATGGTCGGGTGAACTTTGCTCTGTATTTACCAACAGGGATTCGGGTGTACACATCAGAGGGGAGTACATGGTCTGCTGGAGCTTACACCGTTGGGGGGGCGGAGCTGTATCGTAATTTGTACAACTTACAGATTCGTCATCGTACATTCTCGTTGAAGAAACCCGTATGGGAAAAAGGTGAGTTGGTAGGCATTTACGAAATCGTCATGCTGCGTGGAGATTGGCTGGAAGGCATATCCTTGCGGACTACCTGGGTCATGGGTCTCGCTGCTACTTTCTTTATTCTGTTATACGGAACAGTGCTGTGGTTGCTATCCCGAAAGCTCTTTCGGCCGATGAAATATCTCATAGAACGAATGGATGCTTTTGCACGGGGAGAGGCTGCTACGGATGTGGTACCTGTTCGTCATGATGAAATGGGCATCTTGCTCCAACAGTTTGATGCAATGCAAGACAAGATCAGACATACTCAGGCCGATGTGGAGAGGGAGCAAAAAGAAAAAGAGCTCATGATCGCCTCGTTATCCCATGATCTGAAAACACCGTTGATGTCCATTAGTGCCTATACGGAAGTACTTAACGGTGATCGTCAACTGAAACGCCTTGAAAGGCAGGAATATCAGGATGTGCTGCTCGGAAATGTGGAGCGGATGAAACAGATGATTAGTGAACTTGAGATGTATACGGCGTTGGGTTCCAGTGAATCGGAGATGGCCATGGTTAAGGTGGAAGGTGAAGAGTTTTTTGATATGCTGCTTGGGGGCTATGAGGGACTTGCCGAGCGTGGTCAGATTGACGTGAAGATGGATGTCCGCACAGATCAACTGTACCGAGTTCATCCCGAACAACTGATGCGCCTGACAGATAATCTGATAAATAATGCACTACGCCACACAAGGACGAACGGTGTAATGGGACTAGGGGTTATTGCTTCAGATTGGGAGCTTCCTGAATGGATTATTCCTTCGCTTAGAGCTGAATTGGATAACTACAGGGCGGGAGCAACATTGATCATAGTACAAAACGAAGGTCCTGCTATTCCTGAGGAACAGCTCATTCGTATCTTCGAACCCTATGTTCAACACCAGAATCAGGAGGAGAAGACATATGCAGGTGGTTCGGGATTGGGATTGAGTATAGCCAAACGGGTTGCAATAAAGCACGGAGGGGATATGCGCATGTGGTCATACGAAGGATATGGAACGCTGGCAGTATGCCGATTGCCTGAACATGGAGAATGTAAACGCAGAGAGGGTGGATAAGATGATGAAAAAAGGATGGATGATGCTGGGTACTGCTGTGTTGGCAGGCGCCCTGCTTGGAGGTTGCGCGGAGAAGGATATGCTGTCTATGTCAGGAGATGAGATGATTGAGAAGGTTGTCTCAGCAGAAACAGAACCCGCCTCGTATTATGCGGAAGGTGTGATGAAGATATGGGCGGATGACAAGCTGACTAACACGATGCAAATTAAGGAATGGGTAGATGGTGAAACCGGACGAAAGCGCACGGAAACATCAGAGAATGGCAATGTCAGTTACGCAGTTAATGATGGAAAGAAGATCATCATATATGAAAAAGAAACAGGGGCAGCATATTCCATGGATGCATCATCCGTGTCACAACAACCTAATCAAACCCAGAAGCAAATATTGCTCGATCAACTAGAGCGGTTACGTACTACGCATGATGTGAATATGATGGGACAGGAGAAACTTCATGGACAGGACGTCATTCATATTGAATTGACACCAAAAGAAGAAGGCGCATTCTCCATATCTTCAGAGTATTGGGTAGATCCCAAAACGTGGATGATTGTCAAAGTAAACAGCGCGTATGGGGATGGAAAATCAGAAATGGTCTATGATCCGATTCAGTATGACCCTGAATTCACAAAGGATACTTTCGTAATTGACATCCCTAAGGAGGTCGATGTGAAGGACTTGAACGATATGATGCAGAATTCCGAAGTGACCCTAGAGGAAGCGGAAAAAGCGTTGGAACAGCCGTTCCTACAGGACATGAGTGGAGAATTCGAACTATCACGGATCGAAATGTCTACATCACGCGGTGAGCTGAGCAGAGATGAAGTAACCTTGTATTATGTAAGTAACGACAAGGTAGAAGTCAGCCTGACGGTATTCAAGATGCCGGAAGAAAATGTGGACGATACACTAATACCGGATGAAGCCGAGATTAAGGTTCGTAACACCGAGGGTTCATATATGAAGAGCATTCGGAACATATCATGGAGTGAGAATGGCTTGCGGTACTCCATCATGGGTGAAAACGAAGGATGGACAAAGGCAAAGCTGCAAGCTTGGGCGGAAGAACTGACCCTTTCCAATCCGTCTAGATGAGCTAAAGAATAACAATAAGGTTGCCGCAGAAACGAGCGGCAGCTTTTTTTGTATATTCTCCTTTTGGTGTGGTGGATATCTATTCGATCTCCTTTCAGTCCATTCCAAAAAGGCAAGAGGCAACTTCACGTTTACAGTTCAATATGCATATTCATAGAAGACAATCTTGATTTGGTGATGGAGGCAGGAGAAAGGGGCATCGCAGGATGGCTGTTTTATCAACAGGGCCAATAGAAAATAATATAGTGGTGGGAAGCGGCGAGCGTCCTACACAGAGAATTACAGTGAAATTAGACAATTGGAGTCTCACTAGTTTCTCTACCGTTCTGGTTCAAGGATATTATTTGAATGGTGTTCGCACACTATACGTTGAGGAATTGTTTAATGTTTTGCCTAACCAGGTTATAACAAATGACTATTATGCAGATTTGGATGCATTTGAGTTTATATTTATCACAGGTGATGATACGGAGGATGAAGTTCAGATTTCGGTATGGGGGAAAAACGAGAACGGTCAACTGGTAACGGCACATCGTTTGGTGTCTGAGGAATTGTTAGGAGCGAACCCCGGTCTAGTCGGGGTAACGGGTGCGACTGGAGCTACAGGGACAGCAGGGGTTGCGGGAACAACTGGTCCTACAGGGGCTACAGGTGTTACAGGACTGACAGGAGTTACTGGTCCTCCTGGAGGAACTACGGGATCGACGGGAGAGACCGGAGAGACCGGTGTCACTGGGACCACGGGGGAGACAGGATCTACCGGAGTGACAGGAGTCACGGGCGCTACTGGAAGTACGGGGACCACAGGAGAGACAGGGCTTACCGGAGTGACGGGTGTTACTGGGAGTACAGGAATAACAGGAACGACTGGAGTCACCGGGAGCACAGGGGAGACAGGGTCTACTGGAGCCACAGGTGTCACCGGTAGTACGGGAATAACAGGAACGACTGGGGTCATTGGGGCTACAGGTGCGACAGGCGTAACGGGGGCGACCGGAGTTACTGGAGATACGGGAGCGACAGGACTGACGGGGACGACCGGAGTCACTGGTGTTACAGGCGCAACAGGCGTAACGGGGACGACCGGAGTTACTGGTGTTACAGGCGCAACAGGCGTAACGGGGACGACCGGAGTTACTGGTGTTACAGGCGCAACAGGCGTAACGGGGACGACCGGAGTTACTGGTGTTACAGGTGCGACAGGCGTAACGGGGACGACCGGAGTTACTGGGGCTACAGGTGCAACAGGCGTAACAGGGGCGACTGGAGATACTGGTGTTACAGGTGCAACCGGATTGACGGGAGCAACAGGAGTCACTGGAGATACAGGCGCAACGGGAGCAACGGGAACGACCGGAGTCACAGGGGTTACAGGTGCGACAGGCGTAACCGGAACAACCGGGACGTCCGGAGTAACGGGAGCAACGGGAACGACCGGAGTCACAGGGGTTACAGGTGCAACAGGCGTAACCGGAACAACCGGGACGTCCGGAGTAACGGGAGCAACGGGAGCGACCGGAGTCACTGGGGTTACAGGTGCAACAGGCGTGACGGGAACAACCGGGACGTCCGGAGTAACGGGAGCAACGGGAACGACCGGAGTCACAGGGGTTACAGGTGCGACAGGCGTAACCGGAACAACCGGGACAGCCGGAGTAACGGGAGCAACGGGAACGACCGGAGTCACTGGGGCTACAGGTGCGACAGGCGTAACCGGAACAACCGGGACGGCTGGTGTAACGGGAGCAACGGGAACGACCGGAGTCACTGGGGCTACAGGTGCGACAGGCGTAACCGGAACAACCGGGACGGCTGGTGTAACGGGAGCAACGGGAGCGACCGGAGTCACTGGGGCTACAGGTGCGACAGGCGTAACCGGAACAACCGGGACAGCCGGAGTAACGGGAGCAACGGGAGCGACCGGAGCCACAGGCGCAACAGGAGCTACTGGATCGACAGCAGCTTCTGCCCCTGCGGATTCTTCCTTGTTTGCTGATAGCCAGACCACGGCGTTGGGTCTTTCATTAGTAGCTGAAACGACGATTCAGACACTTAATGTACCTGTAGTGGCAGGTCAACGCGTGAAAATCGATAATAGTACACAAGTAGCAATAGTTGTAGGGTCTAACTGGAGTATTGCGTATAACATTAATCTGAGACGTAACGGAGTTTTAATTAATCAATTGCAACTCTCACGAACCGGTAATGCTTCGGGAACGTTGAGGTTTCTTTCCTCCAACACTTACGTGGATACATCCCCGACTACAACGACTAATGCATACACGATAAGTATCCAATTTACGACAACTAGCAACGTCACGAGTGCCTCAGCGGAAGTGAGAAATCTGAATGCTATTCGTTTCAGTTAAAATAGACATCGAACTTATGATAATTACACGTTACTTTTGTTGACATATATGATATTGTACATTACTCTATGGGTATACTTGATCAAAAATTTAGAAATATACCAATTCGAATCGAATTAAGATAATACAGCGGATGATAACGAGCGGGAGAGACCTGGGTTAGCCGAGTCAAATGGCTAGTGTTCAGGCACCGAAGGAGCAAGCTGCTGCGCACCCGGCGCAGTGGTTAATCTCTCAGGTAAATGTACCATCGTTGGACGCAACTCTGGAGAGTGCGCGAACTGCGCCACCCAAGGGGTATATGATCAGTCAGCCCGGTGAACTTGTCTGTAATCGCAGGCAGTGCACCCTTGTCGTGAGACACTGCTGATCATGAAACTCTCAGGTATCGAGGACAGAGAGAGGGCCTAAGGCCTTCTTCTGTCCTTTTTTGATGTCATCATACCTAAATAAGGGACATTGTGGATGAAACTCCTGGATCGAAATGACGAATACATTTTACAAATATGAATCATGATTAATAATGGAGGGTTACAAGGTGCGATTTAAAGATGTTTTCTCAATTATTGGTCCGTCGATGACGGGGCCTTCAAGTTCACATACAGCTGGAGCGGCAAGGTTAGGGAGAATTGCTCGACAGTGGCTAGGATGTACGCCAGATCGTGCCCGGCTGACGCTGTACGGTTCATTTGCAGATACGTATCAGGGGCACGGAACAGATCTGGCACTGATCGGCGGTCTGCTGGATTATGTCACAGACGATCCGCGTATCCCGGATGCAGAGCAATACGCAGAGGAAGCGGGCATGGAGGTTGAGTTTTATACAAGTGGCCTACCTGCTCCTCATCCTAATACGGTCAAAATTGAGTTGTGGCATGGAGAACGTGCCTGCTCCTTAATCGGTGCATCCATTGGTGGTGGAAGCGTATCCGTGCATTCGATGAATGATTTTCGTGTTCAGATTAGTGGTGAGTTTCCAACACTCGTTCTGCGGCATGCGGATAAAGCGGGCGTACTCGCGTCAGTGACGTCCACGATCAGTTCATCCGGGGTTAACATCGGGTATATGCAGGTGGACCGGAAAGCCCGTGATGGCGAAGCGCTTACCGCGATGGAAATGGATGGTGTGCCTAATCCTGATATGCTCAAGCGTCTAAGGGAGCTGGACCATGTATTGGACATTCGTGTTATCGATTTGAAGAGAGGAGTTGATTCGGATGCGGTTTAAACATTTGCACGAACTGAATACGATCTGTACAGCGGAATCCAAAACCATTGCTCAGCTGATGATCGAGGAGCAAGTTCAGGAGACCAATACACCGGAAGCGGATGTTGTGAAGCAGATGTCTGAATATTATCAGGTGATGAAGGAAGCGGTACGCAAAGGGTTAACGGAAGATACGACATCACGCAGTGGATTAACAGGTGGAGACGGCAAAAAAATGGCCGAGTACATTCGCAAGGGTGAGACTTGCTCAGGAGATGCTTCCGCACTTGCCATGGCGTATGCCCTGTGTGTATCTGAAGTGAATGCCTCCATGGGTCGGATCGTGGCTACACCAACAGCCGGTTCCTGCGGCATCATCCCGGGTGTGTTTATCAGTTCACAGGAGCGATTTGGCTGGACGGACGAACATTTGGTGAACGGGTTGTTCTGTGCGGGAGCAATTGGTTATGTTATCGCCAATAATTCATTTATCTCCGGGGCCGAAGGTGGCTGTCAGGCGGAAGTGGGTTCCGCTATCGGCATGGCTGCGGGTGCCATGGTTGAACTGCGTGGAGGTACACCGGAACAGGTTGTTCATGCCGTTGGTTTGGCGTTAAAAAATACACTGGGCCTTATCTGCGATCCGGTCGCAGGCCTTGTTGAAATCCCGTGCATCGTCCGTAATGGACTGGGTGCAGTTACGGCGCTGGCTGCGGCTGACATGGCCCTGGCCGGAGTGCGTAGTGCCATTCCGTCAGACGAAGTCATCGATGTCATGCTGGAAGTAGGCAGTGCAATGCCGAGCCGCCATCGGGAGACAGCCCAAGGTGGACTGGCCCAGACACCAACCGGCCGCAAAATGATGCAGAAGTTGGCTAAACCAAAGGCAAAGCGTGCCGAGCCTGAGCCGGAGTCCCCTGCTGAAAATGACGTAGAAACTAAGGCATAAATCGGATTGATATGAATTAAATCTAACGCTAACTTGTGGAGCCTGCCTTTAGCCTTGATTATTAAAGGTGAAGAAGAGTCCTTACATGATATGAAAAGCCGGTACAAATCTTCCTGGTGAAGAGATGTATCGGCTTTTTTTGTCTTTTTCCAACGAAGAAAAACAAAAACATTGACGATCTATATATCGGTTAGATATATTAATTGTTGTCATATATCAATACGATATATATAGGAGCGAAACAAAATTAAAGGAGATGGATAGAATGAAAGGTATTTTCCAGACGAGTCTGCTGTTTTTGAAAAACGGAGCCACCATTGTAGGTTTAATTACGGCTGTGCTGTTTCAGGTTTTTTTTAACATCATCTGGCTTAGCGGATACGACCAGGTTAACGAAAGAATGACTCAATTGGCTGTCACCATCGTGAATGAAGATGGGGTAGCGGCTGAACCGGTGGCCGAGTCTCTGGCAGCGGGCCTGAATTTCGAGGTCAAAACATCTGAATCGATGCAAGAAGCGAGACAGATGTTAACGGACCGGGATGTGTACATGATTATTGAGATTCCATCAGGTTTCATGCAGCAGGCAGAAGACTTGTCAAAACCGATGACAGTGAAGTATGTGATGAACGAATCAAACGTGGCTACCGTGAAAAGTGTGATGCAGAACGTAGCCGCACAAGTTACAGCGACATTGAACCGTGAAGTACAACAGGAGGTTATTCACGGAGTGCTGAATCAATCCGGTATGACTGCTGATCAGTCCGATGCGCTTGCGGTAGGGTTATCTTCACGCGTGGAGGCAGAGGTGGAGCGACTGAATCCTGTTGATAATTTTGCTTTCTCGATGGTACCGATGTTGATTGTAACGGCTACGTTTACCGGAGCGATGTTGCTAAGCATGAATCTGCAAAAGGTTTCTGGTGAACTGAGTGGCAGGGCAGGGAAATGGGAGCGCTTCTGGGCACGTAACATTATTAATCTGGGTGCGGCATTTATCGTCTCACTCGTTGGATCGGGGATGATGCACATTATGGGGGTATCGTCAGCAGCCAGTTGGTTCATGTTATGGCTGTTCCAGTTGCTGGTCACCATATCTTTTATACTCATGGCTCAGTTGAGCTTGTTGTTGCTTGGCAATGCTGGGGCTTGGTTAAACAGTGCGTTGTTGCCTCTGCTGATGCTGTCCTCGGGATCAACGATTCCGCGAGATGTAATGCCTGACTTCTACCAAGTGATCGGTCATTATCTGCCAGCGACTTATGCCGTAGAAGGGATGATGAACCTTGTGCTCGGAGGAAACGGAATTGGCCGGGATGCGATGTTGCTCGCCGTAATCGGTGGTGTAACACTGACTCTGGGTGCGCTTTGCATCTGGATCAGACGCTCCGGCCCGGTACGTTCTGAAGCTCGTAGGGAGGACCAGCCTGCTGCTGTGCCTGTTGCTCTGAAAGCAACCGTTTCGTCATCTGATCATTGAACAAGGGGTACTGATTGTGATACGTTAAGGGGAATGGAAAGGAGCGGTACACCGATGAACACGCAGCATGTCATCCTCGGAATACTGCACAATCAGCCAAGTTCCGGATACGAGATCAAGCAGTACTTTGAACAATATTTTTCATTTTTCTTTGATGCCAGTTTCGGCACCATATATCCTACACTTGCGAAGATGGAAAAGTCAGGATTGCTGACTAAGGAATCGGTGAAGCAGGAAGGGAAACCTGATAAGAACGTGTATTCATTGACCCCTGAAGGAGCAACGCAATTTCACGCCTATTTAATGAGTCCTTTGGAAGCTGAGGTATTTCGTTCTGATTTTCTGATGCGGTTGTATTTCGGAGAGTTGGCGGATGAAGATACCGTAACGGGTTGGATATCCAGCCAGTTGAAGCGAAAGGAAATGTTATACGCTGAACTTCAGCGCCAGATGGAGGAATTCGGCGAACGTATTTCGCCTGCACAGCGTCTGTGTCTGCAAGTGGGGCTTGTACAATATGAGGCCACCATCCAGTTGCTCAAGGAACAGCTGGTTCGGCCAGAGTAATCCATGGCCATAATGAATAACGTCAAAATCAAATAGGTGCTCCACAGATCAGGAACAGATCTGGGAGCGCCTATTTCGTTTGATATGCCGATGAACTGAACAGACTCCAGTCTTGCATATGAGCAAGTATAGCTTGGTGTTTATATGAGACTAGTACTCAGTACGGCATATCCATACGCGGGCAGTTCAATGGCGAGTATGCCATCTTCCTTGGCAGTACGATGGTTTCCGCCGAATAACTCGGTCCATTCCTCGTCACCAGCCTCCAGCTCGACAATAGCCGTCTCTTCTGATCGATTGAACAGAACCAGAATGCGTTCCTCCTCATTTTGTCGCTCAAATACCAGTTGGCTGCCATCGGGACGAGCCTGCAGGAAACGAACGGTGCCTTCTGCACGCAGGGCAGGATGAGCATGACGTAGGGAGATCAGTTTCTGATAAAAGTTAAACAGCTCTCGGTCCTGCTTTGCTTCATCCCATTCCATGCATTTACGGCAGCCCGGATCATGTTCGCCGTCCATGCCAATCTCGTCTCCGTAATAGATACACGGAGCACCCATATAACTGAACTGGAATAACGCAGCCAGCTTCATCTTGCGCTGGTCACCTTCACACAGCGTGAGCAGCCGCGGGGTATCGTGGCTGTCCAGCAAGTTAAACGCCACTTCGCTGGCCTGAAGCGGATAACGGGATAACTGTCGCCCGATGGAGTTTGCGAACTGTTCGGCGTGCATCGTATTTTTCACAAAGAAAGCATTCACGGCATCGGTAAACGGATAGTTCATGGACGCATCGAACTGGTCACCTTGCAGCCAGGAGGAAGACTCGTTCCATACTTCGCCCAGAATATAGGCCTCCGGATTAGCCGCTTTGACTACACGGCGGAAATCACGCCAGAATGCATCGTCCACTTCGTCTGCCACATCCAGCCGCCATCCGTCCGCACCCACTTCCTTGATCCAGTACTCGGCAACCTCCAGCAGATAGGCCTTAACCTCAGCATTCTCCGTATTCAGCTTTGGCATATGCGCTTCGAATCCGAATGTCTCATACGTTGGAATGCCGTCCTTCACGTCCAGCGGGTATTCATGTACATGGAACCAGTCCTTGTATTTGGATTGTTCTCCGTTCTTCTGCACATCAACAAACGGAGCAAATGTCTTCCCGGAATGGTTGAACACGGCATCCAGCAGTACGCGAATTCCACGTGCGTGGCACAGCTCGACCAGTCGTTTCACGGTATCTGCGTCACCAAAGTGCCGGTCTACCTGCAGGTAGTCTTCGGTATCGTATTTGTGATTGGTGGTGGCTTCAAAGATGGGTGTGAAGTAGATCGCATTAATGCCAAGATCGCTGATGTAATCCAGATGGTCAATCACGCCCTGAAGGTCACCGCCGAAGAAATTGAAAGGTGTCGGCTCACCACCCCACGGCTCTACCTTTTCCGGACTAATATTTGGGTTGCCGTTGGCGAATCGTTCAGGGAAAATCTGATAAAACACCGCGTCCTTAACCCATGCAGGGGGTGTGAATACAGCTCCGGCATGAATATAAGGGAACTGGAACATACGACCCGGATCGTCCGGTTCTTTTTCCTGGAAGTCCGTTTCGGTCATCCAGATCTGTTCGTCTCCGTTTTTGAGCAGAAAAGAGTATTTCAGTCGGTGGTAGGGAGGTTTCACCTCACCCTCGAAGTAATCGAACATGGAGTCAGAGGTGAACTTTGTTAAGGGAACCAGCGCTTTGGTTGCATCCCACGCATATTTATCCCCGGTCAGGGCATGTACCTCGGTCAGATCATTCTTTTTGGCACGCAGGCGCAGATGGATTGTATCTTGGTCATAGGCATAGGCCCAGTTTCGTTTCGGTTGATGATAAATAGCTTCCAGCAACATAATGATTTCCTCCCGTCAGGTGTAGCACTGATATGTACTTGGTAGACTTGATTAATATGACATTCCCCACGTTAATGGATAAGCTATAATTAGCATGTATGGTAACGTAAAGGACTTCAACATTTGCTCAACAAGACATGAATCCATATGATATAGACAGCTTTTATCATGATGATGCTCAGATATATCATTAACCCATTGGGGGCAGAAAGGAAACGAATATTCGGATGAAAACCAAACTGTTATATATTGAAGATGATACGGAAATTGCGACTTGGGTCAGAGCCGATCTGGAGGAGCGCGGTTATGAGGTGGTATGGCTCGGCAGTGGTGAAGGTGCAGCGGAGGCTGCTGTCGGTTGTTCACTCATTATTCTTGATGTCATGCTGCCTGGGCTGGATGGATTTACGGTGGGCCAGCGACTGAAAAAAGAACATCCCGCCGTGCCCATTGTCATGCTCTCGGCCAGAACGTCCATTGACGATAAGTTGCACGGTCTTGATTTTGCCGATGACTATGTGACCAAACCATTTCACCCCGATGAACTGGCTGCCCGGATTGAAGTACAACTGCGTAAGGCAGGAACAGCGGTCTCATCGGATACAGCCCTGAAGCTGGATCATCTCTCCATCTATGAGAAGGACAACCGGATCGTCAATGAGGAGACGGGAGATGAGATTATTTTATCGGGAAAACAGTTCCACATCTTCGCCTACCTGCTACGACATATGGGCATGATTCGAACCAAAGAGCAGATCTATGAAGCCGTCTGGAACGAGCCCTATCTGGATGGGGACAAAACTTTAATGGTACATATTCGACATCTACGCGAAAAGCTGGAGCTTGATCCGGCCAATCCAGTAGTTATTCAGACAGTCCGTGGTGTGGGATATCGTGTGAAGAAGCCATGATTCGGTGGTTCAGAGAACGGAAGATCATGAAGGGAGAACGAAGCATGGAGCAAAAGCAATCCGGGCGGCGCAAGCTTCGCTTTGGGCGGTCCTTGATGTCCAGATACATCATTCTGATCTTGGCGGCTGTATTATTTGTGCCCGTTGTGCTTCCGATCATATCCGTTATATATATTGTTGTAGTGAATAACACGGACACGAATATGAACCGTGCCGCTCCTTACGGTGATGTTACTAAGATCAGTAACCTCTGGTCACATGAAGCGAAGAACTTGGATGGTGCTTCGGATGAAGAGATTAAGGCCCGGTTGGAGCAATTACATGACTCGTATCCCAAATCTTCCATGTATCGTGTGAATGTGAGTGGTGAGACCCTCTTTATTCTTGGTGGTGAAGATGTAACGCTTCTGAAATCCACGTCGCCGGATGGCAGGACAGATACGACATTGAGATGGTCACTGGATTCCGGGCAAACGACAGAGACTTATATTCCAGCCTTATGGAATGTAAACAATACGGTGCAATTCATGAAAGTAGCTTCCTTTCGCGATCCACTGACCGTAGTTGCATATATTGGCGGAGCTGAGCAGGACAAAGGACAGGGATTCATGATCATTGAAGTGCCGCGGTCACTTCTGCAAATGAATCAGAGTAACTGGCCGATGGAACTCTTGTATCTTGGTATCGTAATGACCCTTATCTTTCTGATCTTCATCATTATGTCGATTCTCTTTTTCGCACGCATTCGCAAACGACTTATTCGTTTGCAGACGGCCATGATGACCACAGGCAAGGAAGGCCTCCCACTTCCGGTAGATATCCGCCGGTCAGACGAGATTGGTCAACTGGAAGAATCCTTCAATCAGATGGTGCATCAACTATCCGACAGCCGTCACCGTGAACGCGAGGAGGAACAATTGCGCAAACGTCTCATTGCGGGGCTTTCCCACGATCTGCGTACCCCGCTAACGGTGATTCGTGGACATATGCATGCTTTGCACAAGGAAGAGCTGAGTGAGCAAGGTGACCGTTCATTACATCGCATGGAAGCAAAGATGGAGGACCTCGGCGGGCTCATTGACAACATGTTATCCTACAATTTGCTCACGAGTGGAAAATATACACTGAAGCTGGAAGAGAAAGATATACTGCGGATCGTCAGGGAAACGGCGGCCGCCTGGTACCCGGTCTGGGAGAAAGAGCAATTCGATATTGATATTGACCTGCCAGAGGAACCGTTGATTTGGCATATGGATGAACAGGGCATGCGCCGTATTCTTGATAATTTGTTCCAAAACGTGATCCGTCATGCCGCCAACGGGAAATATATTGGTATATCTACTCAGGAGATTCAGGGTGAGACGGCCATCGTTATTCAGGATCGGGGTCCGGGAATGCAACCGAATTCCGACACAAAAGGCACAGGTCTAGGCTTATCCATTGTAGACCTGTTGATTCGTGAGATGGGTCTGCGCAAGCGGGTAGACAGTTCCGATACGGGTGTCCAGACATATATCTACAGTGGTAAGGGAAACAGGGAAACAACAAACAGCTGAAATAGCTTTTTTAAACTAAACTTAAACTAGAGACTACTTTGGCTTTAACCTTGGAAGGTTACGATAGTTCCGAGGTGATCATACAGTGAGTGAAAATATTATTCAAACAGCGAATTTATGGAAAACATACCGGGACCGTGCAGCGGTCCGTGAACTTGATCTGCATATTAAAAAGGGAGATATCTACGGCTTCCTCGGTCCCAATGGCGCCGGCAAAACAACAACGATTCGCATGCTTCTCGGCTTGATTAAACCAACCAAAGGTGTGATCCGTGTCTTCGACAAGGACATCCGCAAGGATCGCATGGATATTTTGCGCCGTGTGGGCTCCTTGGTCGAATACCCGTCCTATTACGGACATCTGAACGCAGTAGAGAATCTGGAAACTTTGCGCCGCATCATCAATGTACCAAAATCCAGAATTGCTGAAGTGCTGTCCATTGTAGATCTGACCAAGGATGCCAAACGTTCAGTAAAGGGGTATTCCCTTGGGATGAAGCAACGTCTGGGTATTGCCAGCGCTTTGCTGGGTGAACCAGAGCTGCTGATTCTGGACGAACCAACGAATGGGCTTGATCCTGCCGGTATTCAGGAGATTCGGGAACTGATCAAACGCATGCCTCTGGAACACGGCATTACCGTTCTGGTTTCCAGCCACTTGCTGAGTGAAGTCGAACAGATGGCAAGTCGCGTTGGTATTATCCGTGAAGGCAAGATGGTGCTTCAGGATACTATCGCAAGTCTGCATAGTCAGACGGGTAGTTCTATCCGGTTAACGGTTTCCGAGCCGGAAGAGGCTATGAAGCTGGCAAAAGAACAGGGACAATTTGGTCATCAACAAGGTGCTGCATTAACGTTCCCTTATATGGATAACAGTTCAGTGGCACTGCTTGTGCGCCGATTAATTGAACAGGATCATGATGTGTATCGTGTAGAGGAACAGCGTCAGTCGCTGGAAGATCTGTTCATGCGGGTCATTGGCGAGGGGGCTTCCATATGACCGGGCGTGCATTATCGTCAGACTGGCTCAAGATTCGGGGGAAAGGGATCTGGTTTCTTGTCTTTCTGGCCCCTCTTGGATTGACAGCTATGCAGGCGCTTAATTTTGGCTTACGGTTGGACTATCTGAAAGAGCAGTATGCAGATAACCTGTGGGGCGGATTATTGGGCAATGTGGTTGTCTTTGTGCCCTTGTCTCTGATGCTGGGAGCAACCATTCTCAGCTCCATGATCGCTAATGTTGAGCATGAACAGGGATCGTGGAAACAGTTGCTCGCGATGCCCATTCCCAGACCAGCCGTGTATTTAGCCAAGTTCCTGCTTGCCTGTGTGCTGCTGGTGATCTCCTGCCTGCTGCTAACCGCAGGAATTGTGGGTCTGGGTCTGATCCTCGGATTCCATGCCAGCGAAATACCTTGGACACATGCGATCAAGCTGGGTCTATTGCCTTTGGCTGGTGCACTTCCGGTGTTGTCACTGGAGTTGTGGCTCACGATGGTTAACAAGAATCAGGCGCTTCCCGTCACCCTGGGCATCGTTCTCGCGATAACGGGTATGTTCTCACTCAGTATCTCACCAATCTTTCCGCTCGCATGGGCACAGATGGCCTGGAATGGGCCTAATCCATACCTGTATGCAGGCATGGGGGCAGGTCTAGGGTTATTAATCCTGTTGCTGGGTATGGTGCATTTTAGCCGGAAGGATGTGGCCTGATATGAGCTTTGCGACAACGTACTTCCGAATCTTGTCCGCTGAACGATTGAAAATGAGCAAATCGCCCATATGGCTCCTGATTCTGCTGAGTCCACTCATTGCGCTGCTCATCGGGCTGTTGTCCACGCCATCGGGCAATTGGCAGGTATTGATGACCACGATGGTTTTCCTGCACGGATTGTTATTGTTACCGATGCTTACTGGTGTGTTTACGTCCTTTGTCTGCCGTTTCGAACATGCAGGTGGAGGGTGGAAGCAGATGCTGGTTTTACCGCTCACACGTTCAGGTGTATATGCAGGTAAACTGACGATTGTACTCATGCTTCTGGCGGGCACGCAAGTATTGTTGCTGATGTCCATTCTGCTGGCAGGCATGTTTCACGGCATTACGATGCCAGTACCTTGGGGATTCTTGGTAGGCAAACTGCTGCTTGGCTTGCTGGCCTGTGTACCCCTTGCTGCCCTGCAGATGTTCGTTTCATTGGTGTGGAGCAGCTTTGCCGCACCGCTCGCACTGAATTTTGCACTGACCATACCGAATATTCTCATTGTAAACTCGGCGACATATGGGCCGTATTATCCATGGGCACAACCGATGATTCTAATGACACCCGTGGACGGCACAGGTTTCGGAGCCTACAATGTTCCACTGATCACGATGCTGGCGGTTGTTGGAGGCAGTGCTGTTATTTTCATTGGAATCGGCATGATGTATTTTGCGAAAAAAGAAATCTGAATAATCCGTTACACCCTTGGTTATCGTAAGTCAAAATCCTCTTTAAGCAAAACATGCAAGCTCTATTGTATGTATGCTTCAGGAGGATTTTTTCTAATGTCTGACCCACCCATCATGAATGGTCAACTCCCGAATAATTTTGGCTGGTGCTCCGGCTACAAGTGTATTTTCGGGTACATCTTTGGTCACCGTGCTTCCTGCTGCCACAACTGCATTTCTGCCAATGGTCACTCCGGGCAAAATAAGCGCGCCTGTACCAATCCAGGCATTATCCTGAATCACAATCCGCTTGGCAGTCTGGCTCCCGTCATCCAGCGAGTCAATCCGGTGGTAGGCACTGTCGAATATGCTTGTTCGAGGACCAATCATGACATTATTGCCGATGGTCACTTCAACGTTAGCGGCAATCCCCACACCTGCATTAATCATGACGTCATCGCCAATCGTTAATCGCGCGCCTTTGACCACCGTTAACTGGGTTCCCCAAGGTTTGCCTATGATGTTAAGTCGTTTTCCTACCTGCAAATCACCCAATTTATTCAGATAAACCTTACCCCTGATTCGTGGCAGCAGGCCCATTGAGGGCTGGATTTTACCAAAGATGGCCAAACCTCTTAGTTTACCGTAAGCAATTTTAACTCTGTTGGGCAGCATGATTCATCCGTCCTCTCCGTAGTCAAAAAACTTTTTTTAAAGATTATAGCCTTTTCGATACAAAATGTATCGTTAATTTTATATCGAGGCATCATAAGAGCGGCTTATCTCTCTTTCTTTGAGAAACTTTGTTTCAGGCGGGGGTCAGGTTCATCCTCTCAACTCGCTAACGAATCTGAGGAGTACTATTCAAGGATTTGAAGTGATCTCAGCAATCTAAGGAACCTGAGACATGTTATATCCAATGAAACAACCGTTTGCAGCGTATATGACAGGGGATTATGGGGATTGACGTGTCTGATGTTCCTTAAAATTTAAAAAGGGCACATGGACGCCAAATAAGATGTCCTGAGTTCTTTAGAAAATCGTTTAGCCATCCGCCAGAATCAGCTGACTTGGAATTGAACTTCAAGCTTGTTAGAGGGTTACATTGATCCTTGTATAAATTGTCTGCCTTTGAAGGCGCCTCCTAAGTAAATCAAAATTCCAAGTATTACCTCACACATCATGTGAATTGAATCATAGATTGTAAGCAAAATGAGACGAGAATCTGGTAAAATAAAAAAAGCTGTTTCTAGGCAGGCTTACATGGTTATTCGAGGGTAGGCCCATTTTTGTAAGGGATAATTAATCCCTGCTGTTAGATGAAGATATTGGCTGAGAAAAGAGGGGTAAGCCTTGGATATTAATAAAACGGAAACCCTGAAGCGCATTATTTCTGAGGGAAGTTCTTACCAATCACTGTTTTTTAACCATCCAGATGCCATTTATGTAATGGACATCCATGGAAACTATATTGATGCTAATCCCTCGGTAGAGCGGATATCTGGGTATACACTGGATGACTTGATTCGTATGAATCAGAGTGAGATCTGTCCTCCGGACAGTGAAAATTCACGTAAACAATACATTAAAGAGGTACTGGCTGGACGTTCAGTCAGTAATCCCATTACTTTTTATCATAAATATGGTTCCCTGAAACAGGCAGAGATAACGTATGTGCCTATAACGGAGGGAAAAGAAGTTGTAGGAATCTATGGCATTGCCAAAGATGTTACCGATATCCTGGAAGTGCAACGTGAGCTTAAGGAGGCACAGGAGAAATATCAGGTGCTGGCTGACCATGCACAAGATCTGATTACAACTTGTGCTACGGATGGCGAGTTGTTATACGTTTCCCCTTCCGTGTACACCTTACTGGGTTATAAGCCGGAGGAAGTCATAGGAAAGTCCTTCAAGGATTATTGTTATTCGGGAGATTATCCGGACCCTATGGATCTTTCCAAGATCGGCAATGGCTGCAAGATGCGTGTGTTGCACAAGAAGGGACATTATATCTGGATGGAGACATTGGCGAAACCTGTTGCTGGAGAGCGTGGCAAGAGTGTCCAGATTGTAAGCATCAGCAGGGATATCACCCAGCATAAGGATGCGGAAAGACGTCTTCGGGAAAGCCGTCAGCGATACAGATCGTTGTTCGAACATAACCCGGCAGCTGTGTATTCATTGAATCTGGAAGGTAAATACAGCGCAGTGAACAGCAAACTGGTGCAAATGTTGGATATTCCGCGCAATAAGCTTATTGGCCAATCTTTTTTATCCAATCTGGATAAATGCGAAGTGCAATATGGCAAACATTATTTTGACATGGTGAAGCAAGGCGAACCGCAATATTATGAGACCCGAGTCGTTAATTCAAGTGGTCGGAAGATTGAAGTATCTGTTACGAATGTGCCCATTATTGTGGATAAGGAAATGGTGGGCGTCTATGGGATCGTGTCCGATATTACTGAGCGCAAGGAATACACGGAACGGATTCAGGAGCTCAGCAAGCAACATGAGCTGATTCTCAACACGGTTACGGAAGGAATATTTGGTTTGGATGCGGATGGAATCACCATGTTTATGAATCCAGCAGCAGCTTCGATGTTCGGTTATGAGGCGAAAGAATTCATTGGCAAAAACTCACATCCCATCATCCATCACACCCGTGCAGACGGAAGTCATTTGCCACAAGAAGAATGCCCGATCCACATGACCGTGTTGGATGGACAGATACGTTCAATCAAGGAAGATGTGTTCTGGCGTAAAGATGGCAGCAGCTTTCTGGTGCAGTATCAGGTGACGCCGATTATTGAACAGGGACAGATTCAGGGAGCGGTGGTTGTATTTAATGATGTGACTGGCGAACGTGAAATTGTACGTGCCAAAGAGACAGCTGAGCTGGCAGCTCAGGCCAAGTCGGAATTTCTGTCGATGGTTAGCCATGAGATCCGGACACCGATGAACGGGATCGTGGGGATGACAGAATTGTTGATCGGTACCGATCTATCGGAAGAACAGCGTGAGTATGCCGAGATTATTCGAGACAGCGGTGATGCTCTGCTGAACATCCTTAATGATATTTTGGACTTCAGTAAGCTGGAATCCGGGAAAATGGCACTGGCTTATGAACCATTTGCATTACGCAAGATGTTGGAACAGGTTGCCGAACTGTTTAAACCGCGTGCAGATGAGAAACATCTAGAGATCAGATATCGTCTCAATCCGAGCATCCCTGAGTTCATGGTCGGTGACGCCATACGTATTCGGCAGATTCTGGTGAACTTGGTTGGTAATGCACTCAAGTTCACAGATCAGGGAAGCATTGAGGTTGCCGTGGATATTATCAAGGGCAGAAAGCCTGAAGACAGTGTTCTTGATTTTGCGGTGCAAGATACGGGAATTGGCATCCCCGCTGACAAACTGGATCAGTTGTTTCAGTCCTTCTCTCAACTACACCCGGTGATTAACCGGAAGTATGGTGGTACCGGACTGGGACTGGTCATCTCCAAGCGACTCGTGGAGATCATGGGAGGCAGTATCAGTGTCGAGAGTATAGAAGGGGAAGGCTCAACCTTCCGGTTTGCTGTTCCTGCGGCGAGTGTAGATGCTTCAGCAGAACAGACAGCAAGTCAGTTCCATCATGATCGCACACGTCAAAGTGATAAGGTGGCCATGCGTATTCTGGTGGCGGAGGATCATCCGGTGAACCGGAAGATTTTGCGAGAATATCTGGAGAAGCTCGGATACCACGCAGATGTATGTACTAATGGTGTGGAGGCAATTGATGCCATCTCTCAGAATGCTTATGATATTGTCCTGATGGATATTCATATGCCTGTGATGGATGGACTGAAGGCGACAGACCTGTTACACCGCCTAATTCCACAGGATCGCATACCTCCAATTATCGCAGTTACAGGCAATGCCAAACGTGAAGATAAGGAAGCTTGTCTGGAGATTGGTATGCGTGATTTTATTAGCAAACCGGTTATGCTGAGTGAGTTGAAGCGAGTGTTACAGCAATGGGGACCAAGGGACGAACCTCAGCTTGCACCGAATTGAACAACTACTCAAATCAATTATGAAATTGATTCATCTGGCTGTGAAAAATAATAAACACAAACATGCCAATAAAACTCCTCGGATGGAGTGTTATTGGCATGTTTGCGTTGGCAGGCTTTTGAAGTTGAGCCGAAGCATACAAAGTGGAGTTGTATACGAATGGCTTATACCAATGTCAGACGATTGATGTTACCTGATAGGATTTCACAGGAATTGTTGAATTTCTCACGTTCCGTTGCATCCAGATTCAATTCGATAATCTCTTGAATACCATTGCCACCGATGATTGCAGGAACACCGACGCAGACGTTATGTTGCTCGTACTCTCCGTCCAGAATAGCCGATACGGCGATGATCTTGTGTTCGTCATTGAGGATGGAACGAGTGATATGCGCGAGGGCATTGCCGATTCCGAATTGGGTAGAACCTTTACGGGTAAAGATTTCCCAGCCGGCATCCTTTGTTTTGCGTGCAATATCCTCCAGATCCAGATGTTTGAAGCGCTCCTTGTGCTGATCCATAATGTGCATAATTGGTTTGCCACCGATGGTCACATGCGACCAGGCCACGAACTGGGATTCTCCATGCTCTCCGAGAGCATAACCATGCACACTGCGTGGATCGATGGAGAAGACTTCAGACAGCAGTGTTTTGAGTCGTGAAGAGTCAATGGACGTGCCTGTACCGATGACGTGTTCGCGCGGGAGGCCGGATAATTTCCATACCATATAAGTTACTATGTCAACCGGATTGGCAGCGACGACAAAAATCCCGTTAAATCCACTGTCCATGATCGGGACCACGATGTCTTTGGCAATCGACTCCGCTTCCTCCAGAATATCCAGCCGTGTCTGTCCTGGCTTGGGATTTGCCCCGGCAGTTAAGATAATAACATCCATATTGCCACAATCGGCATACGTGCCTGCATATACCTTGGTGCGGTTATGTGTGAAGTCCATACAATGGGAAAAATCCAGTGCCTGTGCTACAGCACGGTCATACGTCCGGTCCACCATCATAATTTCCCTGCATATCGATTGATTAATCATGGAATACGCACAACTCGAACCGACAAGACCCGCCCCGATCACCGCTACTTTGCCTGATTTGCCTAACACTGCCGTTCAGCCCCCATTTAGATTGATATTTATCCGTTACTCATGCGTCCTATGTTAAGTATAGTCCTTTATTTTATGCTGGAATCCACTTCTACGTTACATAAGATAACACATGGAAAAGCTGTGCAGCAATGATATCCGCTATCGCGGGAGCGTATTGGAGTAACGGAGTTAACAAAAATGACATGATTAATTCATAATCATAAGATTTGACGGCGTTTGCACCTGTGTCATTCGACATGACAGCATTCATGCTCGTTGTCGGATGGGGGGTTATTTGTGCGGATCATATACCTGACAAAACTTCTTAGGAATCCGCAGAAACAGAACAAAACCGCCAAAGGGATCTGCCGAGAAGCTGACGAATACATACGGACAAGCAAAAGATAAGCATACTTGATCCATGAGACAGGTTGCCCCGATCCGATGACGGTTCCAAAAAAAAGGAACGCTGAAGCCATAATGTTTTTATCCAAAAATCAATTTCATAACTCACTAAAGGCATTATGAAATTGATTCCCAAAAGACTTCATTCCGGGAGGGAATTAATGATGATTGAAGAAGCAGGAGCAACGACGGAAACGGCCAAGAGCCTGGGCATAGGTGCCAGTACTCTTCGTAAATATGCGGCTGCACTGGAAGAACAGGGATACCGGTTCGAACGGTCCGCCAACAAATCCAGACTATTCAAGTCCGACGACATCGAGTGCATTGAACGCCTGATGACCGAACTCAGAGAGCATAATCTACCCCTGGCTGATGCTGTGGTGACTGTATTGGCTCCAGAAGTACCTGTAGCTGTAGTAGAAGTAGATGTACCGGTGACGGGGATTGAAAGTCTGTCAGAGACGGAATGTGCAGCGACAGCCATGTCATCCGTATTCCCTGAAGAACCTGAAATAATGGGTAATCTGAGATCCTATGAAGGTCTGGGGCAACTGGTAAGTGAGGTGACTTATGGTGCCGTGGAACAACAGCAGGATGATCGGGTACAGCTGCTGCAACAGCGGGTCGATGAACTGGAGCTGACCCTTCAGCATCTGGCGGAGACACATATGGCGCTTCAGGAACAGATGGAGAAACAGCGTCTATGGATGAACGAGAAGCTGGAAGAGGAGCGGGATCGTGAACTCGTAACCAATCTGCGCAGTTTCCAGGGAAGAAAACGCAAACCCAAAGGAGTATCCCTGCGTATGTTGTTCGGGTTCCTGCCCAAGAAGCATAAGGAAGCTTGAGCAACAGGCATTTACCCATCGTGATTTTGCATTATGGGCCTGATATAATAAGCTCCATACAACATGAAGACTGGCAAAGAACTGCTCGGTATAGATAAAGACTGAGTGGATCAGGAAGCTGGCGTGGGAGGATCTGTGGAGCTGCGACGAAGTTGGCAAAGATTGCTCGGACTATGGACGGATCGTCCTCGGCGGAAAGGCACGACCATTGCTGAGCGTTATACAATACAGGAATTGCTGGGTATGGGGAGCTATGGGCTGACATACCTGTGTACAGATGACCAGAACGGCAGGGAAGTGGCATTGAAGGAGTCCAAGCCTAGCAAGGGCAGACTCTCTGCGCACCTGTTGGAGCGGGAGGCGGACGTGATGAGACGTCTGCATCATCCAGCGATCCCTGATCTATTGGATGTGTTCACATCCGGGAGACGAAGTTATATCGTTACCGAGTATATTCGTGGACAGACGCTGGAAGATTGCATATTTGAGCAAGGTCTTCGATATACGGAGCGGGAATGTGTGGAATTGGCAGGTCAACTGCTGGCTCCGGTGGCTCATGTGCATGAGCAGGGATATATTCATGGAGATGTGCGGATTCCCAATGTTATTTTACGTGAAGGGACGGTGCATCTGATTGACTTTGGCCTGGCGAGACGCTTGGGGGAGCCGTTGTTGCCGGAGCTGAAGCGACGTATGCGTGAAGTCCCTGAGCCTGAAGATGAACCGGCTACACCGGATCATGATTTGCAGGATATCGGCCACTTTCTTCTCTTTATGCTGTATTCGGCTTATGAGCCAGAGAAGGGCCGTGAACCCGCCAGCTGGCAGGAGGAACTTAAGCTTACGCCGGAATTGCACCAGATGCTGGAGCGACTCCTTGGACTCCGGCTAAGTTATGAGGGTGGGGCGACAGAGTTACAGGCAGAGATTGAGAAAGTGTTGCTGAAATTACAATGAAAATAAGCTCTATAGGCGGATCTATATTTGTTATCCGTGACCTCTTCGTATGATATCTGCAGGGGTCTTTTTCCTTTTTACTGAAAATGCACAACGTATCAAAACAGTGGGTTAAATGATATAATGGATAACAATTACACGTTGAAGGAGGCGATTCATCTTATGCTTAAAAAACTGGAAGGCGATCATGCCGAATTATTCAAAACATGGTTTCATAGCAAAAAAGACACCATTGTGGATATTGAAGGTAAGCATTATTTAATCAAGCCGCTGGAAAACGTGGTTCAGGAAGAAATAGAAAGTGATCTGGAGCTCAAAACTTTAATTATGCAAGCCAAAAAAGATATTTCTTCGGGTAGGGTCTACTCTACAGATGATATAATTGACGCAATTGAAAAAGGGAATTTATAGATGTTGATCCAGTGGACACCTTCAGCAAGAAAGGCTCTCGCTCAAATCAGAAGTGTTCGTTTCACTCAGGAAGAGACAAAGCTCTATAAGATTGAACTAGTTCGAAGAATTGAGATGAAAGTGGCTGTCATGGCGGAATCCATGCCAGCTCAGGAACCATCCTGGCAAGGGACGTACCGGATATTAGTTGATAAATTTAAAGTGTATTATTCGTTCTCCCTGGATAAGCGAATTTGCTATATTGAAGCATTAAGACATCAAAATCAGCAAAATTGATACATACTTATATAGAAACAAATAAAGGGGTGTTCTGCTGGCCGTAAGTACGGCTAGCGAACACCCCTTTATTACATATTCATTTATTGTAGCGTCTAATAAGCTGCTGGCACGATCATTGCTCTTTAAAGCAGTGGTGAAAGCCGCTTAGCTGGAGCTATATTTTCTGCTTTTGTAATACCCGGAGCCACTACGGCTATCCCGGTATTTCACATCTGAAGAAGAATAGCGCTTGTAGGAACGCTTGCCTGAGGAGCTGCTGTGACGTTTATATGAGCGCCTGTCGGAGGAGCTATGACGTTTGCGGTGAGATGAAGATTTGGAATCGATAAGTTTGCCGATAATCTTTTTGAACATGAGCTTTCACCCTTTCGACTTCAACTGTTTTAAGCATATACGCAGCTAAATCAGAAGGGGTTTCGATTTTTTCATGGATAATTGTATTCATTGGACAGGAGCTTGGCGTATAATAGGATGTTGCTGATCGCACGGAATTTTTTATTTTGAGTGTTTAGCGTTACAATAGAGGACAGGATAAGATCTTAACGGACAGGAGTAGTTGTTATGATTACAATAAAGACCAAAGAACAGATTGAATATATGAAAAAAGCCGGAGAAATTCTCGCCGCATGCCATAGAGAAATTGCAAAGATGATTCGTCCAGGCATTACGACACAGGAGATCGATCAGTTTGCAGAAGCTTTTATGAAGAAAAATGGCGCTACGCCGGAACAAAAGGGATATAACGGGTACCAATATGCGACATGTGCGTCGGTTAATGATGTGATCTGTCACGGGTTTCCGGGAAAATATGCACTGAAAGACGGCGATATCGTTACAATCGACATGGTCGTTAATCTGAATGGCTGGCTGGCGGATTCGGCTTGGTCATATGCCGTAGGTGAAGTGACTCCGGAAGCACAACATCTGCTGGATGTAACCAAAAACTCTCTGTACAAAGGCATTGAACTTGCCGTGGTGGGCAACCGGATCGGAGATATCTCCAATGCGATTCAAGTGTATGCAGAAGGTGAAGGCCTATCGGTTGTGCGTGAGTTTATCGGACACGGCATTGGTGAGAAGATGCATGAGGAACCACAAGTCCCTCACTACGGTCCGCCTCATCGGGGTCCGCGTCTCAAGGAAGGCATGGTTATTACGATCGAACCGATGCTGAATATTGGTACGTTCCGAAGTAAGCTGGATTCAGATGGATGGACTGCTCGTACTTTGGATGGAAGTCTGTCTGCCCAGTATGAACATACGATTGCGATTACGGCGGATGGTCCAGTGATTTTGACAGCACAATAATAGCCAAAAGCAGCTACAATGTGACGATATTTGCATATTTCAAGGCGGCCCACGTTTGTGAACCGCCTGTTTCGGTTTAAACTATTAAGAAGTGATAACACAGAGCCAGTGGTAAGTGATCTCAGCTGACAAGGGTTAACCTTGCGTCCACTTGGCAACAAGGAGGTAATTTTGGTGTCTTTAAATAAACAGATCGTACTTGCTTCTCGTCCCGAAGGTGCCCCATCCAGAGAGAATTTCAAATTCATTGATGCACCTCTTCCTGAACCGGAAGCTGGGCAAGTCCTGGTACGTACATTATATTTGTCGGTTGATCCATACATGCGGGGCCGCATGAAAGATACAAAATCCTATGCTGCACCGTACGCGTTAAATGAAGTGATTAAGGGTGGAGCCATTGGACAGGTTGTGGAATCTTCGGAACCGAATCTGCGCAAAGGTGACCTCGTATCCGGTATGTGGGGCTGGCAACAATATGCCGCAGTGAATACGGCTGATCTTTCGCTAATTGATACCGAAGAAGCACCAATCACGGCTTACCTGGGTGCGCTGGGCCTGACGGGTCTGACGGCTTATTTTGGTATGGAGGACATCGGCAAACCGAAGGACGGCGAAACGGTTGTTGTATCGGGAGCAGCCGGAGCGGTAGGCATGATTGCAGGTCAGATTGGTAAAATTGTGGGAGCACGCGTGGTTGGTATTGCAGGCTCTGATGAAAAATGCGCTTATTTGAAAGAAAAGCTGGGCTTCGATGTGGTGTTGAACTACAAGAAGGAGCAGGATATGTCAGCGGCCATTGAACGGGCTTGCCCGGACGGCGTAGATGTCTACTTTGACAATGTTGGCGGTGACATCTCGGATGCAGTCTTGCGCCACATCAATCGGAATGCACGTATTCCGTTATGCGGTCAGATCTCGTCTTATAATCTGGAGAAGCCGGATATCGGGATGCGACCACAGACGTTGCTGTTAACAAATACAGCATTAATGAAAGGTTTCCTGCTGGGTGACTATACGAAATCCTTCAAGGAAGGCCGCGCCAAGTTGGCGAAATGGATCAAGGAAGGTCATATCCAGTATGAAGAAAACATTGTGGACGGGTTCGAACAGACGCCGGAAGCATTCATGGGTCTCTTCTCGGGAGATAATCTGGGCAAGCAACTGGTTAAGGTTGCAGATCCTGAATAGATATTGAATGGTTTACATGTACAATTAGGTTGAAAACGAAAAGACACGTTCTGCACACCGAGGGTGCAGCAGAACGTGTCTTTTTTATCTGTAAATCTGTGCGTGGTCTATGTAGGGTGACTAGTGTTCGGCGACCAGCACTTCTTTGTAGTGTTTGTACATATATACACGCCAGCGTACAATCATGCCAAAAGCCAGCAGGAAGAACAATCCGCCTGTTTGCGGAATACTTACATATCGCTGAATGACTTCATGCAGGATCAGGCGTACGGCCAGCAATCCAAGCAAGATAAAAGCAAAGCTGCGAGAACGTGTGGCAAAAATTTCTTCACCTACTCGTTCAAACCGTGTACTGCGAATGAGGGGATAGGAGAAGAGGAACCAGCCCACCAGAAACGCAATGAATGCCCAGAGTAGAGGAACATGAGTCTCCGGTACAACAAACATGAGAAATCCTGTGCTCATGCCGAGCGGAGGAATAAGGATTTTACGAATGGTCACCGGTCTGTGACTGGCTTTCATGCGGATGAAGATGGCAAGCAGTGCCATGACAAGCATGCCCACGGTTGCTCCGATTTGCAGGTAGTACGGACTGATTTGAGCCACGTAGAACTCCCTCTTTCTGGAATAATATGTTATCCGGAGATCCGGAACCCAATACGAATTGCCGGAATTTTCAGTTCCTATTATATCACAAACGCAGAAAGCCGATAGAAAGCTTAGTGTATCATATACCCGATATGTATTCACAGGGTGTATTTGAAAATTTTGTATTATTGTGCCCGTTGTAAGGCCGTTTATTCGATTAAGGGGAAATCATGCAATGATTGGACAACAATGGATGTATATCAAGCTTATCGGCTCACATCATAGAGGGTGGCTTGCAGGTAATACAGATTGGTTAGTACATGTGGTCAGCCTCATATGTGCAAGTGTACTAGCTTTTTTGCTGGTTATCTACAGTTACATCTTATGGATGAAATATAGCAGTAGACGCAGGGAAAAGGTTAAGACGGTACTGATGCAGGAATTACTTTCCGAAGATTCGGTGTTACAGCAGTATCTGGGCCAAGGAGAAGTGAAAGCTGACTTACTGAATATGAGTGGAGATCAACAGAGCGTTTTGCAGCAGTTGTTATTGCAACGGCTCGCTCAAGGTCCGGCAGAGCATGAGATTCTGCGAATTCGTCTGTTATCCTGGCAAGTCTTTGGAAGTTCATACCGGTCGGTTCTGAAGACGGGAAAGTGGAGTGAACGGGTCAACACGTTGTTATATATTGAACAGTTTCATATGATAGAGCTTCTGCCCAGGTTAGAGGATATGCTCCGGGTTACTTCCTGTACGCCGCTTGAACGCTTCATCATATTGCGCATATATGCCAGAACCGGTTATTTCAGAATCGTGAAGGAATTGTTGCGTGAGCAATATGTATGGTCCGATTCGCAGTATCTGCAGATTCTGCTGTTGCTTACCGATTCATCCTGGACTCGTCTGAAGGATCATTTTAAGGATGTACCTTACCAGATCCAGTCTAATATCGTCCATGCCATTCGTATTCGAGATGACCAGACGGAGGGTGCCGTTGTTCTACTGGAGAAGCTCATTCTTGGAGAGGATGCGTTGCTGCGTACCCACGCTTATCAGGCATTGGCTCAAGTGAGCAGAGGTCGCGAAGAGTTGCTGAAGGGGCTATTGCTGGTATGGAACGAATCTGGTGAGGAGAGGCAACGCTCTGAAAGACTAACAGTGACCCAGCTTATGGGTACTGTTCATGCGGATGCTTTTATTCCTAGACTGAAGGTAATGATGGGTGATCCTTCTTTTCAGATCCGACAGGAAGCGGCGAACTCTCTTGCCCGGTACGAGCAGGGACTTGAAGAGCTCCGGGATACGGCTGTAAACCATCCGGATAAATATGCAAGGCAGATAGCGGAGGAAACGCTGGAAAGGATGCAGTATGGACGAAAGATGGATTGAGATGCTGCGGAGTTTTGTTTTGGCATGTTACGAGGGGATATTTATCTATCTGGTGTTAGCGATTGTGATGTGTAGTGTTCTGGTCGTTGCTGCCGCTCGCACATTGATCCGCCAGAGGGATCTGGACCCGCTGCAATATCATGAGATGTTGGATGAAGAACTGGCTCCTGCGGTATCCCTGCTTGTTCCGGTGCGGAATAGCGAGGATACGATCGTACAGCGAATCAGCTGTCTGTTGGATATGCAGTATGCACGTTATGAGGTTATTATCATTAATGATGGATCAGAGGATGAGACCATGCGGCGTCTAAAAGAAACCTATGATCTGATGCCCATTCGGAGTAAAGTTCATTATTCGGGACTCGGTCAGGAGACGGCTCAGATTAAATGTGTCTACCAATCCAGATTACATCATCGTCTGGTTGTGATCGACAAGGCGTATGGGGGACGAATGGACTCCCTGAATGCCGGTCTGAATATCTCGCAATATCCTTATATCGCCTCTGTTGGACCCAGGACAGTTCTGGAACGGGATGCATTGGTGAAGATTATGAAGCCCGTTATGGATGCTCTCCCAGGAGAAGAGGTCGTTGCTTGTAGTGGACGAGTAGATCTCATGGCCTCCAGAAATACGAATCAAACGGATTTAACCCACAACGGCGCAAGAAGGACGGGCAGTACGTTGTTTGTAATGCAGACCATTGAATACGTGCGTGCTTTTCTGATTAGCGGCGTGGGACTTGTTCGTTATAATATTAATGTGCTTTTATTTACGTCTGAAGTATTCGGTATATTCAAAAAGAACCGGGTGTTGGAAGTTGGAGGATACAAGCGCGATGACCAGGTCGCTCACATGGAACTGGTGATGCGGTTGCAGAAACATATGAAGCAGATTCGGAAACGTGGCCGTATTATATATATTCCCGATCCGATCTGCAGGGTAGAAGTACCCGGTACATGGCGTCAGCTGTGCAGACAGCGTATCGGTTGGCACATGCAGCTTGCAAGCAGTCTATGGACTCAGCGGAGCATGATCTTCAATCCGGCCTATGGCTGGATGGGGATGGTATCCATCCCTTATTTTATTTTGATCGAATTGTTGGGGCCTGTGTTGGAACTGGGAGCGATCGTGCTGTTCATTGCAGGCATAGGGCTACAGTGGGTGGATATTAACCTATGCATCATTCTCGTTCTGCTACTGACCCTCTATGGTTCCTTGTTGTCCGCAAGTGTGGTGATGTTCGAAATATGGTGTTCACGCAAGGTATATACGTCCCGAGAGGTGACACGTCTGCTGTTGTATGCATGTACGGAGACGTTCTGGTTCAGACCGCTGAATAACATATCCCGTATATATGGCATGTTGCAGGCTATGGGATTGCGGAAGGCAGAGGAAAAGGACAGCAGACATGGATTAGGGTAATCTAACGATCGATCCTGACAATACCTTGGAACAGAGCAAGGAGGAATACGCTTCATGAAAAAAAGTTACAGGCCAGCCACGATGTGGACGTTGGCTTGTTTTACAGTGGTATCGGTGGTGCTGGTTGTCCCCTGGATTATGTGGCAATCCCAGGCCCCGGTTTCACTGAACATCATGATTATTGACAAGAGCAGACCGGACTTGTCCTATCAGGGGCACAAGGGGTTGGTTTGGCTTCTGAATCAACAGAAGATTGTACAGCACACAGGGGAATACTACTCGTATGAAGAGGATTATTACGGCTATGATCTTCAGAACGGGCTTCCACGGATGAAGCAACTGCTGCCTGATGAGGTGACAGATACGGATCTGATCTATCTGACGGCGAATCGGAGTAGTCTGTCTGCACAGAAGAGTGAAGGGAAACAAGGCGGAATCTATGAAGGATTAACGATATATGATGTGCAGAAAATCCGCGAGGCTGCGTATAAAGGGGTAACGATTGTTGCCGAATACAGTGCATTGGCAAATACGGCTTCCAAGATGACAAGAGAGCAACTATACCCCATCTTGGGTGTGAACAGCAGTGGATGGCAAGGGAAATCGGTATCTAATCTGCAAAGTATAGAAGAAGTACCCCGTTGGATTCGGACGAACTATGAGCAGCAAGAGAAGAAGAAATGGTCTTATCACGGAGCGGGTATGCTGCTGATCCATATGGATGGACAGGTCATGGTACTGGCGAAAGGTCCGGATGTGAAGACAGGCAATCTACAGATTGCATTTACACCGGAAGGCAGTGATTGGAGCGGCATAACCCAGGATATACATTATAGTGGCTGGTTCGATATCATTGTGCCGCAACAGAAGAACTCCATACTGGCCTGGTATAAGACGGATCTGACGGAGACAGGTGAGCAGAAGCTGGTGGATGCAGGAATTCCTGCGGAATTTGCTGCACTGGTCCGGTACGACGACTATAATCGGTCGTATTACATGGCAGGGTCCTTTGGAGAGATGAAGCATTATTCCTTCTGGCGCCGAATCCGTGGATGGGAGGTCGTCCGGTCCAAGCTTACGCCAGATCAAAAAGATATTCCGGACATGTTCTACTGGAAGGTGTATGTGCCCGTGATGAAGCATATTTTGAATGAAGTGCAGGACGGACGGCAGCAATGGCCATAGATAGATTATCGAGAACCGTTTCGATGGAAAAAGGGAAGCCAAAGTCCATTCCACCTTTCGAGAGGAACGGGAGATGTACATATTAGAGAAGTGCGTAGATGTGAAAGGCAAAAGTGCGGTTGAGAGACAGGGCGTATCAAGTAAGGATCAGATTGCCAGGTGAAATGGGACTGGGACTGGGTAGATCGAATATGTTTCAGACTCTTACCGCCCTGAACAATGGGAGTTGTAGCTAGATCCAAAACAAAAATTATCCCGCTGCGGCGTACATGTAGTGTGAGCTATAAAATGATTCGTATTAGGACACGTATTAAAGTGTGCATCACGAACAGGGTAAGCTCCGTATCTAGAATCGCAACAATGTGTGCACTGAACTATAGCGTGATCTATACATGAATAGTAATAAAACATGTACTACTATGTGCATTATGATCAAGGTAAGATCCTTATCTAGCCATGTATCCGCATCCGCATGATCAATACAATTTGGAGCATGATCGCTCCGTATTTAGCTCCATAACACAATGTGTGTCTGGACTTATGCGCCAATATGATGAGTGGACGAGTGGTCTATGGCATCGTGATCTGAAGCACCGTACGTAGCACATTCTAACGAACTGAGCACATCTTTTTGGGCCTAATTTGGTACGTTGGTAAATGTAACGAATCACAGACACGTTAAATGACGGAATACACTCATTATTCCTGTCCCGCAGCCAGTTTTCTGCGAAATAGGACGTGTGGAGTTCGTTAGTTGTTGTTATTCGCTCTAATTGCCATTATAGAGTGTCCTCGGTTCGTTAGATTTTGGTCAGAGGGTACCGATCATGGCATCACGCAACCGAGGCGCCCTTTTTCTTCTGTATTAAATGAAATTATAAAGAAAGAAATTATAAAGAACACAAGCCGATGAAAGATGAATTCAAAGTGGATGTTAATTTGTTAAAAGTCATTGGCGCAACTATAACATTATTACTGCCAAATCTATGGGATGTACCAGTACAGGGCAATGTAAAAAGGACTGCAGATCCTCTGCAGTCCTTTTTCATGATGCAATGCGTGTCATACTAGTCCTGGTGAAGATGCCGGAGTCCGTGCAGGAAGGCGGATACGGTCAGACGCAGACTTTCGTCCGGATCAAAGTTCATGCCGAAGCCGCCCTGTGCCTCAATGGAGGCAAATCCATGGCAGAGGCTGCGCAAACCACGAACGGCGTGCAATGCTTCCGCTTCGGTTAGCGGGTAGGGCTGCAAGCTGTGCAGCAGCAACTCCAGCGTAGCTGTGCTGGCCGCGGCGAGCTGTGGCTCCTCGCGATCCGGGGCATGAAATGAGGCTTCGTACAGCCCGGGGTGCTCGCGGACGAAGCCAATGTATGCCGCAGCGATGGCCTGAATGGCATCATCGCCAGTGCGGTCAGCGATAGCCGCGGTTAATGCGCGGCTAAGCTGTTGCACGGACATCAGCGCCATTTCCTGGCGAAGCCCGGGAAGTCCGCTGATGTGGTTGTAGAGCGACGGCGAGCGCACATCCAGCCGCTGTGCCAACGCGGCCAGTGTCAGCGCCTGAAAGCCGTCGCTGTCAGCAAGCTGGGTGGCAGCGCTGAGCAGAGCGCCGCGATCCAGCCCTTGCCGGGGGCTCATAGTTGCCCCCCGGCAAGATCAAACCGCTGCTGTGCATCAGCGGTTGCCGCGCGCATGGCGGCCGCGGGCTGGCGCAGCATCCGTCCGTGGCCTACAGCCAGCACGGACGGTTCCAGCTCCGCCAGGCGCTTCGCGCTGGCCAGAGCCGCTTCGCGGTTCCACGTCGCCAGCGCGGGGAACGGGAAGAGCGGGCGCACGCGGCCGGATACGGCAAGGCCGCCTTGCAGCTGGTACGCGTCGCCAGCGATGAGCACGCGGCTGCGCGTATCCATGAAGGACATATGCCCCGGCGTATGTCCTGGTGAGGCAACGGCGACCAGTGAACCAATCTGGTCACCGTCATCCAGCAAGTGGTTTGGCTGGGTGCGCACCGCTTTGGGCTTAGGCACGCCGCCGCGTACCGGGGTTTGAGGCTCACCGGGAAGAAGGGAAGTATCACCCGTCAATAGACGTGCATCTCGTCTGGAGATGAAGACCTCGGCTTGGGGCAGTGCCTCTGTGAGACGATCCAACGCACCAATATGGTCGCTATGCGCGTGAGTCAGAATGATCTTGGTAATGGGCTTTCCAAGGGACTGGGCAGTTGCCAAAATCCCCTTAAGACTGACCGGTATTCCGGCATCAATCAGGGTTAAACCATCTTCCTCTTCAACCAGGTATACGTTCACAGGGAAGAGTCTTGGGAAAAACGTAACTTGAACGACATCAAATTCTCGGGTAATACGCATCGTTAAGCCCTCCTAAAAACTAATGGTATTAGTATAATAACTAATGGGATTAGTTTTAGCAATACCTGTTGTTTAATTTATTCAAATAAAAAAAATTTAAAATAATGATGCACTTTACAAAAAAAGCGTTTTCAAATTGGGGAATACCGATTATAATAATCACGTAAGCCCTTTCATATGTCTATCTTATTGGAGCCCTTCGCGTAGCGGAAGGCTCACTTTTTTGTTCTTTTTGGATTAAAATGAAGACGGGATGTTCATCCTAGCTTAATTATGTTGATGAGCTGTAAGTATTGGTATAACAGGAAAAATCACGTTTGATCTCCATGCTGGGTGAAAGTTGACAAACATAACTGTTATTCATATAATGACAGTTATACTTACCTTGAGTTGGAGTTCATCGGTGTTGTAAGCCGGGAAGGAGTAAGTTATGAACAGTGAATTTACCATAGCGGTGCATTGTCTTGTTTTTCTGTCGATGAGAGATGAGTGTATGGCCAATAGTGAAGATTTGTCCCAGAGTGTGGGTACACACCCGGCCAGAGTCCGTAAGGTACTTAGTGTTCTGCGCAAGCATGGTTACCTGACGACCAAGGAAGGTGCTCATGGTGGATACTTGCTTAGCCGTCCAAGTGAAGAGATCAAGCTGGGAGAATTGTACAGACTGGTAGCTGGTGGTTCACTCGGTCCCAACTGGTGCTCAGGGGAGTCCGGTTCATCATGCGTGGTATCTTCCAATATGCAGGATGTGATGGGGAACATTTATAATGGTGGCGAAGAGGCGCTCAGCGCTTATTTTGATCGTATATCCATTCAGGATGTGAAAGAACGCATAGGTCATGGGGAAACGTTAAACTTATCGCTGAAGGGATTATCTGCAAAGGAGAAGTCCTGACGGAGTCCACAACGAATGGTCCTCCATGAATATGGTCTTGGTTTAGTCAGGCATGGTGGACAAGTTACGGCATGGGCGTATGCTCCGGTGAAAGATCCATTGATGTTCTCAAGCGATTCCGGGCATAACCTGAACACAGATGAGGAGAGATCGTCTGCGCTGATGTTATTTTCGGAAGGAAAATCCCTGGTAGAGTAAACTTCGAGATCACCTTGCGAAAGTAAAAGAAGTATAAACAAACTAGATTCTGGGGAGTGGAACACATGTCAGGCATTGAAAAAAATGAAACACTTCGCGTTATTAGCGAACGCCATGCTGTCAAAAAGTACGAAAAAGGGTTTGAATTGCCTGAAGCTGATCTCAATGCGATTCTGACAGCAGCTGCGGAAGCACCATCTTCATGGAACCTGCAACACTGGAGATTCCTCGTGATTGAATCCGAAGCAGACAAAGCGAAATTGCTGCCAGTTGCTTACGGTCAAAGTCAGATCGTGGAAAGTTCGGTTACGATTGCTGTTCTTGGAGATTTGGAAGCAAACCGTAACACCGTAATCTACGATCAAGCTGTTGAAGCAGGCGCACTGACTGCTGAGGTTCGTGACGCATTGGTTGGACAGATCAACGGTGCTTACCAAAGCCCGCAAATCGCTCGCGATGAAGCGATCCGCAATGCATCTTTTGCTTCCCAAAATATTATGATTGCTGCACGCTCCCTGGGTTACGATACATGTCCAATCGGTGGATATAATCCACAAAAACTGATGGAAACATTCAACATTCCTGCACGATTTGTGCCAACGTTGTTGATTACAGTAGGTAAAGCTGCACAGCCAGCTCGCCCGTCAGGACGTTTACCGTTGTCTGAGGTAGTTGTTAAAGGTTCTTTCTAAGTTAGAAAGTTAAATCTGATGATTGCATCAGTGATATAGGTATAATACAAACGGCCGCACTTTCCTGTTGAGGGAAGGTGCGGCTGTTTGGCATACTGCTTCCACCAAGGAAGTATTACTTCTCAGGTGTTTCCGGGATTTGTGGTGCATGGAACGATTCCATGTACTCGATTGCGTTATACATCATCACTGCTGCTTCGGCACGAGTAATCGTTTGTTTGGGATTGAAGTTTCCGTCGGCATCCAGTTCATTGATTTTAAGAACGAGTGAACGCTGAATGGCACCTTGATACTCTGGCGTAAGTTCCTTTTCGTCGGTAATGTCCACAGGTTTGATATTAATCATCGGCAGACCGCCTTTGGCCTCGATGCCTTGCATCAGGAACAGTGTGAATTGTTCACGAGTAAGCGGTTTGGACGGATCGATATTCTGTGACATCTGAATGCCATTATATTGTGCGCGGATAAATGCATCACTGTACCATACGCCATCTTTTACAGCAGAGAAGTAGTCACTTGGTACCGGCATTTTGATAAAACGAATCGTGTCCAGATTCAGATTCAGGCCGTCCGCAATCAGTTGAATGCCCTGAGCGGTATTTAACTCTAGTTCAGGTTTGAACAAGCTGTCACTCACACCTTTGATGAATCCATCTTTATGGAGAGATTCGATTTTGTCTGCGCCTGCGATACCTTGAATATCCGTGAATTGGGCCTGCGCAGCGTTGATCGGGCCTGCACTTAGAGACAGCGTGAGCAGAGCTCCCGCAGTTAATGTAGCAAGTATATTTTTTTTCATGATAGGTTCGCCTCACTTTTCCAGGGATGATCCCTTTATATAAAAGTTATTTGCCCCTATAGACGACCCTTCTGTTCAAAAGGTTGCTGCAATTTTCCAACTGAAATTCATAATCATTCAGAAAGGGCTAAGTGAAGGCACTGCCTTTAACCTTTGGATTTATTTCGATAATCCGTGGGTGAACGTCCCATCATTTTGCTGAACAGACGGGAGAAGTAGTACGGGTCCTTGAATCCAAGCTCGGAACTGATCTGCTTCACGGTCCAATCGGTAAAATCCAGATAGCGGCAGGAATGTTGAATCTTAAGCCGTAGGAAATAATCGATGGGTGAATGCCCCGTAGCTTGCTTGAATAACTGAGAGTAATGAGGGACAGACAGCCGCGCGTGAGCCGCCAGTTCCTTGAGGGTGATTCCATTCTCCAGGTGCTCCAGCATATATTGAACGGATTGTTCGGCCGCACGTTTGCTGCTCACGATCCCACCATCTGTTCCTGTCGTCTCCGGTCCATAAGCGAGCATACCAAGCATATAACCGATAATCTGGGAGGCATACGTCATCGTCTGCATGGAGTAACCCGTCTCAAGTGCGCCGTAACATTCATGGAACAGCTCAAGCCATTTTTGAGCCTTGGCCGGTGGCATGGTAGTAATATGATGAGTTAACAAGGGTTCTATGTAGGATAAAGCGTGTTTCCCGCGCAGATGAATCCAGAAGATGCTCCAAGGTTCAGCTACGTTGGCACCATACACATGAGGGACATGTGCAGGTAATATAACAAGGTTTCCCGGGCTGACATCATAAGTCTTGCTGCCATCCATCGTATACCAGCCTGTGCCTTGGGCACAGTACATCAGAATGTGTGATTCACAACCATCGGGACGATCACGGTAATGATGCTCCGCTTCGTGAAAGTAACCGATATCGGTAACATATAATCCGGACGTGACCGGATAAGCTGCGGTTTCTTGCAGCAGGGAGTCCGGAAGCACAATGAGTTTTTGCATACGAAATCCGTCAGATTTACGCTGTAGGGGTGGTCTATTGTTAGGTCTCATACTTTGTATTATGGTGAGAGGCGATAAGGGAGTCAATGACAGATATGAGAGCGCTCACCGGAGGTGTTCTCGATTTAGAAAGCCACGTTACAGGAAGTGAAGCAGTTGCCCGTGAATTGGGTAAGTACATACCAGTGGGAAGAATCAGAACAGTGAATATACAAGATAAGGGAGAGATTTAGATATGGAACCAGTCAAAAAACAGGAAACGCTTTTCTATACAGGTACGTATGCGTCAGCGGATGAACCCGGAATATTCCTATGTGCGTTGAATGCGGATACAGGAGAGATGCGAATCGTCAATCACATGGATGGTGTGGAAAATCCGTCTTATCTGGCGCTAAGCCCGGATGGAAACTGTCTGTATGTGGCGAGTGAGACGGACGAGGGAGAGGTGTTGGTCTATCGGAGAGATGCGGCAACGAGCGAGCTGCACCTGATGGATCGAAAACAGACCAGAGGGGCTTCTCCATGTTATGTGTCTGTCTCCAAGGATGGTCAGTGGGTGTTCTCATCCAACTATAGCAGCGGCAGTGTAAATGTATTCCCGGTTGGCGATCAGGGGACGCTTGGTGAGATGAGTGCATGGGTGGAGCACACGGGAAGTGGAATCAACGAAGAACGCCAGGAAGGGCCGCATGCACACTCCATTCAACCCGATCCGTCCGGGCAGTATGCTATCGTATGTGACCTCGGTCTGGATCAGATCATTGTGTATCGCTTGGAAGAGGGACGTCTGGTTACCCATCGTGAGACGGATCAGCCACCAGGCGCAGGTCCAAGGCATCTTGTGTTTCATCCCAACTCGAAGTGGGCATATGTAATCAACGAATTGGACAACACGGTTACGGCATTCCTGTACGATGAGCGCAGAGGGGAGTTCACTACGGTGCAGCACATTTCCACACTTCCAGATGGGCATAAAGGAGAGGGTACGGCTGCAGACATCCGTGTATCTCCATGTGGACGTTTCCTGTATGCATCCAATCGGGGAGATGACAGCATCGTGCTCTATCATATTGACCAAGAGAGCGGTAAGTTGGAAGCCGTAGAGTGGACGTCCACGATTGGGCAGACACCGCGTAACTTTAATATTTTGCCAGGTGGGATTCTGGTCGTGGCGAATCAGGACAGCAATAACCTCGTAGGTTTCCAGATCAGTGAAGAAGACGGACGTCTGACGCATAACGGATTCAAGCTGGAACTGCCTCGTCCGGTATGTATTGCGCCTGTGGTATAAAATTGGTCTATAAGCTGTGAAATCATGGAGAAACACATGGTTTTACAGCTTTTTTTAGTCTTTTTATGCGATTAACTTGAAAATAGTGGCAATTATAACATTTTTTTATTGACCATTGTTCGAACGTTCATTATGATCAGAATATATAGGGATAAAACCTGAAATCTGGATGTTGCACGAAGGGTGGTGCTTTCCTTGGAACCTGCAAATTCAATTCGGGAGCAATTAACCCAGTTTATCGATAAGAACAGCATGACGCTCTCCCGATTCTCGGAAGTCTCTGGCATTAATACAGGCACAATTAGTCGTATTATACATGGGAATCGTCCCATATCCGTGAGTCAGTTGATTGCGCTATCATCAGGAATGGGCGTGGCAGCGGATCATTTTTTTACCGACTATGTGGAAGAATGTTTTGCTTATTCCGTATCCATGCGGCGGATCAGACCGTTTATTCTCCGAAGTGCGGAGTTGAATCGGCTGGACTGCATTGAACAGATTCTTTATCGGCTACTGGACGACCTGGATTATGCGACAGAACTATTTGAGATGGCTGAACAATTATTTGAACAAAATCAGCGGTCTGCGGCGGCATTGTTATATAAGAGTGTGAGTGAAGTTGAGAAATATCAGCATTCCGAACGGCTTGCGATGTGTCAGTATCGATTGTTTCTAATTGGACAAGGAGAGAACCTGGAGGAAAATCTAAGGTTGGCTATCTTGTTCGAGCCCTATGTTGACCGGTTGGATGAGGGGTACCAACTTGAAGCCTTCAAAGATCTAATCCATGCTTTTGGCTCGGTAAATAAATGGAGCGAAGTTAAAAATTTCGCTGACAAGATGTTACAGTTAGCCAAAATTCAATATAATACAATTAACATTTCGGAACGACAAAATCAGGAGTGGAAACTAACAGTACGGCCACTTTACTTTTATATACTATATGCTTGGTTGATTCAGTCGACGGTATTTGAGGAGCAGGGAGACTATGACAAAGCATTAGAACTTGTGGGGCTTTATGCAAGTGGACAGAGCTGGGTGCGGGAGGACGATGAGGAGTCTCGACGTGTGCTGAAGCAATTCGAAGAATGGGCAACGGCTAATAAGTATCTCTATCAGATGTTATCTGGGGATATAAATGTTGTTAAAAAATATGCAAATTACATCACACAATACCCGGATGAGATATTTTTGGCATTACGTTACATCATCCAGGCAGCGAATAAGTTTAACTGGAATATTGATGATATTTTAGAGCGTTTCTCGGATTACATTCCTTTACGTACATACAAGACAGAATTTGGACAATACAATTCTTCAATGATGGATCAAAATTATGCAAAACTTCTAGGGGAATTGGCGATATACTATTTAAACCACAATCGCGATGTTGCAATAAGTCGAATTTTAGAAGGATTGAACTTCTCTATCCAAAAAAATAATGATCTCAATTTCATTAAATATGTAATGGCTTTTCTTGAAAAAAGCTTTAGTAGTGAAAATTTTGAAGACAAGGAAAAGCTTAAATTACTAATTAATGAAATGCAGCGAATTAATGCTTAATAGAAGTACTTCAGTTCTGAATCTATTTAGCATATTTAGCATTATGATTAAACTGTAATATACTTAACGCAGTCGAAGGAAAAATCCTTTGGCTTTTTTCCTTTACCACCATCCAATTACTAAATTAGACCTATAGATGGAATTATATGTTTAATTTAAAATAATTATATATTAAAGCGCTTACATAAAAGATGGCGCTACAAGGGCATCGGGCTTACCAAACCAATTGGGGAGGCAATTGTTTATGGGAAATCGTTCATCATTGTGGAAGCGCACATTACGTACAGCGGGAGTATCCCTGCTGAGTTCCGCGTTACTGGTTACTTCGCTTGGATTGGGCAACACACCGGTAACACATGCAGCGGGTGCAAGGCAGATGGAGTATCTGGATCGCGGAGTGGTGGCTGTGAAGACAGGTACAGGTGTGTTTATCAGTTGGCGGCTTCTGGGTACGGAAGGTTCAAATGTATCGTTTAACGTCTATCGGGATGGAACCAAGGTGAACGCATCGCCCATAACAAACAGCACCAACCTTCAGGATGCAAGCGGGACGAGCAGTTCCAAATATACGGTTCGCGCTGTCGTCAGTGGAACGGAGCAAGCTGCTTCAGCGGCTGCAAGCGTATGGGGCAATAACTATCTATCTGTACCGCTCAGTGTACCTGCAGGTGGGACAACGCCCGATGGAGTAGCCTACACCTACAGTGCCAACGATGCCAGTGCAGGTGACCTGGATGGTGATGGTGAGTATGAATTGATCGTGAAGTGGGACCCTTCCAACTCCAAGGATAACTCCCAGAGTGGTTATACCGGGGAAGTGTTTATCGATGCCTACAAATTAAACGGAACACGCCTCTGGCGGATTAGTCTGGGCAAAAATATCCGAGCGGGTGCTCACTACACCCAGTTCATGGTGTACGATCTCGACGGTGATGGCAAAGCCGAAGTTGCGATGAAAACAGCCGATGGCACCAAGGATGGCACTGGCGTGGTCATCGGGGATGCAAGCAAGGATTACCGCAATTCTAGCGGTTATGTGTTGTCTGGTCCCGAATTCCTGACGGTTTTCAATGGGCAGACTGGCAAAGCGCTCTCCACGGTGAACTACGAACCGGCGCGTGGCAATGTATCCAGTTGGGGGGATAACTACGGCAATCGGGTGGACCGATTCCTTGCCGCCATTGCTTATCTGGATGGAGAGCGCCCAAGTCTGGTCATGGCGCGTGGGTACTACACCCGCACAGTGCTCGTGGCTTATAACTGGCGGAATGGACAGCTGACCAAACAATGGACATTTGATTCCAATACCTCCGGTAACTCGGGTTATGCCGGGCAGGGCAATCATAATCTGAGTGTGGCGGACGTAGATGGAGATGGGAAAGACGAGATCGTTTATGGTGCCATGGCAGTGGATGACAACGGCAAAGGATTGTACACAACAGGGCTTCATCATGGCGATGCCATGCATCTGAGTGACCTCGACCCGGACCGCCCTGGACTTGAGGTATTTCAGGTTCATGAGACACCGTCCAATGCCGGCGTTGAGTTCCGTGATGCAGGTACAGGCCAGTTAATCTGGGGAGTCAAAACAACAAAGGATATTGGACGTGGCATGGCGGCAGATATCGATCCAAGATATAAAGGCGCTGAAGTATGGGCAGACGGCAGTCTGTACACAGCCAAAGGGCAGAAACTCGGGACAACCTTGCCGTCCTCCACGAATTTTGGCATCTGGTGGGATGGGGATCTGCTCCGTGAACTGCTGGACAGCAACCGAATCGATAAGTGGAACTATGCTAACAGCACAACGATGAACCTGCTCACCGCTTCCGGCGTTTCTTCGAACAACGGTACCAAGTCTACGCCGAATCTGCAGGCCGATCTGTTCGGGGACTGGAGAGAGGAAGTGGTATGGCGGACGAATGACAGTTCAGCACTGCGGATCTATACCACAACAGCAGTTACGGACAAACGCATCTACACGCTGATGCATGATCCAGTGTACCGTCTTGGCGTCGCTTGGCAAAATGTAGCCTACAATCAACCGCCACACACCGGTTTTTATCTGGGAGAAGGCATGAGCACACCACCGGTACCCAATATCCGGTATGCAGGCAGATGAGGAGTGGACAAGGTGTGGCTGTCCAATTCCGTTCATGTTTCAATAGCCAGCGAAGTATGGGATTCGCTGAAGGGAGCAACGGACGCTGGTTCGTTGTTCCTCTTTTTTTACCAATAGCCCAGAAATACGGTAAAAATCGGAAAAAACGTTTGACAGGTATATAGACTGCCTTTATTATACGTATATAACTTACTAAACAGGTAGGAATAATAAAAATGAATTTGTTTTCATTGTGAAAACAGTCATTTTACAGACAGATGCAACCATGCAACCTGAACAGAATAACGTTCTCACCGTATAGACGGAGGAACACCGCAGCGCATCCTTTCCAGATGGAGCATGCACGGCCTTTAAGCCGGCATGACTTTATGGGGAGAAGTGCGCGGGGGTTCCTCCGTCTTCTTGTTTTTTACGGGGCGTTTGATCCTGTTCAGCCGGCCTGAGGTAGTCATGCAGATCTATATCGGGGGAGTGTTATTTATGAAAAAGAGAATTCATAAGGGTATTTTGGTTGGTCTGGCACTGGTATTAACAGGGGTACTGGCAGCATGCGGATCGGATAGCGGCGGGTCCAGTGCAGCAGGAACATCGGGGGGATCGGAAGGCGACACAGAAAAGGCCAAGGCCATCGAGCTGCTGAATGTTTCCTACGATCCAACGCGGGAACTCTATGAGCAATATAACAAAGCGTTTGCGGCGCATTGGTTGAAAGAGAAAGGCCAGGAAGTGACCATCAAGCAGTCCCATGGGGGATCGGGCAAACAGAGTCGTTCTGTTATTGACGGACTGGATGCAGACGTGGTGACGCTGGCATTGGGATACGATATTGATGCGATTGAAGATAAAGGTCTGATTAATGAAAGCTGGCAGGATAAATACGAGCATAACAGCTCTCCGTATACCTCTACGATTGTCTTCCTTGTACGTAAGGGTAATCCAAAGGGCATCAAGGACTGGGATGATCTGATCAAAGGGGATACCCAAGTCATCACCCCAAATCCCAAAACGTCCGGCGGGGCGCGCTGGAACTATCTGGCGGCATGGGGATATGCCCTTAAGCATAATAACAATGATGAAGAGAAGGCGAAGGAATTCGTTGGTGAATTGTTCAAACATGCGCCTGTGCTGGATTCGGGTGCTCGCGGATCTACAACGACGTTTGTTGAACGTGGCATTGGTGATGTGCTGCTTGCCTGGGAGAATGAAGCTTTTTTATCGGTAAAAGAGCTGGGTCCGGACAAATTCGACATTGTCGTGCCTTCGGTTAGTATCTTGGCAGAGCCGCCCGTTGCGATTGTGGACAAAAATGCAGACAAAAAAGGAAGCCGCGACGTGGCGGATGCCTATCTGAAATATTTGTACAGTGAAGAGGGACAGACGATTGCCGCTGAAAATTATTACCGCCCAACGCTGGACAGCGTGGAGGAAAAATTCAAAGATCAGTTCCCGGCACTTGAGCTGTTCACGTTGAAAGATGTATTTGGTACATGGCGGGATACTCAGGCCAAACATTTTAATGACGGTGGTATCTTCGACCAGATCTATGTTCCAGGCAGCTAAGGTTGCTCTGTTCAATGAACACCCGATCAATCGCGCTGTGAGCGGCCAACCAGCCTTACCGGCTGAAGGCAGAGAGGATGAACGTGCATGAGCAAGGTGATGGTGGCGCGGAGACGCACATTGCCGGGATTTGGATTAACGATGGGTTACAGTGTGTTCTACCTGAGCCTGGTTGTACTTATTCCACTGGCTGCGCTGTTATTTAACTCAACAGGGCTGACGTGGGCAACCATGATTGAGGTTGCGACCAATCCCAGGGTGCTGGCTTCCTTCCAGGTCAGCTTCCTGACCGCAGGTGCAGCGGCGCTGATTGATCTCGTGCTGGGGTTACTCCTGGCATGGGTGCTTGTTCGGTATGAATTTCCGGGCAAAAGGTTGTTTGATGCGGTCATTGATCTGCCTTTTGCCTTGCCGACAGCGGTAGCAGGGGTTGCTCTTACGGCGATCTATGCCGGCAATGGCTGGATTGGGCAGTTTGTAGAGCCTTTGGGCATCAAGCTCGCTTATTCACAGGCCGGGATTACGCTGGCGCTGATGTTTATCGGAATTCCGTTTGTAGTTCGCACGGTGCAACCGGTGCTGGAGGAGCTGGAAGCTGAGGTGGAAGAGGCGGCTGCCACACTGGGGGCAGGAAGATGGCGGATATTCCGCACGATTCTGTTGCCAGATCTGATTCCACCGTTGCTGACGGGTTTTGCTCTGGCTTTTGCCCGGGGCATTGGCGAATATGGCTCGGTTGTATTTATCTCAGGCAATATGCCGATGAAAACGGAGATTGCTCCATTGCTGATCATGGCCAAGCTGGAGCAGTTCGATTATGCAGGTGCTACAGCTGTAGCTTTGTTGCTACTTCTGGTTTCTTTCATCCTGCTGCTGATCATTAATTCCTTGCAACGTTGGAGCCGGAAGGCGGGCAGAGCATGACAATGAAGCATGATGGATTAAGGATATTAAAAGACGTCACTCACCCAAAACAAAGGAGGTGTAGCATATGACGGGGTCCGTTCCACTGAGCCCTGTTCCACCCGTAAAGACCGGGCGTGGAACTAACCGTGCAACAACAGAAGCTCCATGGGTCAAATGGTTGTTGATTGGACTGGCAAGCCTGGTACTCATATGGCTGCTTATTTTGCCACTGGCCATTGTGCTCATGGAGGCGTTGAAGCAGGGCTGGGGTGTGTACATTGCGGCTCTTACCGAGCCGGATGCCATGTCTGCACTGAAACTCACGTTATTGGTTGCGGCGATTACCGTGCCGCTGAATACGATATTTGGTGTGGCCGCTGCATGGGTCATTACCAAGTTCCAGTTCAAGGGCAAGGGACTCATGATCACCCTGATTGATCTTCCTTTTTCAATTTCGCCTGTGGTGGGCGGGTTGATCTTTGTATTGGTCTTTGGTTCGAATGGGTGGTTAGGGCCGTGGTTGTCCGAACATGATATTAAAATCATTTTTGCGCTGCCAGGCATTGTCATTGCAACGCTGTTTATTACCTTCCCGTTCGTAGCGAGGGAGTTGATTCCACTAATGGAGGACCAGGGAACCCGGGAAGAGGAAGCGGCGGTTACGCTAGGTGCTTCCGGGTGGCGAATCTTCTGGAGTGTAACCTTGCCCAACATCAAATGGGGACTGCTGTACGGTATTATTCTGTGTAATGCCCGCGCTATGGGCGAGTTCGGAGCCGTATCTGTGGTGTCCGGGCATATCCGCGGGGAGACCAATACGTTACCACTTCATGTCGAGATTTTGTATAACGAATATCAATTCTCGGCTTCATTTGCCGTAGCTTCCCTGCTCCTGATTCTGGCTCTCGCCACGTTGCTACTCAAGAGCTGGCTTGGACACAAAGCCGTTTCAGAAAAGTGATTATGAGAAGAAGAAAATACAGATTGACAGCTACTGGAAGCCCTGCTAATGTATAAACCAAGTATATAGGTTGGATAAGAATGATTTATAAATCCGTTGGATGACAGCGTACTTAGGAATATGGCGGGCAATAGCCCGAGAAGAGGAGGCGGCTCTATGGCTAAGCCGTTAAAAGTGGATGAGGTATGGTTGGACCGAATTGCCGGACAGCTGAATGACATGGAGTTTGGTTCATTGCATATCGTGGTGCACGAAGGTCAGATTGTGCAGATGGAGCGGACCGAACGCAAGCGTTTTGAAAACACGCCCTCAGGCAGCGCCTCCAAATCCGGAAGCACGGCACGAAGCAGTTCAGCCCGTTCACTACGCGGATCAAATGCGAGTGCGAAGGGATAGAGAGTGACGTGAAGGAAGCGAAGATAGGTGCATAAAAACACATGTAAAATCCAGAAACTCATGGGAAATGCATGTTCCAAACCATCCTACCTATTGGGCACGACTTGTCTCCATATGCTCTTTATACCAATGATTCGCTTCGAGCAGTACCTGTTGCCCACCTGCATCCATGAATTCTTCCACAAAGGTATCGAAATACCCCACAGGCTGATCGCCAGTGATGATGGAGATGTACGCTCTGTCTCTCATGCGAATCAATTCAGATGAATATTGAATGAGGGCAGGGGTTGCAACCTCCAGGCGATTATAGATACCATTCTCCGTCAACCCTGCAGATGCAGCCCACTGTTCACGTTTATCCGAGGGTGTACCTGGAACCGTCATCCCGATACTTGAGCCGATCATATTAATATAATTCTCCATTCTGTTGTATGGGTAAAGTAAATGGAACGAGTTTGAATCTTCAACGCTCCAATTCCAGTGTTTTCCTGGAAGGCCATACTCCATTTTGATCTGCTCCTCCGGATCGGGGTTGGCACTTACATAATCGAGTATCTCCAAAATTTTCTCCAGTTTTCCCGGCTCCTTCGCAGCCTCAGCACCTATAGCAATAAAATTCATCAGCAGATTGTTCCCTTTTGAACCGCTATGTCCATCAGGACCAATAACAGGAGAACCAAATACAACCTCTGCAGTTGCGTTCTTCTGTAACAGCTCATTAACATTGAACGAGGCCCCCACTGGAGTTTCTTGGCCATTTTCATTAAGGACACTGTAGTCTCCCTCTTGATTCCAATGATAATAGTTGCCCATCGAGGTCATCCCAATTTTTCCATTAATAAAAGCATGGGATAGATGTTTATAGCCGCCTTTATTTTCGCCGGTTATAAACTCAGGGTCGATAATCCCGTCCCGATACCACTTTTGCATATAAGTCAGGGCTTTTTTCATCTCAGGCTGCAAAGCACCGATCACGAGTTGGTTGTTTTTTTCATTAAAATACAGTTGCTCGGTGAAAACGGACTGTCCAAAAGCGCCAAACACCACATTTAAGCCCTCTCTGGATAGGCCATACGTATCTTGTTTACCATTCCCGTCCGGATCATCTTTGGCAAAAGCATACATAACCGTTTCAAATTCATCTAATGTCTTTGGCACCTCCAGACCAAGCTGCTTAAGCCAGTCCTCTCGGTATACAACAGGGGTTCGATAGATGTTGGTCTGATTAATAGCCGGAATTCCATATAAGCCACCGTTTATTTTTCCATACTCTAAATAACGTGAATCATAATCGCGAATTCGCTGTACGATATTTGGCGCATATTGTTCAAGAACTTCCGGGGGAATTTCCGCTAAGACCCCTTGCATTTGATACTTAAGCAGATCATGCGGTTGTCTGATCCGGAACAGATCGGGTATTTTCCCTTGAGCAAGCTCCAGGTCCAGCAGTTCCTCGTATCGCTTGTTCTCAAGATTCCACACCTCCAGATCGACATCAAACCGATCCTCAATATAGGTAATCATCTCGGCGTCTTCAGGAACAGGGATATTTTGATGCATGGTCCAGGATATCGTATACTGCGGTGCTGTATCCTTCTCAGCGCTTGCTAGATGGTCTTGCTGTTGCACTTGTGCTGTTTCTCTTCCTAAAAAGGTACACCCACTTGTAAATACGATAAGGAGGAGCATTGCGGAATATAGACATAACTTTCTTGAAAGGTTGATGTTCATAGCAGTTCCTTTCCTGATTTCAAATTCTATATAGGTTTAATCAAAGAATATTTACACGGACACTCCGATGACAGAACAACCTTCCGATCGCTGTTATTCCCAGATTTCTTTTGATCCCTTCTCTAAAGGAAGAAATCCGGGAATAGCGTATGCTTCCGAAGTAGCTTTCTTTCAGAAAGCTTTTAGGCGAACGCTTCGCTTCTTCAGGTTCTTTCTGTCCTCTCCGTTTTTGTGTAAATGTTAAATTGATCCTATATAGATCCCTGCTCCATTAGATTGCGCATGAAGTTTTTTGGCGTACAGCCGTGGATTTCTTTGAACTTCTTAATGAAATAAGCAGGGGTTCGGTAACCGACAGTACTTGCGACCTGCTCAACTGTGATTTCACGCTGTGTCATGAGTTCCCGTGCGCGTTCCATTCTCTGATTCGTAACATATTCGGAATAAACAATCCCGGTTTCTTCCTTGAAAAGTTTACTGAGATATTTAGGGCTGATGAATACTTGCTCTGAGACATGATCCAGCGTGAGATCGCCTGATAAGTGCTCGTGAATATAGGCTTTGACAGCCGAGATGGTATCCACACTTCGTACCTCACTTCGCTTCTCCATCTGCATCACAAATTCGGTCACAAGATGAATCATCCATTCTGAATAGCGGTTGATATTGTAGAACAATGAAAATTGCTTGTACATATTCAATGAACTCGCCTCGGTGGGTTGCAGGCGCACCTGATTAATACACTCAGCGTAAATAGATAACGTTTTTAATAAGATGATCCGACTGTATTCGGCTGAATAGGGGCCTTCTTTTATTGTAGCGACCAATTCCTGAATGGCCTGAACTGTGCCGTGCACATCCCGAGCCTGCAATTTCTTTTCAAAGTTTACGAGGTATGACTCCGGAATTTCCAAACTGCTGACTTCTCTGTTCAGAAGATCAAGATCCTGAATGGCAGACTGCTCGGGAAAGAAGTAGCTGTATCGAATCAGGGTATTCGCCTGATGATAGCTTGTGTGAATCTTCGTGAAGTGTTCTACCCATCCGCCTAACGATAGTACAAATTCCAGACCAAATCTGCTGCTCGCCTCAGCGTGAATAAAGTCTACAATGTGATCAGAGAGCGGTTCTTCGGGTTGGTTGGTACAGATGATTACTGCTATTTTGTGATCCTGCAATTCCTCTGCCAGCAGTTGAGTTCCATCCATTTCTGCGATCTCCAGTTGCTGGATCATCGTATACAACGTATGCTGCAACTGTCGTGGCTGCAGATCCTTCCACTTCTCATTGACGGGGTCAATGACAATGCAGCGAAAGCGAGAGTAGGCCATTGAAATGTGAACAGACTGGAGCTGTTCCGTAAGTTCCTCGGGTGTAAATCGGTTATTTAACATATTGAGCATGATACTATGCTTAATCATTCTGTGATTGGCCTGTAAAGTTTCTTCAAGACTATCAACTTTATTGGACAGACTGTTAAACGTTGTATCGATGAACCGATATTCGTCCTGCTTTAAGCTGGTTGGGCTATCCATCCGGCTCTTGATGTTATTCATGATTCGTTTAAGAGGACTATAGTTGGCCCTGGTAAAGATGGACGACATCGCTATTCCAACCGCAACAGCCAATAAACCGAGAAGAACCGAAATCTCCTTCAAGCTATCCAATTTATAATAGAAGCTTTCATTAGGTGTGGTTGTGTAGATTCTCCATGCATTTCCTTTAAATTGATCTTGGGTAACGACATGAGAGTCATAGTTAAATACAGGTGTGAAGCTCTCATCTGAAGAATGAAAGGTGAGCAGCGACTGCGTCAGATTATCCTCCGTGGAGCTACCTATCAACGTTTTGTCCGCGGCAGATATGACGGTTCCGTCCTGATCGATGATTAATGTATTTGCATAGTCAGCAGGGAGCATATTTTTAATGATCTGACTGATCGCTGATTCTTTGATATCAATCGCAATCATGGCCTTACTGTCTTGTCCAGACGATTGAAACGGGTAACTATGGACATAGGAAATTAGAGGACTCATCTTGCCTTGTTCCCGTGATTCGATATAAGCATCCTGAGGCACCATGCGAGTCTTCATCCATAAGGAGCTTTCTGGAGTCTCTTTCATCGCAGTAATCCAATCCGTCGTATGATCCACACTCGAAGGCGTGTCCTCATAGAGCAATAGCCCATATACAGATGAGACGATGAAGTGGTTCTTCGTATCGTACACATGAATAGCTTCAATGAGATCGGAGTAATTTTGCACCATATTTTTGAGGGACTGTTCAATGTCCAGGATTTTGCTATGGTTTCCTTTTAAGCTATCTAGATCGATACTAGCGGCGTTACCGAGTGCCAGGGACAGATAGACCTGATTCACCTTCTGGATAACGGAGCTCTCAATAGTATTGACAGTGCTTTTCAGTGACAGCTGATTATTGATTCGAATCTCTTTGCTGTATTGATGGGAGAAGAAGAGGTATAGAATGGAGCCGAAAAGAAGCGCAATGACAAGAACAACAGCAAGGTAGGAAAGAACCATCTTGGATCTTACAGTTTGAAATGGCTTATGCATTCTTTTTCCCCCTTCATGTCTCTTTTCTAAACAACTTCATCATTATATAGCAGGCCGAGGACTAGAAATCATGTTGATCGAAATTTAACAAACTCCCACTCCATAATTTACTTTTAGTTAATAAAGCGTTTACAAAAGTAGGTATTTTAATTGATAAATGTAGTATCTAACTCCATTTTTCTTGGCATATAAGCTCCAGAACGTACGATTTTGATATAAAACGGAATTTGTTCTATAGATGCGAAACGCTCCCTAATGCTACAGTAACGGCAGATCAGACATCTGTATAGAGTCTTTCTTACTCATTTGCAGATGCAGAAGCAAAAAAATAATTTACCATAACGGGAGCGTGTATTTGCAAGCCATGAGAAAACCACTTAAAAAGTCACTGGCATTACTTCTAATGTTGTCTATGGTAGGTCCGACATTTGCAGAGAAGAGTTTTGCAGCCGATCAGAAGATTCAGTTCTCTGATATTAAGGGACACTGGGCGGAAGCAAATATTCAAGCATGGGGTGATGAAGGATTAATTCGAGGTTACCTGGATCATTCATTTAAACCGAATACGTATATTACAAGAGCAGAATTTATGAATTTGGTAAACGGTGCCTTTGGATATTCCGGACAAGCTAAAATTACCTTTAATGATGTGTCTGAGAGTGCATGGTATTACGAAGCAATTTCTATTGCAAATGCGAATGGATATATAGATGGATACACCGATGGCACAATGAAGCCGCAAGATCCGATCACCCGTCAAGAAGCAGCTAAAGTGATCGCTGGCATTTTGAATCTGGAGTTAAATGAAACAGCAGCGAATGTATTTAGCGATTCATCGTCTATAGCGGCGTGGAGCAAGGGAGCTGTAGGTGGAGCGGCAGCAACGAAAATTATCTCCGGATATGCAGATGGAACCTTCAAACCGCTTAATTCCATTACTCGTGCCGAAGCGGTGTCTGCGCTCGTTAAAGCTGTGGAAACAGATGCTACTACAGCTGCCAAACCAGCTAAGCCAAAAGGAACGGCAACCGTTCTGAATGTTAATCCCCCAGCAGATGAAGCTCGGTTATCCGCCGTGAAGCACGGAGCCAATGCCGGAGACGACACCTTGAAAAATATTGCGGAAACCAATCCGTTTATTGATATTTTAGACGGTTTTGATCAAGTATGGTCCATGAACCTAGCGGATTGGAGAGATGGAACAGCGGCAACTAAAATTGGAGCTGACGGGAAAAATGCAAAGTATGGAGATGGACCGACTCCATATTATGACGGCTTTAAGAATGATCCAACCGTAGCTGTTGCTGATCAGAAAACATATGCAAATGAAGAGATCCGAAACAAAGCAACTTGGGAAGCCAATATCAAATATGTAGAAAAGGTCACGCAAAATCGCACAGGTGAAGAGACATTGGCAGCCTATTATGATGACCAAAGAGATAAGATCTATAGCGTGATGGAGGGCTTTGGTCCGTTGGCTAACACGTATGTAGATATCATCAAGCCAAAGACAAACGTTGAACGAACGGTGGACGAGATGAATGTGGTATTGACCGAAGAAACAGTGGAAGATGAAAGCCAAGGCATTGGAGATTGGGAAGCAAAGACGGAACTTGCAGACTTGGTTCATTTAGTTGATCTGGTTCGATTCAAAATTCCTGCCTCATCTAATCCCTCTAAATATTTCTACTCTTCCCCTAGACCGTGGAGAATGAATTCCAATGGAGAAGTGAAAGAAGTTGTTGACAGCAAAGGACTGCCTGTATGGGAAACCTTGGGCGAAGGTGAGAAAAAAGAAGTACCTTTGGCTTCAGGCGGCACCAAATCAACAGGAGAAAAACATTACCAGCAATACGAAACTAACGTTAAGCTTATTCCTGCGTTAACTTATGTCAAACGAATCGCTGAGGATGGAAGAGGGAAAGATGGTGCATTTCCGAGCGGACATACCAGTGCAGCATACTTATCCGTATTTCCTTTGGCATACGCTACACCAGAACGATTCACTGAATTGTTAACGAGAGCAGCTCAGTTGGGCGAGAATCGAATCGTAACGGGGATGCACTCACCGCTTGATGTTATAGGAGGAAGAATACAATCCACAGCCATGGCTGCATATGCACTTAATCAGGCTGAGAATAAAGATGTGTTAGAGAAAGGTTATAAGAATGCAGGAGAAGTATTTGGAGCTGCAGCCAAGGAAAAAAATATGAGTCTGTATGAGTATGCACATACCGTAACAGAGGATTACACGTTCAAGAGTGCTTACGATGAACACAAATGGGAAGATCATGATGCCAATAAAGCCTTCTATAGAGAAAAGATGACTTACGGTCTGCCACAAACCGGAACCAAAGGTTTGGCTCCAGTTGTACCGCAAGGAGCAGAAGCCCTGTTAGAAACACGTCAACCGTATTTAACAGATGAGCAACGCAGACAAGTATTGTATACAACATCCATTGACTCTGGATATCCTGTACTGGATGAATCCAAGGGCTGGGGTAGAATTGATCTGGTCACGGCTGCGGATGGATACGGTGCATTCTTGAACAATGTAACTGTGGATATGGACGCTTCCAAAGGGCGCTTCAATGCAGAAGACTGGTGGAGAAATGATATCACCGGTAGTGGAATGCTCACGAAAAAGGGAACAGGAAGCCTTACATTGGCAGGGAAAAATAGCTACACTGGCGGAACATTGCTGCAAGCAGGAACGCTGGTAGCTGAATCTGCAACTGCTTTTGGTACAGGTGATCTGTATGTAGAAAATGGAACAGTTGTCGTTGATGTCGACGGAGCACTCAACTTAGATAGAAACTTTACCATGGATAACGGTACGTTGGAATTGGTAGTGACTGACAACAACAGTCAGCTGAATGTTGGCAGAAAGCTCTATATTGATGGAGGAAGTCTCAAACTCGACTTGTCCAACTATAAGATTGAAGGTTCCAAAGATATTACGTTAATCACGGCTAATGGAATTACAGGTGAATTCGACAGTGTAACGGCAGATGGTTATGACGTGACTGTCACGTACGAAAAGGGCCGCGTCATTGCACATGTTGTAGCCAAATAAGTGAAGTAATTATCCATGATATAAAGTGAACTAAAGAATGTCACACATGCCACTTCGATGACAGAATAACCTTCCGATCACTGTTATCCCAGATTCTTTCCTTCTTCAAAGGAAAAAATCCGGGGATAAGCATATGCTTTCGATGGAGCTTTCTTTCCGAAAGGCTTTAGGCGTAGCGAATGCTTTCGAAGTAATTTTCTTACAGAAAACTTGTAGCTTCGCTTCTTCACGTTATTTCTGCCCTCTCCGTTTTTGTGTAGTTATTAAAATTCATTTTATATCGTTCAATTCTTCGCAAGAAAAGATTATAGAAAAGGGCTTAAACTACAATGTAGTTTAAGCCCTTTTTGCGTACAGATACGTTGGATATAGGGGATGTTTTCAACACGTGCTGAAAGCCGAAGTGTATCTGAACGTGTCCGGAGTAGGCAAGCGCTAAATACTGAATGTAAGAGCAAGCAATTAGGACGTCGCAAAAGCGATTTTCCTATTTTCCACTACCAATGAGAATTTTCGCTTCGTACGAGAGAGAAACGAGGTTTCCTCTCAGTCGCGATTGGAACAGAGCATGAACAGGGGTTGAGCGCTAACGAATATGAGGCGTCTTATTCAAGGGTTTGAAGCACCCGCAGAAATCTAAGGAATCTGAGACACGTTATATCGAAATGTACGGCGTTTTAGAGCGTTTTTATCGAGCGATTTTGGGAAATAACGTGTCTGAGGTTCTTTACAATTTTGAAAGAGGCTGTAGAGGTAATATAAGACGTCCTGTGTTCCTTATAAAATCGATAGGCTACTCAATAGGAACAGCCAGACGGGAGCTCGATAAATTTGGGATACTGACATTCATCATCGTATAGCATGCCGAGTAAGGAGACATGACCTGATCGGTGAAAATCCAGCCGAGGGAGGGCCAAGTCTCGTATCATCGATGTGGGTATCTAAGTTTAATCATACGGAAGCGGCTGAATCGTAGGTTATTCGTCGGTGTTGGTACCAGATGTACGACGTGTGTTTCCTTCCATCTCCGTAGAGACTTGCTTCGTTGGTTCCAGATCCGTATGTCCTGCGTAGGGGCGCTCACTTCGAGAGCGTGTCCCAGTCAACCCGAAACCCGAAGTGAATATAATCAGCTGTAATCCAAGGGCGTAGGGCGCAGCAATAGGTCCAATCAGATGGAGCAACGAGCATAGTGCGATCAGCAAGGAGAGCATTTTGGTTACTGTACTTGACCTATCCCGTCGTGGGCTGGCCCAGAGCAGGTAACCATATATTATGGTGATCATTATGGAAGTTGCGCGAATCCATGGCAAGATGCTGTCCCATGAGTCTACATGGACGTCCAACATCCGCTGACGAAATATCAGATCTGTAACTAGAAACCCTGTGGCTGCTAGTGCCAATGGTTCGGCTGCAGGCCGAAGGATGGTCCATACCGCTGTGCCCCAATGATCTGCATGAGTATCCCGGCTGAGTTCATCCGATAATACGGTGCATTCCCGTTCCAGTGCTCTGTGCATCAGTCCAATTCTGGCAGGGTCATGATCCTTAATACAGTCACGGATCTGGTCCTGTAGCTGAGGAGATAGGTAAGATGCAGCTTTGCAGGCTAACATTGCTGTTATCAGATCGTCATGTTCGTGTTCCGATCGTTCATAATTCCGATTTTCCTGGATGGTAAGTTGTCCCAAGAGGGCTGTACTTATGTATAATGTATCTCGTATCCTTCTCATTCGCCTTTCGTGGCTGCGGCGAACTTCAGTGGCAGACCATATGTATATCCCCAGAAGCAAAGCCATGACTCCAAACAGTACAGCCACAGCGCCTGGGCGCGATGTTAGATCTTCAATCCAACGTTGAAACACACTTGTTCCTCCTTTGCACCAACTTCACGTATCATGAAACACGCTTCACGTAAGCTTTCTCTCACTATTACACAGGAAGTAGATGAATTCAAGCAGAAAGGGGCACAATTCATGGATCATGTGAGTATTGAACACACACCACCCGCAGCGGTGGAGTATCTTGCCTTACGGCAGATTGCCGGCCTTAGTGCAATGAGCAGGGAAGGCGCAGAGATTGGATTACGGAATAGCCTGTTTGCCGTATGTCTGCGTGAAGAGGATATGCTGATAGGCATGGGGCGAGTGATTGGAGATGGAGGTTGTTTCTTTCAGGTCGTCGATATTGCTGTACACCCGGATGTTCAGGGAATGGGGTATGGAAAACTGATCATGAGCGAGATTATGAATTATCTGCGTGAAGCAGTACCTGCCCGTGGTTTGGTCAGTCTGCTGGCGGATGTTCCGGCTGATCAACTTTATGCTCAATTTGGATTTGAATACACCAGCCCAAAATCGGAGGGCATGTGGTGGAGGCAGGGAGAAGAAGGACCGACTACCTAGCGGAACGGAAACTGAAATTTTGAGATAAGAATAGACTTATGTCGTATGAAACTATCTTAGTATAGCCGCATTTAGCGGCTTTTTTGCATGATTCGTGTTGAGTGCTAGCGGAGAGAGGGGATACTTAAGAGTGTCGGTGCTTCTTCCGCTAGTTGAAGTAAAGATTATTTTTCTACATATAAGCTGTAAGAGATAGGTTTACAAGTTGTTTACATCCGGTTTAAGATGGCGTGAGCCGTTTAAGGTATATAACAATAGGATTAAGTATTAAAATAACGGTAAGTTGACAAGATGATATCTACAGAAAAGAGGGAATTCATATGAAAGTAGCCATTTTTGGAGCAACCGGAGCGATTGGCAAGATGATACTGTGGGAGCTGATGGATCGTGGGCATGAAGTGACAGCGGTGGTGCGTGACCCTTCGAAGGTTGAGATGGTTCATGAGCGTTTGCGTGTAGAACAGGGAGATCTGCTTAACCCGGATCAGGTGGCTGATTTTGCAGCGGGTCAGGAAGTGGTTGTGAGTGCATATGGACCGAAGTTTGGTGGAGAAGAAGAGATGCTGGAAGTGACACGTTCGTTGATCGAGGGCGTGCGCCGGGCAAAAGCAGGACGTCTGGTTGTAGTTGGTGGAGCGGGAAGCTTGCTAACCGATTCCGGGGATATGCTGATGGATACGCCGGGATTCCCGGAAGAAGTCAAACCACTGGCAAAAGCCCATGCAGAAGCATATGAGCTGATTGAAGCATCAGGTATTCACTGGACCTACATGAGCCCTGCTGCGACAATCACAACAGGACGTCGGACAGGCCAGTTCCGGGTTGGCATGAACCGTGTGATTACGGATGATATCGGGGAAAGCTCGATTTCCGTTGGCGATTTTGCAGCGGCTTTGGTGGATGAACTGGACGATCCGCAATTTATCCAAGCACGGTTTACGGTAGGTTATTAAGCGTAGACAGGCTTTGGAATGGATGATTTAATCTGAAGGTCTCGTACACGGATCGATAGAGTTTTCGATGATGTATCGAGTGGATTGTGGTAACTGGATGAGGTAAGAGGAAAGATAGCGATACACATATAAGATGCAGAGTTTAGGTGCAAAGTTGCTACTTTCAAGTATGAGATGAGCTTGTCACGGGGAGGGATGAACGTTGTTTATCGTAACCGCTGAACAGATGAGAGCTGTGGACGAGTATACCATTCATAAGCTGAGTATTCCTGCTGCCAGTCTAATGGAGAATGCAGGCCGAGCCATTGCTGAGGAAGTCATCAAGCTGTGCCGGGAAGGACAGGCAGAAGGCCGGCTTGTGGATTCAGAGCAGCTTGACTATAGCAGCCAGACCGATGCTAGGCGGGCACACACCGGGCCCGGCGATCGGCAAGGTTATGGTGGCGACATCATCGCCGATCCGGCGCTGGTGATGGAGCGCCCGGGAGATCAGCTGTGGTACATGCTGATCGGCAAGGGCAACAATGGCGGCGATGGGCTGGTGGCCGCGCGCCATTTGGTTGAAGCAGGGCTTGGCGTGACATTGGTCTACGCCGATGCCCCTGATGCACTGCGGGGCGAAGCCGCAGTGAAACGGGATGCCGCCGCGAAGCTTGGCATCCCTGCTCTTGTCCACGGGCGCGAAGCCGTGGACTTCAGCCGGTGCACAGGCATCGTGGATGCGCTGCTGGGCACCGGGTCGCGGGGAGCGCCGCGCGGAGCTTACGCGGCGCTGATTGAGGCGGCGAACGACAGCGGCAAGCCGGTCGTGTCCGCCGATGTGCCAAGCGGGCTGGACGCCGACACCGGAGAGGTGTACAAGCCCTGCATTCAAGCCCGGGTGACCGTATGTCTCGCGCTGCTTAAGCGCGGGCTGGTGCAGTACCCGGGCGCTTCTGCCGCGGGGCGCATTGTGGTGCGCGCCATCGGCATTCCCGCGCGGCTTGCGCCAGAGCATGGCCCCTCGGTCCGTCTGCTGACGGACGAGGTGCTGCGCGGTGCGCTGCGCGTGGATACAGGCCGTCTACGGGCACCGGACGGCCACAAGGGCACCTACGGCCACGTACTGTTGGCCGCAGGAAGTCTGCCGATGAGCGGCGCTGGCCTGCTCTCGGCCAAGGCCGCGCTGCGCGCAGGCTGCGGGCTCGCCACATGGGCGCTGCCCGCGGCACTGTTGCCGCATGTCATCGGCACCGTGCCCGAGCTCATGCTTGCTGCCGCCGCCGATGGCGACAGCGGCGAATGGAACGCGGCTTCCGCCGACGCCGTGCTGCGTCTTGCGGAGAGCCGCGACGTGCTCGCGACCGGCCCAGGCCTTGGCCGCTTCCAGGGCGACACAGACTGGCTGCGCCGTCTGTGGCAACAATCGGATCGTCCGCTCGTCATCGACGCGGACGCCCTCAACATGCTGGCAGACGCTGGCCCACATGGGCCTCGCGACTGGGGCCAGCGAAGTGCGGCGACAATCCTGACGCCGCACCCTGGCGAGATGGGCCGACTGCTGGGCATGTCGACCCAAGAGGTGCAGCGTGACCGCATTGGACACGCTGCAAAATACGCCCGCGAGCAGGGCGTGACCCTTGTGCTCAAAGGAGCACGAACGGTCATCGCAACGCCATCCTGCGAGGCGTACATCAACACCACCGGGCACGCCGGCATGGCGACTGGCGGTGCCGGAGACGTATTGACAGGCATCATCGCCGGTCTGCTTGCCCAGGGGCTCAGCGCGGAGCAAGCCGCCGCGTTCGGCGTATATCTCCACGGACAGGCCGCCGAACGCGCAGCCCTGCTGCGCGGTGACCCATCGTCCTTGCTGGCCGGAGATATCATCGATGCACTGTGAGGATGGGGCAGGTGTGGGACAAACTCTCGGTTTTGGGTTACTGCCTATGACGATTCGTTTTCAAACTGCAAGTGATCCAACGAAGCAGCGCACCAAAAGTAGATGAGTGAACGTTGTCCATTGTTCATTGCTCAGTACTCATTTGCTCAATGAACATTGATCAGTACTCAATGCTCAATACCCAATGCCCTAACGAACCTGATACACCTTATACCACGGTTTACATGGAGGAGCAAAAGCTAACGAATCTCATCCACGTTATCTCTGTGTATTTCAGAGAAAACACCTGAAAAACCGGACTAAATTAGGGAATAGAATGCCTGAGATTCGTTAGATTTTATAATCTGCAATTAATGGCCCAATAAGGTTTGCTCAGTTCGTTAAACGTTTGGATCTGAAATGTTGATGCCTTGTTATCTATATAAGTTGATCTAAAGAATATATACACTGGACACTCCGGTGACAGAACAACCTTCCGATCGCTATTATCCCCAGTTTTTTTTATAAATTAGGAAATCCGGAATAGCGTATGCTTCCGAGGCGGCTTTCTTTCAAAAAGCTTTTAGGCGAAGTATATGCTTCCGTGTCAGCTTTCTTTCAGATAGCTTTTAGCTCCACTTCTTCAGGTTCTTTCTGTCCTCTCCGTTTCGTGTAAATGTTTAGTTCAATCTATATACTTTCATATCTTTGAAACGAGTTAATGGTTGGATGAAACAATGATTAGTTACTGAAAAGGGGAGCCCTGTCATGATTCATGACAGGGCTCCCCTTTATTTGTTTGTTTGTATGTTCACGCTACCTGATCCTGGCTCGGCTATAACCTACCCATAACATGCCTATAATCTGCATCTAAACTACTTCTGATCTACGTCCAGCCCAAAATTCTCCCGGCTTACAGCCGGAATCGCAGCAGTTCCTGATGCATCTCTGCACTAATATCACGCAATGACTTCACCTTGATACTTGCATCAGCGAAGGAACGTTGTTGTTCCGACGTGGAGGCGGTGATCTCTTCACTGCTGGCAGCCGACTGCTCGGTGATGGCACTGATATTTTCGATGGCCTGTTGCACCTGTGTACTGAGTTCATTGGATTGTTGCATGTCCCCAGCAAGTTGATGGATACCCGTACTGATGCGCTCCACACTTTCACGAATAGCAGAGAAGGATTCGCGAGTCTGGCCAGTGGCTTGTTCCTGTTCGCCGAATAACTGCATGCTTTGTGCTACAGAGTTCTTCACCTTGTCCATGGAGGTTGTGATCTCGCCAACAGCTGCATAGATATGTTTGACCGATTGCGCAGATTGTTCGGCGAGTTTATTCACCTCGCCCGCAACAACAGCGAAGCCACGTCCGGCTTCTCCAGCGCGAGCAGCCTCTATGGAGGCATTTAACGAGAGCATGGTTGTTTGTTTGGCAATCTCCGATACATATGTCGTCATCGTAGTGATTCGAACCGCGCTTTCTTCCAGTTCCCGCACCGTTTGTTCTACCTCGGCCATCGCCGTACGATTCACTTCGGCCAAGCGGAGTTGCTCCGCTACAGCCTTATTACCTTCCTCAACGGTAGTTAATACTTCACGACCATCGATTACCGATTGGGAAGTGGACTCGAGATTGCTATTGAAGGTAGACTGCATTTTGTCCACAACCATCACCGTTTCACTCAGATCCTCGGCAATCTTTTGACTGCCAATTGAGAGTTCCTCCGTGGTGCGGGATACTTGCTGCACAATCGCTTGGGCTGTATCATTACCGCGGTCAATATCTTGTGCCATCAGATCGACACGATGACCCGCTTCACCAATCGACTGAATAATGCCGCGGATATTATGAGTCATGATACCGAAGGAGCGACTCAGGTCATCGAGTTCATCTTTGCCCCGAGATTCCGGTAATTGTCCGGTCAGGTCACCGTCCGCAATTTGTCCAGCGGCGTCTTTGAGTGTTCGAATACGCTTGGCAATCTGACGTGAAGTATACATGTTAAACAGCATCACGGCGACGAGCAATACGATAGCTCCTACCAGAGCGGCTTGCCACGTTTGCTGAATGTTACGTTCCAAATCGACGGTATATTGATCATAACGATCCCGAGTCATCTCATCTAACGAATAGATATCATTCTGTATGCCCCGAACCCGAGTGCTGTAACGTTTCGCTTCCGCACTGTTCATCGCACTCATCGCTTCGGTGGCTCCCTGGTTGAGAGCTTCTAATTTTGTCTCGATGGACTGAATAAGTTGTAACTGCTGATCTGTTTCGAGCAATCCGTCCGTAAGCTCCTGAATCATCGTTTGGCCTTCATCCAGCAAGCGAAGCACGGCGTCCTGGTTTCCTGCTGTCATGGAGAATGAGTAGACATCCAGCGCTTGCTGGGTCTGAATCTGATTGGCGTTCAGTTCACTCACCTTGAGCATGGCTGGTACCAGATTTTGATTTTTGGCATTCATGTTGAGCAATTGCATGATGATATAAGCGACTAGCACAAGGCATAGAAGTAGTGAAATTAGAGCATTAAGTATCAGTTTTCCCTGTAGTTTCATGTGCGTACCTCCTCGTATCCGATGGGTTATTGATCAAGCGTAATTTTGATTTGACCGGAAGAGATCTTAGCCTTCAGATCTTCGAAGGTTTGCTGTTGTTCATCACTGAGCGTGATATTATGTAGAGCAGTCAGACCCACGGCGTTCTCCGCCAGCCCCTCCACGATTTCCTTTTGAGGGAAGGTATGATTGTTTTGAACAAACGTGTTAACGGCATTATAGATAGAGACATCCACATTTTTCAGCATGGACGTAAGAATGGATTTTTCCGCCAAAAAGAATTGATCGGTATCTACACCGATGGCGTATTTCCCTAATTTCTGAATCTCCGTCAGTGCACCAACGCCTGTGAGACCAGCAGCTACGTAGATCACGTCAGCGCCCTTTTCCTGAATCATCTCTGCAGCCAGTTGTTCACCCAGCTCGGCATTGCCGAAGTCCCCTGCGTAGACGACATCAACGGTTGCATTCGGCTTGACAGCCAGAACACCTTGTTTAAAACCCTGCTCGAAATTACGAAGGACTGGTATCTCTATTCCACCAAGGAAGCCGACATGATCTTCCGTTGAAGCCATAGCGGCAATAACACCTGCCAGATAACTTCCTTCTTCCGCCCGGAATGAAATGGAGGCAATGTTAGGCAGTTCGGACTGACTGTCAATCATGAGGAACTGCTGGTCAGGATATTTGGCTGCAACTTTCTCCATATCCGCTTGGACAGCATCACTCAGGCCGATAACCAGATCGAATTTGGCTTGCGCAAACTCTTCAAATGCAGCTTCGGCATTGTCGCCCGGTTCACGATAGTCGAAGACAATGCTTTTCTCATTTCTGGCCTGAACCAGTCCATCAAAAGCAGCATCATTAAAAGAACGGTCACCCAGACCCACTTCCGTAAGCACGATCCCAACCTTTGTTCTTGTGTCTGTTGCCGTTGTTGTATTGTTGGGTGAACATGCCCCCAGGATTAGTACCGTCAGGATCATCATTATGGTGAGACCTAGACCTGCGCGTCTTTTCTTGTTTGTTTTCATGTGTGGTACCCTCATTTCTGTAGTCGCATTTTTCTGTTTTGCGTGATTCCTTAGCTCCAGGGAAGTACGTGTGCATGATGACACGTATGGTGAGGATTTCCCTTTATCTATATCGGTCAGAAAGGCACTGTGATTTATGGTGTGTAGTGAAAATTTACGAAAAAATAAGTATTTTTCATGAATTACACATTATTTTTACATTTCTCTGGTTAAAAGGGTACATAAATATCTACAGTATGTTGTTTACTGATGTTAGAAGTCGAAAAAAGGCACAACAGAGATGACATGAATCATCTCTGTTGTGCCTTAAAATTTCACCCTATACGGATGATAAGGTGATCATCCTATTATAAAAATGACGCGAGTTTTACCAAGCCGCAATCGAGCCATCCGCTCGGGTTTCCGTACCCCCGCATAATACGCCATTGTCCGGGTTGCGCCAGATGATCTGACCGCGTCCAAACTGGGATGGATCGAGTGCCACTTGAATATCATGTCCTTTGCGGGCGAGTGCCTGAGCGATATGCTGCGGGAAACCCGGTTCCACGAGAATTGTTTTGCCCTTCGTCCACTGCCAGCGCGGAGAATCCAAGGCGGCCTGTGGGTTCAGGTGATAATCGATCGTATTCATAACCACCTGCACATGACCTTGCGGTTGCATGAAACCACCCATGACACCGAATGGCCCAACCGCTTCGCTGCCACGGGTGAGGAACCCCGGAATGATCGTGTGATAGGTTCGTTTGCCTGGCTCCAGGGCGTTGGCATGATTAGGGTCCAGTGAGAAGTTGTGTCCACGATTCTGCAAAGCAATGCCTGTTCCCGGAACAACGAGCCCAGACCCGAAGCCCATATAGTTACTCTGGATAAACGAAACCATGTTGCCTTCACCATCAGCCGTAGCCAGATACACCGTTCCACTTGCACGTGGATCACCTGCCTCAGGTGCTCGTGCGGTATCACCAATGAGTTTGCGCCGTTCTTCCGCGTATGCCTCGGACAGGAGTTCCTCCACCGTCACACCCATTTTGCGTTCTTCAGTAATATATTTCTCCCCGTCGGCAAATGCCAGCTTCATAGCTTCAAGTTGCCGATGATATGCCAGAACGGATTCTTTCTCGTCAAAATCATATCCCTTCAGGAGATTAAGCGCCGCGAGAGCAATCAATCCTTGTCCATTCGGCGGAATCTCCCATACATCGTAACCACGATAGGAGACGGAGATGGGATCAACCCACTCCGGCTGAAAAGCCTTCAGATCTTCGCGAGTCAGATAACCACCGTGCTCTGCCATAAAGGAATGAATGCGCTCTGCCAGTTCTCCTTCGTAAAAGTCTCGTGCTTCGCTCTCGCCAATCTGGCGCAAAGTCGCCGCATGATCCGGCGAGCGCCACATCTCTCCAGCTGCGGGAACACGCCCGCCTGGAGCAAATGTCTCAAACCACGCCCGCCCTGCTTCCGCATCACCCTGGCGTGCATAGATCTCGGCTGCCCTTGCCCAGTGGCGGGCCAGCCCAGGCGCAAGCGGATAACCTTCCTCCGCATAGCGGATGGCCGGTTCTAGCGCTTCCGCCAGCGTGAGCCGCCCAAAACGGCGGCTCAGCTCAGCCCAACCCGCCGGTGCGCCAGGCACCGTCACCGGAACAACCCCAAGCTTCGGCATCTCCGTATGGCCTGCCGCTTGAAGCGCCTCAATGGATATGCCCTGAGGCGCAGGGCCGCTGGCATTCAGGCCATGCAGTTTGCCCTCGGTCCAGACGAGGGCAAAAGCATCGCCTCCAATGCCATTGGACGTTGGCTCCAGCACCGTGAGTGCTGCCGCAGTTGCAATGGCGGCATCGATGGCATTGCCGCCTTTTTTCAATACATCCAGACCAGCTTGTGCAGCCAGTGGCTGTGACGTGGCGACCATGCCTTGTTTCGCATACACAGGCACGCGGTAAGAGGGATACGGTTGGTAGAGTGGATCGAAGTTCATCAGGTTGTTCAGCTCCTTGTCGCTAGATGTCAGGCTCCGGCATAACCGGATCATACTCCTAACCCTCTTCGCAACTGGACAACCGATATCCTGCCACACCTGCCAAATCCAACCTGACATCAGCCTATGTCGTTACCATATCGCCGCCATTTACATGAATGCATTCACCTGTGACGTAGGATGAATCGCGGGAAGCGAGATAAACGTAGGCTGCCGCCAGTTCGTAAGGCTGACCAGCTCGACCCATGGGTGTATCTGTTCCAAATACCTGTACATCCTCAGCGGAGAAACTGGCAGGGATGAGCGGTGTCCAGATGGGTCCCGGGGCGACGGAATTCACACGGATTCCCTGTGCAGCGAGCGATTGGGCGAGTACACGAGTCAGCGATACGACGGCTCCTTTGGTAGAAGAGTAGTCGATCAGTTGAGTGTTACCTTTATATGCTGTAATGGAAGCCGTATTGATAATGGAGGCACCTCTGCACAGATGGGGGAGAGCGGCCTGAATCAGAAAGAAATAAGCGAACACATTGGTCTGAAAGGTGTGATACAGCTGTTCTTCTGTAATATCAACGATGCTTGGCTGCACATACTGTACGCCATGATTGTTGACCAGAATATCGATCTTCCCGTAGGTTTCCATGGTTGTGCGAATGACGGCTTCACAGTTTTTCTTTAAGCGGAGATCAATCTCGATTAAGAGACAGCGCTGTCCCAGTTCTTCGATCCGTTCACGAGTCCTTTCGGCATCTGTCCGTTCATATAGATAAGCAATGACGATATCCGCACCTTCCTTGGCAAAAGCGATGGCGGCCGCCCGGCCGATTCCACTGTCACCACCCGTAATAATGGCAACTTTACCTTGGAGTTTGCAGCTACCTATATAGGCAGGATCTTCACTGATCGGTTCAGGCACCATCAGAGTTTCCAGACCGGGTTGCTGGTCCTGATGCTGGGGTGGGAATGCCAGCTTTTGCTCCTTGCATACCGTTTTCTCACCATAAAAAGGATAGACAGGATTCATTCGCTTTACATCCTCCTCGAACGTTCATTGATACGGATAACCTATGCATTCGCCCAGAAGAAGGTGCGGGGGAAAACAGCAGAGCGGTTGTTTTTTGCGCAGAATATACCATAATAAGGATAGATCCTTAAATCGATGGAGGTGTCAGGAGCCACATGAATATTCAAGGAATTAATCATTTGTGCTTTTCCGTATCCAATCTGGAGCGGGCCATTACCTTTTATGAGCAGGCTCTCGGTGCCCAAATTCAGGTGAAAGGACGCAAACTGGCTTATTTTAAGCTTGCCGGTCTTTGGATTGCCCTGAATCAGGAGGATGTTATTCGCAACTATACGGAACGAACCTATACCCATATTGCATTTACCGTTACAGAAGAGGAGTTCGACGCGTCTGTGCAGCAGCTGCGAGCAGCGGGTGCTGACATTCTTCCCGGAAGGCTAAGAGATCCGCGGGATGCATTATCCGTTTATTTTACCGATCCGGATGGTCATTTGTTTGAACTGCATACAGGTACGATGAAGCAAAGGCTGGATTATTATCGCGAAGACAAAGATCATATGACCTTTTATACGTGAGTTTCATGTGCAAGTAGAGGTAAATGGTAATTAACGTATTTAAAGTCATTGCAATTATCCGTACAATACATCTTAGGTTCGCTGAAGTGTACACGGTATGTTCGGCTGCCAAACCATATGCACAAGGAGAGATGGACGTGGATAATAAAATATTCAAGCTTCGGATTGTTGCGAGCGGGTTGTCTATGGCCATTGTCATGTTGTTTTCATTGTACAATGGACATCTTCAAAATTCAGGGGAAGCTCTTCAGTCCCGTGTATCATTGGGCTACTCGTCAGATAAACAAATAACGGTTCACCCGCTTGATCTGAATGATCCTGTTCCTGAATAGTTGTTAGGAGAAGATGGGGGCCGTATTTATTTGATATAGGATTTATAGTCATCATAATTCATTTTCTGTTCTTGTCCGCTAAGAATTAAAAGTTTGTGGCTAATATCAGCCTCACGATCTGCATGGATGCGTTTAAGCAGATCGTAACTCATTCGAAGGAAGTAATAGCCTTCATTGGTGTTGTCTTTCTCATGAAATACAATGCCGAGAAGACGATATAGTTTTGCACGGAGCATGCCTTCATCTCGTTGATCCAGCAGTTTAAGAGCTTCCTTGATGGCTGTTTCGGCCAGTAAAGGTTGCCGTTCTTCGAGATAAATTTTACTGATTTCCTCTAATATAGAAGCCTTCTTGTGAGGCAGATTGCGTTTGTCGTAGATATCGGCGCATTCTGACAGCAAGGGAAGGGCTTCTTTTTTTTGTCCCATATGAAGTTGAATGACAGCCAGATTGTGAAGAGCAAGTACATAGGATTTACTATTTGCCTGTTTATATGAATCTACCGATTTCTTGGTCCAGTCATAACTTAAGAGCAAGTGTCCGTCCTGTTCGGACATATAATAGGCCTTGCCTAAACCCAGCGTAATTTCGCCATATAACTCCGGTTGCCCGGTCATTTGGGCTTCTTTTTCGGCTTTGAGATAATAATCCAGTCCCTTATCCACGTTACCGAGCCGCAAATGGGTTGTTCCGAGAAAGGTTAACGAACGGATATGTTTATCTTGCAGATGTTTGAGTTTGCTGCTGTAGGTATAGGACTGTTCGTAGTATTTACGGGCAGCGTGAAACAGTTCTGCATGAAATGCAGCTCTTCCCATTTCCAGGTAATAGTCGACAATGCGCTCCCGGTCTCCTGTTCGGGTGACTGTAAAAGCCGCAGTTTCCCCATCATCCAGAGCTTGGCGGTAATCGCCAAGCCTATTGTGGCTTCGCATGATGAGCAGATAGGCTTCCGTTTGATCCAGTGTATCTTCCGTCAGAGTCAGAACTTTCTGAGCCATACGGATACAGGCAGGATCATTCTGCTCAGCATAGTAGGCTTTGGCTTTGTCCAGGACAGCTTCACCAATATCGGTGTCCGTTGTCGCACTTCCTCCCAAGAAGTACTCCATTGGTGTATTGAGTCTGCGAGCAATGATTTTCAACATACGCTGAGAGGGAACGGCTCTGCCTTTTTCGATGAGGCTGATGTATGAGCGTGTCATATCCTCACCTGCCAGTTGTTTCTGAGACAGTCCAAGTTGCTCCCGGATTTCCCGAATTTTGGGTCCGATCATGATCATTCACCGTCCCTTGAATTAGTTTGTGATTACGTTGTGAAATGTGAGTTGTATATTGAATGCTTGGAATTGGTATTAACAAGGGGTAAGGCGTGCGAGAAATCCATTTACCTCCTTTTACAGTTTAAATCCAAATTGGGAGATTATAGAATGATAGTATCCAAGACGAAAGGAGGAATAAATCAATGATCATTAAAGCGACTCCCATTACATTGGAACAATTGAAGAACAAAGAGTTGGAAGCAGTACAATCGGAAGTGAACGTGCTGGGCGAAACACGTGAAGTTAGTGCTCGTGCAGTAGCAGCTCGTGCAGTATCTGCCCGTGCAGTAGCAGCTCGCGCAGTATCGGCTCGCGCAGTAGCAGCTCGTGCGGTATCTGCTCGTGCAGTAGCGGCTCGTGCATAATCCCTTGTATCTACTATGGCATTATGGTTAGTCCAATAGATGAGAGCTTCGGATGAAGCTCTCTCCCTATATTGAGAGTGCTCCGTATGATGGGTATAACGAGGTGTCCTAAACCGATGCATATCAAGCAAATATGGTCATACATTCCCAAGTTCGTCGTTCCTGTCCGGGAGTTGAGCGAACATCTGGGACTCAAACAAGCCCAGACCAAAGTGTTGGAGAAAATTCACGGTCTGAAACAGGTTCCGCAAGACAAAGACGGTGATCTGACTAAGCTGTTAGGACGTGTACTCGCCCAGGTGGTAAACAGTCCGACAGTTGTTCCATCTTCTATCAAGTATATCATTTATTGCCACACAATTCAGGAAAATTTTCCCTTTCCAATGAAGGTATTGCAAGGTTTGAAGCAGGCTTACGGTATGCATCATGCCATTGCGTTTTCACTGACACAGCAGAACTGTGCCTCAGGTCTGATTGCGTTGGATGTTGCTGCAACATTGCTGCCCTCTTTGGAAGAGGATGATCATATTTTAATCGTAACAGGTGAAAAAACGTTCAGTCCCATTGTACAGCTCATCCCCAATACAACCGTTATGGGCGAAGCTGCGGCCGCCATACTGGTTGGTAAATCCGGCCCGGGAAGCAGGATGATGGGGCTTACGAACGTAACCCTTGGACAATTCTGCAACGTGCTGACAGGTGATCCCGAGACGCTCAAGGAATTTCAGGAAATCTATACACCCCAGCTCTGTGATGTCATTCATGAGGCAATAGATGGGGCGGGCCTGACGTTGGAGGATATCCGTTATATTGTCCCGCACAATGTGAATCTGTCTTCATGGAAAAAGGTTGCTGCACGATTGTCCTATCCATTGGAGCGGGTGTACACATCCAATGTGGGAGAAATCGGGCACTGCTTCTGTTCCGATCCCTATATTAATCTGAAAGAGATTTCAGATCAGGGGCTTTTGCAGAAGGACGACTACTATTTGCTTGTCACGGTTGGGCTGGGAGCAACATTCAGCGTGGCGGTGATGCAGTTCGCAGAAGAACGAGGTGATGAGATTGACCACACTGTTGACCGGATTTTCGAGAAAGCTGAAGCAGGCGCTTACAGGTCATGATGAAGCTGTTTTTATTTATATAAACAATTTTGAAGTCGAAGAATACTGGAATGAGCAGGGGGTACTGAAGTTGCCTTCCCTGAGTGTTGGTTCGGCTGCTGACGTTGTAAACCGGATGGAGGAGCTGGGGATTTTCTTGGCAGGTGAACAGGATGTCGTATTGCTCAAGGAACTGCCGGATTCCAGGTTTATAGCAGATGCACAGGCCATCGGTTTTGGTCGATCACGTTTAATTGCTACTGAATATAATGAACCGGGATTGAACATTACGGCTAACATCCTGCATTGTCAGCGTACGCTGGACAGGCTGCGTGAACTTGCAGATAGACAGGATATACAGGCTTATCTGGTTCCCTTCGGAGCCTCGGATCAGGAAGAAGAACTATCCCAACGCACAGGTATTCCCCTTGCCGTACCACCGGCTGACATTTTCCGCAAAGTCAATGATAAGGGCTACTCCCGAAGGCTTAATGCCGAACTGGGTATCCGTCAGATTCCTGGCTGTGAGTGTTACTCCCTGGAGGAACTTACGTCCGGATTTGAAGATATGAAATCCGTGTTGGAACAGGGCGGGCGTATTGTTATGAAGGATTCGATGGGCGTCTCGGGCAAGGGAATCACCGTTATTGCAGATGAAGCCCGTTTCCACAAATGCATGAAATTGCTGGAGAAACAGGCAAGCAAGAATGGGACAAGAGCTGTGAATTATGTGCTGGAGCAGTGGATCAACAAAACATGTGATCTGAATTACCAGATTTTAATTCATCGGAGTGGTGAGGTTGAATTTCTTGGTGTAAAGGAATCATTGGTCGAACAAGGCGTTCATCAGGGGCATCTCATGCCACCACATCTTGGTGATTCGCAGATCGCGGTAATCCGGGGCGCTGCGTTGCAAATAGGTGCTGCGCTCCATCGGGATGGATACTACGGTGTAGCCGGTATCGATGCCATTCTGGATGAGGACGGAAGTGTGTGGCCTAATCTGGAGATCAATGCAAGGTTTAACATGTCGACGTATCAGACTGAGATCCAGAACCAGTGGATTCCTGAGGGGATGTTAGCTTTGGCCAAAAAATATACACTTCGTTTGAATCACCGCCTGGATTATGGAAAGTTAAGGTCAACACTTGGTCCTCTGTTATTTGATCCGCTGAAGGGCGAGGGGATACTTATCAACAATTTTGCAACGGTCAATGCGGCCTTCAAAGGTGAAGATCGTGTGTTCTCTGGTCGTCTCTATGGTGTCATTATTGCTCATTCGGCCGAGCAGCTACGGGCGACGGATGCTGCGGTTGAAGCCAAGTTATCATTCATAAACGAGGTGAAGTAGATGTCTGGAGATTATCAGATTCAAGGGCTTGCGATTTCGGCCATCGCTGCACAATTCGGTACACCATTATACGTCTATGACGCTGAGGTATTAGAGCGAGTATATGAAGAGCTTCGCAGCCTGCTGACTCCAAAGGTGGAATTGTTCTACTCATTAAAGGCTAATCCGAATATTTCAATTGTTCACCTGCTTCAGGGGCTTGGAGCCCAGGCAGAGGTCTGTTCCATGGCCGAATTACATACCGCACTACAGGCGGGTACAAATCCGGAGCGTATAATCTTCCTCGGACCAGGCAAGACCGACGCGGAGATAACCGCATGCATTCGTCATGGCATCTACGCAATCGTCTGTGAATCGTTTCAGGAGCTTAACCGCATTGAAGCCATTGCAGCTGAAGAGGGACGGATTGTCCCCGTGGCACTGAGAATCAATCCTTCTTTTACCGTGAAGGGCTCACGGCTGACGATGGGTGGCAAACCACGCCAGTTTGGCATGGATGAGGATACTGTGATGCAGGGGCGACAGCAATTGGAACGATGCTCACATGTGGATATTATCGGTCTGCATGTATACATGGGAACCCGTATGCTTGACGTGGAACCTATTGTGGAGAACACACGTCACATTCTGGAGCTTGCCGAACGGCTGGAGGAGCAACTGGGTATTCGGCTGCAGATGGTAGATGTGGGCGGTGGTCTCGGAGTTCCGTATTACGAGGGAGAACAGCCTCTGTCTGTGAGTGCCCTGTCTGCACAATTGAACCCTTTGTTCGAACAATTCAAGGAAAAACATCCTGACATCAGACTGTTCATGGAACTGGGAAGGTATCTGGTGGGAACCAGTGGGATGCTGGTTAGCCGAGCCTTATATGTCAAGGAGTCGTATGGAGAGACGTTTGTCGTGACTGATGGTGGTACCAATTGTCATATGGCTGCGGTCGGAATCGGCTCGTATGTGAAGCGTAATTTCCCGATTGCATCTTTGTCACGATACGGAGAATCCCCGGTTGCAGAGTTTAATATTACCGGCCCTTTGTGTACCCCGAATGATGTTATTGGCAAAAAAGTAAACCTGCCTCCCGTTGAACAAGGGGATTTAATTGGTGTATTTCATTCCGGTGCCTACGGCCCTACTGCTTCACCGACCCATTTTCTCAGTCATGGAAGTCCGGCTGAAGTGATGATTAGTGGTGGAGAAGCCCATCTGATTCGGGAAAGGGATACTCCCGAAGATCTACTGGGCAAACAGCGTTTGATCCCTGTTTCACATTCCGCAGTAACCAACAGATGAGGAGAGATGATCATGACAACCGCAGTATTGCTTGAAGAAATCAAAGGTGCCCTTGCCGAAGTGCTGAATATGGAAGAGAACCACGCTGTTACATGGGACACATCTTTATTTGATGAACTTCATCTGGATTCAACGTCTGTTCTGGAACTATTGATGACGTTGGAAGACCGTATTGAGGGGCTGGAGATCGACCCGGATGAACTGGAGCCAGATGTATTTAACACAGTGGGTTCGCTAGCCACATATATCGAAAAGCAACTCGTTGCTGCCTGATGGCGGCGCCTGTTACCATCCGGGACATGAAGGTCAGGCTGTTTACGGACAAGCAGCCTCCGTTCGAACATCTGGAGTTGTTAAGATTTCACAGTGATTTGTTGGCGGGGTCCCCCGTGGTACCCCAGTTTCATCTGCTGGAGGGTCGTTATAACAATGCCTATCATGATATGAGTGTACTACTGCTCGAAGAGTCGGGGCTGGATCAGATCATGGGAGACGTGGATGTTCTCCTGCTGGCCTATCATTTTCCCAATATTCGTCCAGATATCTCCATTGTCAACTATCTGATGGACCGTTATCAGGCACGGTTCCTGAGTTTTGCCGTGAACGATATGGGGTTCGGGGCACCGTTCGCGGCACTTCATATGCTCCAGCATTATCTGAACAGCGGCAACTACGATCGGGGAATGCTGCTTGTGCTTGATCAGACGTCTCTTCCCTACGAGACGGAAGGAGTGGGCGAGATTGTAGAACCGGACACGGGAGCTGTTCTGGTTCTGGATCGGTTGGCAGAAGGCGGTTCATCCCTTGTTGGTGTGGAAATACAATATGCCGAGAGTTCGATTGCCGAGACAGCAGAATTGTTGCTGGACAGGCTTTGCGTTCAGGTATCCGTTAATCTGGCTCAGATCAGGCTTCTTGTCCATCCGCTGTTGGAGCAGGAAGTGTCCGGTACCGAATGGTTTCATGCTACAGGCTGGCAAGGGAGTTACGATCCTGCCCACTGGAGCGCTGCACCATTCTTTGGTCTGAAGCAACTTCTTGAAGATCGGTGCACAGATGAATACATATGTCTGATGCACCTGGAGCCAGATGACAAGTTTATCTATGCACTTCTCATTCATGCAGGTGGATACGAAGAGCTGTAATCAGGAGGAGGGAAACGTCATGGGGCTGGGTATAGTGGATATCGGTGTGTATTTGCCTGATCAGATCGAAGAGCCTGAGGTTATCCTCGAATCCTTGGGACTGGGTAAAGGAGAGCTTCAATTACTGCGCAAATATCATCGTCTGAACGGTGTTCCAGTTACCCCTCCGGGTCAGCATCTGGATAATTCTATCGTTCGCGCGATTGGACAGCTTGTTGACAGACAACCCTTGCCTGCCATTGACCTTGTGCTCTATGCCCATTCAGCACATGTACAAGCACCAGGGGATTATAGGCCCTTGCAGCGGGCTCTGAGTGAATATGGGCTCGAGCATATCCCCTTTTATAGTATTTCACAGATGAACTGTGCGTCCTCGATAGCCGCTCTTCAATGGCTTGAACGAATCTCCCGTACACAGCCTGATATTCGTAATGTTTTATTGGTATGTGCCGATCAGTTTAATTTCATGCCACCCGACTGGAGATATATTCGAAAGTCTACGATTCTGGGTGACTCGGCTGTTGCCATGCTTCTATCCAGAAACTATGGTCAGCACATCTTACAGGCTGCTCATGTTCTTCGGGATACGAGGTTCCATACCGGATATTATGCGGAAGTGGAAGAGATGACGTCATTTAACAAGCTGTATGTGGATCATATCATTCGAGGTATGGAAGAGCTGCTGTCAGCAGAGGGCCTGACACTTCATGATGTAGATCATATCTTTCCCCACAACGTCAATTGGACTACATGGAAGGAGTTTTCAAAGCGTACAGGCGTGGATCAAAAACAAATTTACCTGGATAATATCCCGCGGATTGGACATACCTTCTCCACGGATGCGTTCATCAATCTAAGCTCTGGGCTAGAGAATGAATGGGTGCATAAGGGGGAGAGGTCCGTACTGGTCAGCATTGGGCTGGGCAGTTTTTTTGGTTTTGCGTTAATTGAGCATGGAGATTGTTGATCATGAGTCAATAGGAGGAGTGCATATGTCAGTCTTGAATTCTGATGAGGTAGGTACTGTGCCGGCTGGTACAGAGGCCGCAGGTCGTCCGGTACCCACTGTAACAGATCTGCTGGAAGCAGCAATGTTGCGTTTGGATACACGTCCCGTGTTGTTATGCCAAGGGGGGATAATACTGGCGACACCTGAACTCGTGAAAAGTGGGCCATGGATATGTCATGCAGAGACAGGCCATATCTACGAATGGAAACAGGTACGTGCGGATCGGGTGGAAGATCGGATGTTGGAGCCTTCAGGTCTTTTACTCTATCGAATATCGGAACTTCGGAATGAAGATGTGGCATTTTTTGAAAGACAAGATGATGTCACAGGTGATATAGCTGATCTTCGAAAACGGTTGCTTTATTTCCGTACTGAACTGTGCAACGCAGGATTGGAGCAAGTGCGTAATCATCTATCCAGTCGCAACTCAGGGGGGCAATCCACACTTCAGCATCAACTGGTCAAGGGCATGATTGCTGATGTTTTGACTGTACTATATATGGCTGAGACTATCCAGTCGGATGAATTCGTATTAGAGCAATCAGACATTTCGGAGGCGCGTACAAGTACATGGGTTCATCAAGAACTGGATGAGGCCTTCCGTCAATTGCAGCGTCTTGGAGGAGGATTTGGCTATTTGCGACATGCGATCTCGGCTTACGTGTATGCAGGTCAAATGGTCAAAAATATGCTGCTCATTCCGAAGGAGGCCTTCTGATGATTACACGATCTACCATTGCTGTTTTTGAGCAGGAAATGAAACAATATGCCACGGAATTACGTGATATTGGCCTGGTCATTGACCGTGAACCTGAGCGTATAGCTGAGTTCACACATCTGGTATCTCTGCAAACCATCAATCGCATGATGATCCCGCCGGAATATGGCGGTGAACCGATCGTCACTGTAGGTCAGGAACGATATTATGGTCTTTCCTGTCTGGAAAGAGTTATCGCGATTGAGGAACTGTCAGCAGGTGATGCCGGTGTATTTCTCGGGAGCCCGGGTCCATCGATGTCCAGTGTAATCATATCAGCTCTGGCTGACTCACAACAGAAGGAGCGGTACTATTCTCATTTTCTCAAGGGACCCGCATGGTCATTCTTCGCTCTTACTGAACCGGAAAAGGGCTCGGATGCTACGGGTATTGGCACACGAATTTCGCGGAACAAGGAAGGCAGACTGAACCTTGACGGACAGAAGTACTATATCGGTAATGGTAGTCGTGCCAGCATCGGACTGGTATTTGCTCAGACCAATCGTACGCCTCTCGGCATCCAGATTGCGCTGGTAGACACGTCTGTGCAGGGATTCAGCGCTACACCTCTGGATACGATGGGGGTTAGAGGTGTGCAATTGAGTCACCTCACGTTGGATGGTTTTCCGCTGGCAGAGGAAGATATCATCGGGCGTCATCTCAGTCCAACCAAGCGTGGATTATGGGGCGCGCTTCAGACCTTTCATCGCATGCGGCCTGGTGTCGCTGCACTTGCGCTTGGAGTCGCACGGGCAGCATATGATTATGTGAAGGAGCAGAGGTCTGTTTTCTCGGAGAGGGAGAAGGTGGAATTAGAGCGACTGGAGATGCGCCTGCATTCACTCCGTAGCATGATTCGCAGCGCAGCGGCGGAGATTGATGCGGATGTGCAGAAAGGGTATCTGGCTTCCCTGAGCAAAATTCGTGCTGGAGCACTGGCTGAGGAGGCCACGGAACTGGCGCTTGACCTGATGGGACCTGGTTCTATGATTGACCATCCTTTATTGAATAAATGGTATCGGGATGCGCGTGCCTTCGAATTCATGGAAGGAACTACCTCCATTCAGAAGATCAACGTTTTCCAAGCCTATGCCAATGGAAAAATGAAGCATGCCTGATACGCTGAATAACCCTCGTGCGATGTCTGTCTATGTTAATCATATCTGTTGGGTTACGGCCGAAGATCACTTGTATACCACGGACATGCTCGATGTTGAAGATTACTATTACTTATCTCCACACATATATATGGAAGAGAACTATTATGACAGGTCTATTGTGCGAACCCGCTCTTTGCGATCCGATGATCAACGGGTAACTGCCGGTGATCTTGCGCTAGTTGTCATGGAACCTTTGGCTTCTGGTACAAGTGAGTGCTGGGATCTGTTGATTCTGGCCCAGACCTATCCTGAACGCTACGCCATGAATCCACCTTTGGCCCGAATTCTGGAGTCTACCTCCTGGAAGGTGGACTATCCACTGGCACTTTCCCATATGGGGCCACTCGCTGCTACGGAAGGAATGCAGGCTGCAGCATGGACACTAGGGAGAGAGGAACGAGGGATGTTTGTTCTGGCGGAACAACGTGTAATTGAAGAGCACGACTCTCCCGGAGATCTGTCTGATATGGCTGTTGCCTTGGAGTTAAACAGACAGTCCGGTGCTCTTGCCGTGAATTATATAGGAAAGAGAACGGTTGACGATATCGAAGGGAGTGTTATGGCTTCAGAGATTATATCCATTATAGATGAGTTCATGGATGCTGGTCAGACGGAGAATATTCTTCTTCAATCCCGTTTACGTAGACACATAACCCCTTATTCGAAGCCAGGCATATCCTTGATCAAGTCAGTCTACCACGTACCTGAAACTATTGATTACCAAAGTGGCGACGTGTGGATACAGCTCGCTGAACAATTACAGAACGGAAATATAAAGGTGGATGATCGTGTTCTATTGATATCCTGGGATGGCGAACGGCTGTTATCAGCCTGCTGTGTACATGTAGTACATATGCCTGTCCTGACTCGTCTCACACTACATCAGGAAGTGAAGACATCATGAATGGAGGAGGAGATTGAATTTGAAAGGTCTGGATTACACTTCGGGATCGGTGAACCGGTTGTTAATCCGCACTGCAATACCGATGCTGCTTGCTTCTTTGGTTAACGTAACAACGCAGCTGGTCAATGTTTTTTTTATGGGTCATACCAGTCAGACCGTGTTATATGTGCTATCACTGTATATTCCCATTTCCTTTATCATGATTGCGCTTGTGGAAGCCATGCAATTGTCGGTTCAGGTTGCTGTCTCACGGAGCAGAGCGGAGGGTTCGCGAGCTTTTACATCGCTACTTGGGCATATGCTTGGCAGCGCAGCTATTTTTTCAATTGTTGCTGGCGGTGTGGTTATGCTGGTGTCGCCACTTCTCTCCTGGTTTTATGCCGTCCCTATAGATGTAAGGCCCATGTTTACCATTTATGTGGCGGGCATGATGGCAGCAGGTGTGCCCGCTGTGCTCGCAGCGGTGGGTGGTGCCGCATTGCGTGGGTTGGGCCGAGCTCAAGCGGCAGCGTGGAATTCCGTAGGTACGGCATCGCTCAACATTATGCTGGTGTACTGGTTCGTTTCGGTGGCTGGAATGGAATTGAAGGGAATTGTATACGCCAATCTTATTTCTTCAACACTCTCTTTGCTCATAAGCCTTCTGATTCTGATATTGAGGAAGGAATTTGTGTATGAACGGGTAACATTTGTGTGGAAACATCTCATTGCACTTCAGCAGGTAGGCATTCCCGTATTTATTTCGTACTGTCTTATCTTTTTGAGTACTTTCTTTTTCAACAAAATCGTCAGTCAATTTGGGGAAGGGGTAGTTGCTGGATTCGGAGTTGGATATCGAATTCAGACGATGGCTATACTGCCCGGAATCGTTATTGGATCGGCTATCGGGATCATGATTAATCATAACCTCAAAGAGGCTCATCGACCACGTGCATACGAGAGCTATCGCAGAGGTCTGGTACAGTCATTCATTCTTTATGCCGTAATTGCCGTATCCATCTGGGTATGGCGGGAACCGTTGACAGCTTTTCTGATTGCGGATCCCGTATCCCGTGCAGAAGCGGCCCGATATCTGGCAGTGGTTTCCCTTTCCTATCTGACCATGGGTCCTATGATGACAACGCTGCTTACCATGGAACAGAGTGGACGCGGCTATCAGGCCCTGCTTATGAATGCTGCATATTTTCTGCTTATTATTGTTGCAGGGTGGGGGCTGACACGAATCTTTGATCATGTGGGATACTTCTATGGCGTCATTGCCTTTGTTAATGCAGCGAGTTTATTATGCATCTTACCCGTGATCAGGCTGTTCAAAAAGGACTACACAGATTCATCCGGGCATAAACCAACTGACGCGGATGAGCAGGAGGGTCTAGCTGCTCAGAGTTATTCGACCTAGATATAACCAATATCAAATAGAGGAGGTCTCATTATGAAAGCTCCGGAACCTGTATACCTGGTACGCCGCATCGGCGATACGTTGATTGCAGCCGATGAGACGTTCAGCCAGTTCTATCAGATTGAACCCGCTGAAGAATTGGAGACACGTCCGATCCCCCAGCTAGATGGCATTGACCCTCCAGATGAGCCTTATTTCTCACTGGAACCTCTCGTAGGTCAAGATTCACCGCATCTCTATATGCTGGGTATTCCCTATTCGGGAGGTTCAGGTATGGAGGGATCAAAAGTCGCGGGATTTGAGCAATCTCTTCGGGCCGAATCATGGAAAAAGGTAATGTATCCAGCTCTGACGCAATCCCACATATCAGGACTATATGACATTGGCAGTGGCCAGAGATTGCTTGAATCAGTAATGATGCAGGATTTGGGTACTTGCCAAACAGATGATACGGATTCTTCCTACTCGAAGGGTCTTAACTCAGCTCTGGTATATACGGAAAGGGAAGAGGCGCTACTGTGCTGCATTGGTGGGGATCATTCCATTACGTATTCCATCCTGAAATCCATATTGAGTCGATCCAATGCAAGAATCATACTCGTCCAGTTTGATGCCCACCATGATTGCGGGGTGGATGCTATTCATCAGAATGAGATGCATCATGCCAATTTTGTGAGGCATCTACTGACGGAGGACGGTATCGCCGCAGTCGTGCAGATTGGTCTGCGCGGCCTTCGTTCTGTAGATCAGATGTACAAACATCCCAAATTGGTTCAGATTCCTGCAGAACAGATGACCCCGGAACGAGTGCGGACAACCCTGCTTGATATACAGCACAAGTTTCAGGCGGAAGTGGCCTATTTATCGTTTGATTTAGATTGTCTTGATCCTGGGAGTTTTCCTTATGTTGATTTTCCTATCAGTGGAGGCCCGTCATGGTTTAACACCCGAAACTGTGTGGTCGCAGCGCTGGAATCCTCCTTGCCCTATGTGGGCTTTGATATGGTGGAAGGGCAGGAAGCAGAATCGGATGAACGCATTCCGGGGCAATATGAGATGGCCCTCAGAATGCTTACGTATATGATGGATGGCATGCATCGAAATTACCTGCGACATGGAAAGGATGCTCTTAGAGTTTCTCAAGCCTTGGAGGGGACACGTAGATGATGAACTTTAGATCTTTATATGATATGTACCGTGAACAGGTCAGAGATGAACTTCATAAGGAGCGACAGGATGGCATTCATTTGGGGTCCTTTTATGCACTGATGAACATTATCAAGGAGATGGCTCCGCTTAAGCCGAAGCAGTCTGCTGAGTCCATCTGGATGGACTATCTCGCATTTCTTCGTACAATTAATGAGCACAAGAAAAGCCCCTATTCGTTTATGGAGTGGGATGAGGTAGAGGGGCGGGAACATCTGCAGGCAACGTTGCGTGAAGGTGGGGCATTATTAACCTGGCATTATGGTTTTGTAAGGCACAATATGATTACGATTGGACAGGAAATACGTGCAGGCCATATGTCTGCCAAGCTTCCATTCTATCTGATCGCCGAGCAGGAAACAGTGGAACAGGAGAAGAAGCTGTCCGGCTGGGAGGCCATCCGCAAGTATGCAGGTGCGGAACTGCTCAATGCGGAGGATGAGATGATTGGTATCAGGCTGTATTCCCATTTGCGGAAAGGTGGATCATTCAGTCTTTTTGTAGATGGACAGACCGGATTCAATACGGATAACCATGCTGTTGAACTACCTTTTCTAAGTTCGAAAATTCGCACTCGAAGTGGTATTTTTCGTATTTTGGCCAAAACACAAAAGCCAGTATGTGTATACTTTATGACCCTTACAGAGGACTTTCGTTCCAAGATCGTTTTTCTGCCGCCGGTTGTATTGGATCAGGATATTCAGGCTTCTGCTGATAGGATATACGAGCCATTTCGCGAGCAACTGTTAAGCCAGCCAGCATTGTGGCGTTTCTGGGACAGGCATCACCAGCAGGTCATCCACTGGAGAGATGATGAAACATCAATTACTGATGAAACAGTCAGCCGTGTGGACTGGATTTCCAAGCCACTTGATGGTTTTGGACAGTTAGGTCTGAACACGGACAGTGGAGCAATCTATAATATCAGTTCGTAGATGGAAGTGAGGAGGGGCGAAAAGATGCAGTCTTTTACTACTGAGAGGCGTAACAATCTGTCGGTGCACGTGCTGCCAACACACCAGTATGCCAATTATTACGTGCAGATTAACCTGATCAATGCTCAGCAAACCATACCCTCAGCTATATTTGTCATGATAGTCCGTTTGTTAATGAACAGCTGTCGTCGCTTTCCATCGAACAGGCTACTCCAGCAACAGTTATGGTCCCTGTATGGTGCAGACCTGACCTGTCGTTTTGATTACAAAGGCGATACTCAGATTGCCTCGATCACAATGCGCATACCTCGTATAACAGAAGATAAGTTAATAACTGGAACGCAGATGGAAGCCATACATAGCGCTGTGCAATTACTCGCAGGCTTGTTGTATGACCCAGCGGTTGATGATCATGGCATGTTCGATGAGATGCAAGTACAGGATGAAATGGCTTGGACTGAACATCATATCGCGCATGATGGAACGGATTGGGACAAGGTGGTGCAGAGCCGCTGTCTGGAATGGATGGGATATGAAGGGCAGAACCGTCAATTGGCTCTGGATGAACTACGGCATTGTGTCATATCTCATGAGTTGTGTCGGCACTATCAGGCATTGATCCAAATTCCGATCCATGTTCATGTTCTTGGCGATATCTATCCTGGGCGAATTATGGATCTGATCTGGGAACAATTTGAATGTGGGAACAGGGAAGTGTTCAAACGCTGTTGTTCGGAGAGGGAATCAGAACTACACCCAATCAACACACAATATCCAGGAGAGGATGAAGTAGAGGGGCGACAAGGTAATCCTGCCGAGCAGCGGGAGGCTGAAGCCATGATGATGGAACTGTTGGACATTCAACAGTGCAAGATCAATGTTACTTATAGTACAGATATTCGATATGGCTCTGCTTTATATCCGGCTTTGTTTGTATTCCATACCTTATTTGGAGCGACACCCGCGTCCCGGTTGCAGGTTGAATTACGTGAACGTTCCCAGTTGGTATATCAAGTTACCAGCACATTGGATGATTTTCGGGAAACGCTTCACATTACAACGGGCACCAGCAGTGCTAACGTGACGGCTGTTCTCGAAGGAATCGATATGGAATGGAAGAGAATCTGTGACGGAGATGTATCCGAGAGGGAGTTATATACCGCTGTGCAGAATGTGATGCATTATGTTCAGGTCGGATTCGATCTGCCACATCAGGTCATTACAAATCATATGGATCAGGTGTTGAGCGAAAGTCAGATGACGACTGTACAATTCCTTGAAGAAATAGCAGAAGTAACTCCTGAAAGGGTGGCTTCCGTTGCTACCGAGTTGAGGAAAGAAGTCACATGGATTCTGTACCCTGAGAGTGAATATTCCGCATAGTACAGGAGGGAAATCATGAGTACTACTATATTAAATTCATGTGTCTGCAAGCGTTTATCCAACGGCCTGAACGTGAGTATACTGCCACAACCCAAATATAGTCATACATTTGTATCCTGTTCTGTACCCTATGGGTCCATTCACGATATTGCCCTTGCGGGTACGGCACATTTCCTTGAACACATGATGTTTTATAATCCCGATGGTCAGTCCGTCAAATCACTTCTTCATGCCGAAGGGGCCTCAACGTCGGCGCTGACGCGTTATGATGTAACGACGTACCAACTTGCTTGTACAGGCAATCTAAGGAACAGCCTTCAACTTTTTATGAATATGATTGCAACTCCCTATTTCACGAAAGGAAACATTGAGCGTGAGCGGGCGGCGATTCATCAGGAACTGGAAATGTACAAGGATCAACCCTCCTGGCTGGCTCTTCAGCAATTGTTGCAGATGATGTATGGTAACGACCATCCAATCACACAGGATGTTGCGGGCACACCGGAGAGTATTGCCGACATTACCGTAGAATTGCTGAGCAATGCCTATACAAGTCATTATGCGGCTTCTAGAATGTCTGTGGCAGTAGTGGGACCTGTTGAACCGGCGGAGATATTCGAATGGTTAGAGAACTTTTCGATGGATCAACCCAAGATCATGTCCCCTACTCCATTCATTCAGCCGTTGCAGGAACAGGACGAGACTTATAAGGAAATGAATGGTGGATCTTCGATACCTCTTGTCCGGTTTGGCTTTCAGGAAGAGAGGCCGGTTACGCAATTGGAGACTCAGGTTGCAACCATGATTGGTATCGAAGCTCTTCTAGGAGAGACTTCAACATTCTTCACAGAGAGTGTGAAGTCAGGTTTGCTCAGGAAGGGGAGTCATTGGGATCACTATTACAGGCAGGAATTTGCTTTCTCCAATGTCTGTGGGTATTCCGTTGATCCCATTGAATTACATCAACGAGTTAAGGAAGAATGCAGTCGCATTCAGGACCGTACGCTCTCTTCCGAAGATATACACTTTGCTCGGATGAAGTGGATCAGTAACCACTATGCAGATATGGATTCATTGAAAAAACGTTGCATGAACATCTCTGAATATGGCGTTATCGGGCTGGATTACATGCAAATGAGCGAATGTGCTATGAAACTGACGGATGAGGAGATCGGAATCCACCTAAAACGTATAGCGAAACCGAGTCATCTGAGGATGTCCGTTGTTCGTTGAGCAAGAAGAGTAGGGAGAGGGGGTGACCTTGTGAAACCTGCAGTTACAGAATGGAAGGAATCCGCTGCGGTTCATTTTGTGGCAAATGAAGTACATATCTGGACGCAGCCTCTTCCGCACAAGGGAGAGGATTTTTTGTCAAGGTTGGATATAGACACCTGTGTACTGAGCCAGGATGAAATTGAACGTGTACAGAGAAAACAGAAACAATCCATGCATGATGCTCAGAATCTGGTTATGTCGCGTACATTTCTGAGAGAAGTACTGGCAATGTACACGGGTCAATCAGCGTCAGATATTTATATTGAATATGGAGCTTCAGGCAAACCTTATGTTCGGTGTGGACCGCAGTTTAACCTTTCTCATACCGAAGGATGTTGTGTACTGGCATTAGCGGCTCATACAGAGCTGGGAATTGATCTTGAGTATGTACGTCCGTTGCTGCGGATGAGCGCGGTGATCAGGCGATTTTTGACGGAAGATGAGAAGTGTTATGTACTGAATCACAGGGAGGAAGAACAGGTAACGATCCGGCGTGTTTGGCAAGTCCTCACACAAAAAGAGGCTTGGATTAAGGCGTGTGGTCAATCTCTGTCCGGACAGTGGCGAAAACTGAATACGATGGGAGAAGGGTTAGATGGGCATCACGTTGTGGAACGGGAAGGGCAACATTATAATTTGCAGTCTTTGAACGTAGGTCCGAATTACTCCGCTACCTTATGCACTACAGGGAAGACAAGACCGCTTGTACGCTGGATGAATGTTGCTGATGATAAACAAAGCTAAGGATAATTTTAAATTATAACTCACATATCTATTGTCTAAACATTGGCATTACCTATAATATGGACAAATGGTACCTTAATTTACCAATTTTAAATTCATTGGTTCAATTCCAAGGAGGTTTGTCATGATTCAGTTTCCTAAACCGGATGTCGAGCAATATTTTCAGACGTACCGTATTTCACATTTTGCCGTATCGGCAGACGAGAAACGTTTGTTCATGGACAGCAATCTGAACGGTCAGCCGAATATTTGGGCGATGGATTTGCCTGGAGGATACCCGTATCCTTTAACGTACTTGAATCAGAGCAGTCAATTTATCAAAGCAGACCCGCAAGAACGTCATCTGCTTACCGCGTTTGATCGGGATGGAGATGAGAACTATCATCTGTATGCACTTCCACCCGAGGGTGGTGTTCCACTGCCTGTGGTTCCGGCAGAACCGAATGATCGCTGTTATTTCGCTGAGTTGTCCGAGGATGGACAACGTCTCTATTATGTCACCAGCGCGGGTAATCCGAATTATCTGAATTCACGCCGCATCGATCTGGAGACAGGGGAAGATGAACTGTTATACAGTGGAGAAGAGGTTACGAGCAGCCTGGTTGCTGTAAGTCCTGACGAGAAGAGTTATGTCATTTTAAAAATGTACTCCAATACGTACCAGACGGCGCATCTGTATCGTAACAATGAAGAAATGGTGATTCTGCCAGCTTCAGAACGTTATAGTCAGGTATCTGATCTGATTTTTGCAGATGATAATCGTCTTCTGTTCATTACCAATGATGACTCCGCATACGCCTATGTGGCTGAATACCGTATCGATACCCGCGAATTCCGCTTATTGTGCAGAATCGAAGGGGAAGATGTGGAGTTCATCCGCTGGCATCAGGCTTCCGAGACCTTATATTTCTGGACACTTACAGGGCCAGAGAATCGTATGTACGTATTGGGCAAAAATGACGATGAGCCTCGGCGCATAGAGATGCCGCTGGATACGATAGAGCAGGTGAACGTTACAAAGGCTGGCAATGTGTATATCCTCGGACGTGGAGCGATTCAACCGCATAACATTTATCGCAAAATAGCAGGTGCTGAGTCCTGGGAGCCGCTGACTGCCAATCGGGTAACCGGACTGGACCCAAGTGATCTCGTGTACCCTGACGTTATTCAGTATAACTCCTACGACGGACTGGAGATTGAAGCTCTCTTGTTCAAAGCAAAACCAGAGCAAGCCAATGGTTACACCGTATTTTGGCCTCATGGTGGGCCGCAATCTTCCGAAGCAAAGTTTTTTCGGCCGATGTTCCAGATGATGCTCGCTCAGGGCTATCATATTTTTGCACCGAACTTCCGGGGCAGTACCGGATATGGTGCGGAATTCGTCAAGATGGTTGAGCGTGATTGGGGTGAGGGTCCAAGGCTGGACTGTGTTGCCGGGATCAACTGGCTGTTTGATCAGGGAATTACCTCGCCGGAGCGGTTGTTTGTGGTAGGTGGAAGTTATGGGGGATATATGACCCTGTTATTGGCAGGTCGCCATCCGGAACTGTTTCGGGCAGCGGTCGATATTTTTGGGCCAAGTAACTTGTTCACATTCCTGGAATCCGTACCGGAAGACTGGAAACCGATGATGGATAACTGGCTGGGTGATCCGGTCCGTGACCGCGAACGTTTAACGAAGGATTCACCGATTACGTATCTCGATCAGATGGTGAACCCAATGTTGGTCATTCAGGGTGCTAATGATCCAAGGGTCGTGAAGGCCGAATCCGATCAGATCGTGGCCGCGCTCCAGTCGAAGGGACTTGATGTGGAATACATCGTTTTGGATGATGAAGGTCATGGCTTCTCCAGGAAAACAAACGAGATTCTTGTGTACCGCCGGATGCTGGAGTTTTTGCAGAAACATCAGGAGTCACCCGTTGCACAAGCTTAAGTTGAGAGATTTCATCGTTGACTTAAATATAGTGAGATGAGGAAAACCGCCAAAGATCAAGGATGATCTCTGGCGGTTTTATACGTGCGCCCGCATGTTGGGCGGCATATATGGAACGATACATTCTACTAATCTAACAATGCGACAATCGAATTAATGGACTGCTGCGCCCACTGTGCAAAAGGCAGGTCGGCTGCCCAAGTCACTTGTCCTGTGGCGTTGGCTTCCCCCCACCACAAGATACGTTGATAGAGCAGATGCATGCGGAGACGTGTGCGGAAGTGTTGGCATTTCTCCTCATCTGCTCCACAGACCAGATCCCGGTAGCAGCGAAGGAACTGTGCGGCCAGTTCTGGTTGACCCTCACGAACATACCTGGTGGATATTTTGGTGAGGTCGGCTGTTCCGTCTCCGAAATAGGCCGTTGTAAAATCGAACAAACCACTAATCTGCCACCCTGAAGAACGGCCGTCCAGATTTTGAATCAAAATATTCTCGACCTTGAAGTCTCCCATAACAAAACACGGAACAGCTCTGGACCGAAATGCCGGTTCAGCATTCTTGAATTGCTCGTCCACCCATTGAACATCTTCATCCGTAATCACCGAGTACTGTTCAGCATCATGTAACCAGTGACGAATGGTTCCGTACAACCAGTCCAGATAATCGCCTGCAAAGGAAACAATCTGCTGTGCTACAGGATCATATTCCCCGGCATCAGGCACCTTCCAGCGGTGCAGTTCAGCCAAAGTATGGGCAAACATACAGGCGATCTCTTCCTGATCTTGCTGTGACAGTGAAGCCTGGAATACTGGATCATACAGGTGATTCCCGGGCAGGCGTGGCATTATGGCATAACTCCAGCCTAGCAGATGGGTATCTTCATGTAACAAATATGGATCAGGGACAGGAATGGACGTATGTTTCGCCAGTTGTTCTACAAAAAACTTTTCTTCCTGTAACTGTCCTGCATATAAAGGATTGCCTTTCAGAATATACTCTCCACGGGAAGAGCGAATGAGCAGTGTCTGACCCATAACACCTTTATCCGTTCGTCGATAATCTTCAAGGGTTCCCAGGTCAAGCTCATTCAGCGCATCCTGCAATGGAACTGCGGCCACTTCGCCAAGTTGATTGGAACCAAAATATATACGGGTTGTCATATGGCCGGACCCTCCTGGGTTTTAGTCCTCATGCTCTTCGTCAGACAGGTCATACGTATCCTCATCGACCAATCCACGGATGAAAGCTTCAAAATTGGGCACAAGATATGTAATCTCATAATCATTTTCCTGATCCACATGAACTACACAGGGTTCGCCTTCAGGACCACAGAAACGATAATCCAACATAACAACATCATGACCAGCGGATGGACAATCACAGATCACAATCCCCAGATCGGGGTATCCCCAATCTTCGATCATGAACCGACTTCCCAGCTCACCAGCGAGTGCGTATATTTTATCGTGTCCAATTCCCATAATGCTTGAAATGGCAATGTGATCCTCAGCCCAGGAAGTCGCTTCTTTGGTGGGAAATACAGTGAGCGCAGGGATACCGCCGTTTTGCGTATTCATCAGTTGAATATAGGAAGCGGGCAGCTTGTAACCCAATTCTTTCTCAATAGTCAAAATCTCTTCTTCATCAAAAGGTTCTGATACATGATTGTCCTGCGCATAATCACTCTGTACCCAGAACGTTGCGGGATCATAAGTCCCTGAAGCGGCTCTTAGATGGTTCTGTGTACCGCTCTGCTCCAATGCTGCGATATTCTCTTCATGGCGTTGACGATCCATTCGCATCTTCTCCGCTTGGGGACGAATCTGGCGAAGGAATTCAAGGGTAGATTCATCATGGGGCAGAAGTTCATCAGCTCTCTCAAAAGCCAGTAGTGCCTGTTCATAACTTGCTATATGACAGTATGCATAACCCAAGCGGTATTGCCAGAGCGGGTCGCTTACCCCTTGCTCCTGGACAGACAACAAATGTTGAACGGCTTCGCGGTAACGTGCGTCATTGTTATAGGCTCTGGCGAGTTGACCAATCAGATCATAATCCCGCTCTGAGACGGGGATTCGTTCAATATGTTCAATAATGAGACTGAATTGGTCCTGCTCATGCCACAAGTTGATTTGTTCCAGCAGTTCTCTTTCCATGAATAGGCCTCACTTCCGTAGGAGGGGTATGAATCTCTTTCAAAACTATCTTACAAGGTTAAGAGACAAAAAAACACTCCCGCATGCAGATAGCCATGAAGGCATTCTATCAAAGGGAGTGCTTTAATTTGTGTTTATTTATACCGGATATACTCAAGTAGTAGATACCCGATCAGAAGATTTTACAAATCGTCAAATCCGTTATCGTCGCCAACTTTACCGTAGTTACGGGATTTAGCTTCAAAGAAGTCGGTTTTGGTTGCATTCAGTGCTTCATCGGAGAATGGTTTGATCCAAGGCATGCAGTTTACATCCACACCTTCATATGCTTTCTCCATACCCATCAGACGCAGACGTTTGTTGGCGATGTACTTGATGTAATCTTCCAACTCGTTCAGGTCAATACCGCGCACGTTGCTGAGTGTGTAATGTGCCCAGTTGGTTTCAAGCTCAACAGCACGATGGATGGTTGTGTATACGTAGTCCATGTTCTCAGGTGTGTTCAGTTCAGGGAAGTCTACCAGCAACTGTTTGTACACTTCGGCGAAGAAGTAACAGTGTTGGTTTTCATCTCGCTGGATATACGAGATCATCTGGCTGGTTGCCATCATTTTCTGGTCACGGGCCAGGTTGTAGAAGAAGGCAAACGTACTATAGAAGAAGATACCTTCGAGTACCAGATCGGCGACCATAGCCTGGAAGAACGTCTGTGGAGACGGCTCGTCCCGGAATGTTTGGTAAATGTCTGCGATGAAACGGTTACGGTCAAGCAGGACTGGATCATGTTTCCAGTATTCAAAAATTTCCTTTTGCTCCCGATCAGATACGATCGAAGACAGGACGTAGGAGTACGATTGGTTATGAACGACTTCCTGTTGTCCGATAATGGCCGAGATAGCTTCGAGTGAAGAATCGGTAAAGTAACGTTTTACGTCACCAACAAACATCGTCTGCATGGAATCAAGTACCGCGAGCAGGGAGATGTTGATTTTGAATGTACGTTGCTCTTCTTCATCCAGTTGAGCAAACTGGGAAGCATCTTTGGACATTGGAATCTCGTCTGCGATCCAGTGGTTAAGTAGCAGTACTTTGTACAATTTGTACATATGAGGCATACGAATGTCGTTCCAGTTCAGGATACCGGAGCATTCACCTTCAATAATACGGGTTGATTGGTTAGGGGCTTCGGTGTTAAAAATTTTCTGTACTTGCATTGTTCCGTTCACTCCTTGAATGAATTTGCACTGTATAACTACGATGACAGAACAACCTTCCGATCGCTGTTATCCCCTGATTTTTTTGATTCCCTCTTTTAAAGGGGAAAATCCGGTGATAAAGGCGAAGTGTATGCTTCCGAAGTAGCTTTCTTTCAGAAAGCTTTTAGCTTCGCTTCTTCAGCTTTTTTCTGTCCTCTTCGTTATCGTGTAATCATTAATTCTTTTATATATATTAGGGTTGTATAATGTGGCATCTATATCAACATCTTGCGATGCTGTGATCGTTTTTTAGGCAAAAAAGAACCAGGGCAACGCCATTTTGCAATCAAAACAGGATGCCCTGGTGGTCACCTCGAATCTAGTAAATCTTCTCTATCATGGATAAAACGTAACTTGCGTAAAAATCAAGATTCTTCAATCGTTAATGCACGGCTACGAACATAATAAGTTGATTTCATGCCGGCTCTCCAGGCGTGCAGATGCAATTCCAGGAATTCTGTTGCTTTAATATCTGGTCGAACATAGAAGTTGAAACTTTGTCCCTGATCGACGTGGCGCTGACGGGCAGCCGCCATATTAATGGAAGCATGTTGGTCCACCTGGAACGCCGTTTGGTAATAAGGGCTTGTTTTTTCGGACAGATCCGGAGCCGGATTGGCAATTTTGTAAGTTGTTTTCTCTTCATAAGATAACAGCTCATAGAGCGGATCAATACTAGCCGTTGAACCGGCAATAATGGACGTGGAACCGTTAGGTGCAATGGCGAACAACCAAGCATTACGTACACCGTTTTGTCGTACTTCGGCTTGCAGTTCTTTCCACTGTTCGGTTGTCACGAACTCGCCTACGCGCTCACCTGATGTGTACTCGCGTTGGTCGAAGTAATGACCACTTTCCCAATCGGAACCTTTGAATTTCGGATAATGTCCTTTTTCTTTGGACAGCTCCATACTGGATTTCACGAGCAGGTAGTTAATTTTTTCATACAGATTATCGTTATACGTTACAGCTTCTTCAGACTCCCAATGAATGCCTTCGAGAGCAAGCAGGTGGTGAAGTCCAAACGTTCCCAGACCGACTGCGCGATATTGGCTGTTGGTATATTGGGCTTGCAACACTTCAATGTTGTTAATGTCGATAACGTTGTCCAGCATGCGCACCTGAATTGGAACAAGACGCTCCAATACATTATGAGGTATAGCACGTGCCAGATGGATGGAGTTCAGGTTGCAGACAACAAAGTCGCCAGGCACTTTGGAAATCACGATGCGAGTTTGTCCATCCTTGGTTACGAGTTCTTCCTTTTCAATTACAGTGGCAGACTGGTTCTGCATAATTTCGGTACACAGGTTAGAGGAGTATACCATACCGTGTGCACGGTTAGGATTCGAGCGGTTAACCGTATCGCGGTAGAACATGTATGGCGTACCTGTCTCCAGTTGGGACTTAAGTACACGCTTCATGATGTCAATCGCCTGTACTGTAATCCGGGACAGCAGTGGGTGATTCACCGCTTCTTCGTATTTATCACGGAACGCACCTTCACCAAAGGACTCATCATAGAAATCTTCCAGTCCGAGTGCACGACCATTCTCGTCCTTCCAGCCCATCACTTTCTTTGTTTCGTGCGGACAGAACAGGCTCCATTCGCCGCGAGTGGATACCCGCTCCATGAACAAGTCAGGCAGACAGATGCCGTGGAATACGTCATGCGCACGCATACGCTCGTCACCGTTGTTCAGCTTCAGATCGAGGAAGGCCAGAATGTCTTTGTGGAAAACGTCCAGGTACACGGCAATGGCACCTTTACGCGTACCGAGCTGGTCTACGCTGACCGCTGTATTGTTCAGTTGGCGAATCCAAGGGATTACACCGGAACTTGTATTTTGGTGACCACGGATATCAGAACCACGAGCTCTGACTTTGCCGAGGTAAACGCCGATGCCGCCACCCATTTTGCTCAGACGAGCTACATCCGTGTTGGAATCGAAGATGCCTTCGAGTGAGTCGTCCACCGTATCAATGAAGCAGCTGGAGAGCTGACCGGCTACTTTTTTACCTGCATTGGACATCGTAGGAGTAGCTGCGGTCATGTACATGTTGCTCATGGCCCAGTATGCTTCCTTGACGAGATCCATACGTCTCTCGGCAGGCTCTTGGTGCATTAGGAACATGGCGATAATCATATAACGCTCTTGCGGCAATTCCATTACTTTTCCGTCAAAATCGTGAGCGAGGTAACGTTCTGCCAGTGTGAGCAAGCCGATGTAATCGAAGAGCAGATCGTTGCGGTAGTCAATGCACTCAGCAAGTTCGTCGATCTGTTCTTTGGTGTAACATTCCAGTAATTCTTCGCGGTAGATACCTTTCTTCACGAGATCTACAAGAAGAGGGTGAAATGCGCCATAAGGCTCGTCCGGGTAAGACTTGTATCTGCGGTTGGTAGCCGCTTTTTTGTAAAGGGAAGTGAGCAGGGAGCGCGCCGCTGCAAATTTCCAATTAGGCTCCTCTTTAGTTACCAGTTCCAGTGCGCTCATGATAAAAGCGTTGCTGATTTCGTCTCCGGTAACTTCATCACGGCGGAGCTTGCTGTTTACCCCACGTACCAGACGTTCCTTGTCCAGCATTTCCAGTCCTTCCAGAGTACGGTCGGCATATACCGAGATGCGCATATCATCAAAGGCAAGCTGGCGGTTGTTCGGCTTGGTCACAACTTGTGGCATGAATATTCCTCGCTTTCGCATGTTAAAGATATAAATTGGAGAAATTCTTTATATAAAGAATTGAGTGTTGTCTTACGGTGAGAAAAAGGTAAAGGTTGCTTTTGGCAGACTGAAACGGCGGTGACAAGTTCATGTCTTAAATCGCTCAACTTGAGGAGCACAAAACAGCACAATTCAGAACATGCTCATATAAAAAGCATTCTCCCGCCTCGCGGCTGAAAATGCCCATGGATGCTCTGGCTTCCTTACTGTCTTAGAAGTTCTGGATATCGACAGAAAAGGGTGCTTATGTAAGCTTTGGTCTATTGCAGATGTGCCTGTAGTTTGAGGATACCGGATGCAGTCCAAACAGCCCCGTTAACCTCCATGTCAACTCTGTTTCGAGAAAGCGATTTACACCTACAGGGACGTGCCTTTGGAGGTGATTTCATCCTGTTTTTCGCGAGAATGCAGAAGGTGACTAATAGAAGCGGAGAAATCTAGTGTTACTACATTTTGTAGCTGTCAACATACTGTAACCCAACATATTGTGTTTGTAAAGTGGGCCGATACAGTAAAACGTAATTCCGAGTATACCATTTAAGCCAGGAATCCGCAAAGGAAAAGGACTGGAAGATTTGAAGATTTATCAAAAAAATTTTTGAACAATTTGAATGACGTCTTCACGTCAGTTTGAATTGTAACGCATTCAACTGGTAGAATAAAAATAGTCAAAAATCGACTAAAATTAGCGGCAGCGGTTGTTCACGGGGCCCAGAGGAGGCGGAGCAAAATGGCAATAGCAGAAGTGACTGTAATTCCAATCGGAACGGGTACAACCAGTCTAAGCAGTTATGTGGCGGACATGCAAAAGGTATTGGAACATCAACGGGGCATTACATATCAGTTAACTTCCATGAGCACCATTATTGAGGGACCGCTTAACGAGATCTTTACAGCAATTGCGGCTCTGCATGAAGCACCGTTTTTGTCAGGAGCTCAGCGTGTTTCCACATCCGTCAAAATTGACGACCGTCGTGATAAACCGGATGCCTCAAGTATACAGAAGTTACAATCGGTTCAGGATAAACTGACGTCACTTCAGGCAAGACCTAATTAACAATTAATCAATTGTTCTGAAAGAGAAGCAAATTCTTCATATATTAGAAATGGAACTATCGATATTTTTACGTAAAGAAAAACAAAACAATCCTCGTTGAAATTCTCTAACCGAGGATTGTTTTGTTTATTAGACTATTGGATCAAACCAGCTTTTTTTAGATCTCCACGATTCAGAACTAGGGAACCCTGTAATTTTTTGTAGCGGATTGTTTTACCTGAGGGATCCGCCACAACTTTTTCCTCGTTTTCCTTAAGACCATTGGCGTTGACACTAAGGATGGTTTTTAGATTTTTTGAGACGTTGTAAACATCCGCCGAATCTCCTTTTAGAGCAACTTTATATCCATTAGATGCGGATAGATCAATCAGGCTAATCCAATCTGCTTGAGATTGACTCTTCGCAGAAAACTCAATGGAACGGGACGCACTGGTGTAATTAACTTCATAGCCAAGGATCTTGGCAACTTCACGAAGTTGTAAATACGTATTGCCCTTATAAAGCAATTGATCTGACGTAACAGTCTTGGACTGACCGTTAACAATAACTTTAAAGTTTGCCAAAGTTGCTTGAACTTTTTGTGAGGTAGCAGCCACAGCCATTGAAGAAGAACCAACCAACATCCCTATAGATAAAGCAACGATAACCTTTTTCATTTTCACCTTGATCATCAACTCCTATGTAATTGTATTATACCTGAGAATAATACCCTAATTAGGAAGCGTTGACACGGGTGGAAACTATTATTTTTTTGCTTCTTACGACTCAAATTTTGCTGAACCACTGATAATTTGAACAATTATTATGAAATTATAATAAGGATGAATTAATTCAGTCAAAAATCGACTAAAATTAGCGGCAGCGGTTGTTCACGGGGCCCAGAGGAGGCGGAGCAAAATGGCAATAGCAGAAGTGACTGTAATTCCAATCGGAACGGGTACAACCAGTCTAAGCAGTTATGTGGCGGACATGCAAAAGGTATTGGAACATCAACGGGGCATTACATATCAGTTAACTTCCATGAGCACCATTATTGAGGGACCGCTTAACGAGATCTTTACAGCAATTGCGGCTCTGCATGAAGCGCCGTTTTTGTCAGGAGCTCAGCGCGTTTCCACATCCGTCAAAATTGACGACCGTCGTGATAAACCGGATGCCTCAAGTATACAGAAGTTACAATCGGTTCAGGATAAACTGACGTCACTTCAGGCGCGTCCGAATTAATGGTTTAGTATAAACATCCGTATATACGGTTATTCGGTATGTTATAAGTCATTAATTAAAGGTTAGATTGTGTCTCTGCGTAGTTAACGTGAATTCTATAAACTGAAAGACAAAAAGACCAGCTTATGGTCATACCCCTGTCAAGTAGACAGATGAAAAAAGCTATGCTGCCAGCGCGCATCGATATTCAATCGGTGCGCGCTGTTTGAGTTTGGCTTGAAAGCGTCGGTAGTTGTAATTGTACACGTAATCT
>NZ_PJFA01000017.1:0-125428 GCF_002843485.1 Paenibacillus sp. BGI2013
GAAGCAGAAGCAGAAGCAGAAGCAGAAGCAGAAGCAGAAGCAGAAGCAGAAGCAGAAGCAGAAGCAGAAGCAGAAGCAGAAGCAGAAGCAGAAGCAGAAGCAGAAGCAGAAGCAGAAGAGGTAGAATAGATGTGATAGATAAGTTATGTGCTGCCATATATTTAAAGTTCCATAGCTACGAAGTTGTTAATAAACAAGCATATTAGATCACAATGAAGTATAAGTAATTACACGATAACATGTAGAACAAGCGTAGCCCCGCTTAACCGAAAGAGTCGGTGAGCGGGGCTTTTTACGCTTCTCGTACCGCGTGTATCTCCTACATGGTGTAATGAAAGTAGCATTTGGTGAAATTTTCACAAGGCTTACACCGCGTAAAACTTCTGATGTGCGGTGCAGTGAAGATTACGCATCAGGATGGAACTTCGCGTGTTTTAGACTTGCACTATGTTGCTAAGTTATTTTACTTTTCGGGTGCCAAGCATCGCACAGACTGGTCCTTCATTCGTAAGCTTTTGCAAGCCCAGCCCCATCCATCATATATTTCGTCATCGATATTGAGGGTAATGGTTTCATCCGTATATTCATTCCAGTTTTCAATCCGGAGCGTGTTTTCACTGTCCCTTTCAAGATGGTTATTCCCGTGGTGCTGGGCACGATAGATCGTTTTTACCGTGGCGTCCTCAGGGGCATTTGTCTTCTTTACATCGACCCAGATTGTAACGCCGCCTGCCGCGCCACCATAGGGCACACCATAAATCTCGGCAGTATACTCACCATTCCTTGAAGGCATGGAATAACTCAATTCCCCCAGCTCGGAACGGTCAAATGCTGAGACGTAAGGACGGAGCCAGAAATACAGGAATACAGCGGCAAACAGTACAAGAATCAACAATGTAAATGTAGTGAGGATCGGGTGTCTACGTATCCAAGGTTTGCGAGAATTTGTATGGGATGAACTTGAATTAGCTTGAGTATTTGAGTCCATAAGGTTGAACCTCCATTTGCAGCTTACAGTGAAATTTGCTTTGCAGGAATATAAATGTCCATCTCTCCGTAGTGGTCCTGAGCCAGACTGCCATCAATTCTTTCAAAATAGTAGGGATCACTCTTCTCGTACCCCGAATGGCTCTGCCAATATTCATCGATAAATGTCCAGACACTGTCCAAATGATCAATATTGATCAGACTTGGATGGAAATCACACACAAATTTGAATACGGCATACTGGTTGGCCGGGACCTCAATTCCGTCCAGTTCTTCAGGGATATGATCCAGACTGGTGACCTCTACAGACGGCTGATATGTACTGTAATCCTCGTTAATTTCATTGGTAAATCCAATATATACGTTGGGCTGCAACACGTTAGGAATCGAATGAAAGTGTTTTTCAAAAAAGTCGTTGCCTGCTGAATTGGCTTCATAGTGCTCTTCGTTATCTGCATACCGAATGTGGGATCGTTGCCCAATGAGTTTCATAGCCGGTTTTCGCACATACGTTGGTTTGAAAATATATCCATATGGAAGCGTTGTGATCATGGACGAAGTCATGCGGGCTGTGAATTCAAGGTCTCCAGCTCCCTGTTTGCGATACTGCAGGGGTGTAATGCCGAAGGCTTGTTTGAAAGCACGTATGTAGGATTGTTCATGTTCAAAAGCGTAATGTCCGCTGATATCGATAATCTTCCAGTTCAGATTCACCAATTGCTCCAGGCTGCGTGCCAATTTGCGTGAACGAATGTATTCTCCAGGCAATTGTCCGCTGACATGTTTGAACATGCGATGCAGGTGGAATTTGGATATATGAGTCACAGATGCCAGATGATCCAGCGTTAATTTGTCTTGAATATGGTCTTCTATGTAGTCGAATAGCTTATCCAATGTGTCTAGCAGATCATGTTGCATATCAATCTCCCTACTTCTAATAGTACTTACAGCAATAAATGTTCATTTTTTCCTTATCACCGATGATATCATAACCAAGTACATAATTTAATGACAAGATTGGAGAAAGCATCCATGTTTGCTGACAAAAGAACTTATACAACGTTAGGCATGTTAACTCGATTATGGACACTAACGGGCAAGTACCGTATGTTCATCATTCTATTACTTTTCGCCGCATGTATGGTCTCCCTGATTGAGGTCGGTTATTTGGAATCGATCCGAAGACTGGTCAAAGGCGCGACTGAAGCACAGTTTTCGTTACTCTACTCAGGGTTGATCATAGGCGTTAGCATTGTAGTATTACGATTGATTGTAACCGCATTCATGACGAGGGTCGAGACGTTATTCCAGCAAAAGACATTATTGTCTGTGCAGTCTCTACTGCTCTCATCCTTTAGCAACACAGAGACACGCAATCTGGCACATTATCATACGGGTGACCTAACCTCTAGGGTCTGGACTTCAGCCAAGGAAGCACAGAAGGGGATAAACCAACATGGCATTGAACTCGCAAAAAATATCATTCAGCTGATTCTTGCCTTTGCTTACTTCAGCTGGGTTAACTTGCCGCTGTCGTTGGCTATCATTGCATTCACATTGATCTATCCTCTTGTAACGGTAGGACTTGGTCAACGTCTACAAAGACGGCATGATCAGTTGAATACCAGCGCAGCGTCAAGAGATGAGATACTGACTGAAATCATCCAAGCCCCAGTTGAGATCCGAAGTTACGGACTCGCGGGTTATGTACACCATCATTTTAAAGATCGAATGGATCAAGTGTTCAGATATACGATGTCCGTATCTGTGTTACAACGACTTTCGGAAGCAGCCGGACGGGTCTCCACGTATGGTGGCATGATTCTGATTCTCTATCTAGGCGGCATGCAGGTCCTGAATGGACATATGGATGTAGGCGGACTGGCAGCTTTTCTGGTAGCAAGTAGTCAGTTAACACGTCCGATTGAATCGTTATCTGGGTTGTGGAATGATTTTATTGGTTCGGCTTCTCATGCGTCCAGAATCTTTGAAGTGCTGGATTTGGAGAGAAAAAACACGGTTGCTAATACCGGTACAAATACATATGTACGGTCCGATACGCATTTAGGCCAGCTTGAAAAACAATCTAAACCGGCTGGCATCAACGTGCAGCATGTGTCTTATAGGTATGCGGAGCAAGAAGAAGTGTTAACAGATATTTCTTTTGAGGCCAAGAAAGGAAAGCTTACTGTAATCACGGGGCCAAGTGGATGCGGGAAAACCACGTTATTGAAATTGATAGCCGGATTAGATAGACCTGTTACTGGTTCGATCCAGGTCATGAATCAGAAGAATTCACTGAAGGATATGCACGAAGTTCAGACAGGGCATGTCAATCAGGTGTATGTTCCGCAACAAGCCTTTATCTTCACAGGTACAGTGGAAGAGAATATTGTTTTTGGACAAGAGGGGATATCTGCGGATCAAGTAAAGGTTGCGGCCCATATGACGCATGCACATGACGCGATTATGCGTCAATCGCTCGGCTATGGGACAGAGCTTCAGCCGCAAGGCGGGACGATGTCGGGTGGTGAGCTTCAGCGTATTAGTTTAGCCAGAGCGATGCTGAGGAACCCGGATATTCTATTGTTGGATGAACCGACGTCATCTCAAGACCCGTGGCATGAGCAACGATTGAATGATCTTTTTGCCCGAATCACTGCTGACAAAGGCACAACGGTTATTGCAATTACTCATCGATTATCGCTGATAGAACGGGCAGATCAGGTCATATATATCCAGAAGGGACGCGTCGAAGATACGGGGACTCATCGTGAATTGCTGGATCGTCCAAACGGATATCGAAGTTATATTGCGGAGCAGGATACGGAAGTGGAGGAACAGCATGAGTAACAAGATTGAAGATGCAGCATATGCCGATGACGTTGAAATGAAAAGCAGTCATGAGAAAAGCGGAGCATATGAGATAAATGAAAATAATGAAAATGAAGCTCATCATCAGATGAACGAAAGTGATGTTCCAGATGACCCAAAACAAGCTGTATCATTGGCAACGGTATGGCCCGTTATTTTTCGCTGGATGAAGCCTTATGGATTAGCTGTAGCGATCTTGTTCATTTTTATCGCAGCAGATGCGGTCTTTGATTGGGGACTAGCCTTTGTACAGGGATTCTTCGTGGATGCTATTCATGATGGGGGACAGGAACAGCTTAATGCCACCGCAATGATTTTCATCGCCATTCTGGCAGGATTTATTGTATTGCTCGCGATGCATCGTTATGTGCTGGTATGGCTCAAGGAATCAATGCAACGGGATATGTCCATGGATCTGTTGAAACTGTTAAACCGGATGCCCTATTCCTGGGTGCGCAGACAGAAGTCCGGGGATGTGATGCTTCGTATCAAGGAAGACACGAAGCATGGTGCAGAAGTTGTGGAGGCTATTGCAGAGGGTGTTACGGTTGTATTCATCATTGCTCTATCGCTGGGATACTTGTACAGAGCAGATGCATGGGTTGCGGTTATTGCCTTGGTAAGTGCAGGGGCAATCTGGTTCACTGCGAGGTTGTATGATCAGCGAATTATACATCTGTCCGATGAGGTCGAATCCAGGGAAGGCGAGTCCCAAGAACAGATCCAACAGTATGTTGAAGGGATACCGGTGATTCAGATGTATAATGCTTCACCGTGGTTTCTCGCTCGATTTCGGACACAACAGCAATCACTGAATCGTGTTCATGCCAAGTTGCAGATGACCCTGAGCATGTCGGATAACGTGGCGATGGCGGTGTTTGGTCTCGCTCAATTGGCAGCGCTGTTCCTTATTGCTTTGTCAGCGGCTAGGGGAACTTTATCTCCAGGCATGGTTGTTGCAAGTAGTCTGCTGTTTGAACTGGTGGTGTGGCCAGTACTCGGCTTGTCCAGCCAGTGGAGTCAGATGCAAGCCAGCGTGGGTGCATTTGGACGTATCTCTGCATGGTTGAAGTTGGCGGAGAACAAGAAGACTGACACATCCAATACTAAGCACGAGGAGCTTGCACAGGGAATTTGTAACCAAGATCAAGGGAATACACAAAAAGGGGCACATGAAGAGAACGAAATGGCGACGCTACGTCTTCAACAGGTTACGGTAATAGATGAAAACAGTGATCGGACGATTTTGGATCAGATTACGTTTAATCTGGTTCCTGGTGAACTGGTTGCTGTAGTTGGCGCCAGCGGTGCTGGCAAATCTACACTGTGCCAAGTGTGTGCGGGGTTGATCGAGCCAACAAACGGAAGCGTATTGCTGGGTGATAAACATGTTGCAGAGTATGTAGAGATAGATGACCAGTCCAGACTGACGTATATGCCGCAGACACCAACTTTTTTCACAGGAACGATCGAAGATAATATTCGTCTGAGTTCAGACGTTACATTGGACAGAGTGAAGTTTGCGGCAGAGCAGGCAGGTTTGGATGAATATATTGAGGCACAGGAAGGACAATACGCAGCAATGTTGCATGAGAAAGGGGCCAATCTATCTGGAGGCCAACAACAGCGACTGTCGCTTGCCAGACTCTTTACGAGGTCATCCGATCTGTATATTCTGGACGAACCAACGTCATCACTGGATATTCAGACAGAACAGAACGTGATGAATCACTTGCTGAACTTTATGAAAGGCAGAATAGGGTTGCTTGTCACACATCGCATGGAGGTTGCTCGCCAGTGCTCTCGCATCCTTGTGATGGAACATGGCCGAATTGCCGAGGATGGAACGCATGAACAACTGATGCAGAGGAAAGGATTGTATTATCGTATGAATGCAAAAGGCGGTGATACAACATGAATGAATCTGGGGTTAAAAAAGTAATGGATACGCTGGAGTTCTTGAGTCAGGATCGGGAAGCACGTCGTTTGTATGAAGAGCGCCCGAAATATTTGCATGACGAAGCTTCCATGATTGAGTGGCTAACTGAGCCTGAGATACAGTCATTGAAAGGCTAGGAGCGTATACAATACAAACTAGTTGTTAATTAAGCTCTTATTGTATGTTGAAATGAATGCAATCGTTTTGTCCAACTAGGGCAGGACGGTTGTTTTTATTTTAATGAAGAAGCTTCAAACGTTTTACAGTAAAACGCGGTTGCTCATTCCGGGCTGGGCCGTTAAACTAAAGGGAGCGGCGTTTGCTTGACGGACAAGTCATGAGAACGCCATTTTGTTGTCAAGGATGCGGGATATGAGCCGCTTTCGGATGTCAGAATCGGATCGGACCAAGCTGGTGGGAAAACGCCGGTGATAAGTAAGGAGTCTTTACATGAGTGTGCAAACACCTACATTAGAAGAAGCGCAGGGTCTCCTGCAAAAATATTATGGCTACCCCGACTTCCGTGAGGGACAGAAAAAGATCGTAGCCAGCCTGCTCGAACGTGAAGATACGTTGGGCATTATGCCAACCGGGGGCGGTAAGTCGATCTGTTATCAGATCCCCGCTCTGTTATATTCGGGACTGACACTTGTGGTCTCCCCGTTGATCTCATTAATGAAGGACCAGGTCGATGCGTTGACGACCGCCGGAATTGCTGCCGCGTATATTAATAGTACACTTAGCGGCAAAGAAGTGAATGATCGCATCCGCGCGGCGCAGCGCGGTGAGCTGAAGTTGCTCTATGTCGCGCCTGAGCGACTGGAGCTGGATTGGTTCCGCGAGGAGATGGGCTATTTGCCGATCTCTTGCGTTGCCGTGGATGAGGCCCACTGTGTATCGCAGTGGGGGCATGATTTTCGGACAAGCTACCTGGCGGTAGCGCCGTTTGTGGATAGTTTGCCGGAGCGGCCGGTGGTTGCGGCCTTCACGGCGACAGCGACGCCCGAGGTCATGGGCGATATTCTGCGGTTGCTGCGTTTGCAGGACCCGCAGACATATGTGACCGGACTTGGGCGGGATAATCTGGCGTTTAGCGTGCTGCGTGGCGAGAGCAAGAAGGATTTTGTCCTGAATTACGCGCGCGAGCATGCCAGCGAGCCAGGTATTATATACGCCGCGACCCGTAAGGACGTGGACGATCTGCATCAGCGTTTGTTGCAGGCGGGATTGCCCGCAGGACGCTACCATGCCGGCATGACGGACGATGAACGGTCCCAGAGCCAGGAAGCTTTTTTGTACGATGATATCCGAGTGATGGTGGCGACCAATGCGTTTGGGATGGGGATTGATAAGTCGAACGTGCGTTACGTTATTCATAACAGCATGCCGAAAAATATGGAGGCATACGTGCAGGAAGCCGGACGTGCAGGCCGGGATGGAGAGCCAAGCCAGTGTATTCTGTTATTCGGGGCACAGGACATTATCACCCAGAAGTTCCTGATTGAGCAGAATCCGATGGACGGCGACCGCAAACAGAACGATTACCGGAAGCTGCAACAGATGGTGGATTACTGTTACACGACGCGTTGTCTGCGCAGTGCGCAACTCGATTATTTCGGTGAGGTGCATGACGATACACCTTGCGGTACTTGCAGTTCCTGTACGGACGACCGCGAGTTGGTAGACATGACGATTGATGCACAGAAAATATTCAGTTGCATTCACCGCATGCGTGAACGGTATGGTGTATCGCTGGTCGCTTCGGTGCTCAAAGGCTCCCGTGCCAAAAAAGTGCTTGATTATGGCTTCAACTCTCTGCCAACCTACGGCGTGATGGGTAATCGGACAGAACGTGAAATTTCGGAGATCATCAACGTGATGGTATCCGAAGGATATCTGATGCTGTCTGAGGGACAGTATCCGGTTGTGCGTTTGCAGCCACTAGCGGTGGAAGTGCTCAAAGGCCAGCGTGAAGTGATGCAGCGTGTTGTCCGCAAGACAGCGGCAACGGCTTCGGGTACGAACTATGGTGGACGGCGCGGACGCGATGCAATGCCATCTGCGGTTAATGAGACGGTATTTGAACAACTTCGTCTGATCCGGCGCGACTTGGCGGCGAAAGAGCATGTACCATCGTACATTATCTTCAATGATGCGACCCTGCGTGAGATGAGTGTGGTATGTCCACAAACAGAACGTGACATGCTGGATATCAAAGGGGTCGGTGAGGTCAAGTACCGCAAGTACGGACTGCCGTTCCTGGAGTTTTTCCAGAAGCAATCGGGCGAAGAAGTGGATACGGATGATGATGCGTTTTACGAGTATGAGTGAGTATGAAATGAGTAAGAGTAAGAGTAAGAGTGAATTGAGTATGAATTGTTAATTTTCACTTTCTAATCTTTGAAGTTGGTTGTCGCGTCTCTGTAGAGTGGACAAATGGTGGCGAATTGTCTTTCAAAGGGTGGACATTGGCGTTAGAAATGGCTGACCTTATAGCATACAGCATGTAGTTTTATTATGTGTGTTTCATACTGTATGTTGTGGTTCGGATTTGATGGGTGTATATGTCTTTTTGAAAAGAGTGTCCACTCTTTGAAAGACAAAAGTTGGATATGTCCATGAGACATGGAATGGCTAGTTCAAAAGAGGTTTAGATGAACAGCGTCCGGGGCAGGATGGCTGTGCAGCTTTCTTTTTACCAAAAATATATGGTCTGGGTGTCCAGGCAAAGGTTGTGAACCATGAAGGTTATTCTTTCTACATTAAATGCAAAGTACATCCATACCTCCTTGGCCTTGCGGTGTCTGAAGGCGTACAGTGAGAAGGATTTTGATATTGACCTGGCGGAGTATACGATCAAGGACCCGGTGATGAATATTGTGTCTGATCTGTATCAGCGCGGCGCGGACGTGATTGGTTTCTCGTGTTACATCTGGAACATCGAAGAGACGATCAAGGTCATTGATAATCTGAAAAAGGTTATGCCGAACGTGAAAATTTTGCTGGGCGGGCCTGAAGTGTCCTACGACACGGAATATTGGATGAACCGCATTCCCAATGTAGATTTCATCGTGATGGGTGAAGGGGAAGAGACGCTGCATCAGCTTTTGACGGAGCTGGAAGGAAGCAAGAAGTTCCACTTTGTCTATGGACTGGCGTATCGCAAAGGGGAAGAGGTCATTCTCATGCCAGGACGCCCGAAAGCGGATCTGAACGATCTGCCGTCACCGCACCGTTTTGATGAGGATATCCCGGAGCTTGGGAAACGGGTTGTTTATTTTGAGACCAGTCGGGGCTGTCCGTTCAGTTGTCAGTTCTGTCTGTCCAGTATTGAGGTTGGCGTGCGGTATTACGATATCGAACGGACGAAGTCGGACATTTTGTACCTAATTGAGAAGGGTGCGAAGCTGATCAAGTTTGTGGACCGGACGTTTAACATCAAGCGGGATTATGCGCTCGAAATGTTCAAATTCCTGATCGAGAATCATCAGGGGACGGTGTTTCAGTTTGAAATTACAGCGGATATTATGCGTCCCGAAGTACTGGACTATCTGGCAGAGAATGCGCCACCGGGCACATTCCGGTTCGAGATCGGGGTTCAGTCTACGAACGATCCGACGAATGAACTGGTGAAACGTCGCCAGAACTTTACCAAGCTGAGCCGTACCGTGAACAAGGTGAAAGCCAGCGGCAAAATCGACCAGCATCTGGATCTCATCGCCGGACTGCCGGAGGAAGATTACAATACGTTCCGCAAGACGTTTAACGATGTGTTTGCACTGGGGCCGGAAGAACTTCAACTCGGATTCCTCAAAATGCTGCGTGGTACAGGTCTGCGTCTGGATGCAGAAAAGTACAACTATACGTATATGGATCACGCGCCGTATGAGATTCTGGGCAGTGATGTGCTACCGTTCAGCGACATTGTGCGTTTGAAGCGGTTGGAAGATGTTTTGGAGAAATACTGGAATGCACACCGGATGGACCATACGCTGAAGTATCTGATGGAGCAGGAGTTCAATTCGCCGTTTGATTTCTTCCAGGCGTTCGGGGATTATTGGGAAGGTCAGGGGTGGCAGAAGATTGGTCACCAACTGGAGGATCTGTTCACTCGTCTGCACAGCTTCCTGGAGTCACGGAACACGCCGCATATGGAAATCGTGCTCGGCTTGATGAAGCTGGATTATTTCCTCGGCCACAAATACAAACCACGCAAAATCTGGTGGGAAGATCCGCTCCAAAAAGACCAGTGGGCGGGTTATATGAAAACGTTGGCTGAACGTCCGGAAGACGTTCGTCTGCCACGTGTTGCCGGTGCCGCTGGCACGGCATGGTTGGAAAGCAGCGGCACGGGTGCGAGTGTCGCTGAGGCAAGTTCGGCTGCTGCCGGGGAAGACGCTGCCGCAGATGCGGCGGGTGTGATTGGCAGCGAAGCCGGGGGTGCAGCGTCGCTCACTTCGGGCGACGCAACAGGGTCCGCCGCGGATGGAGCGGCGGACATGGTGGACGGCAACGCTTCGCGTGCGTTGCCGATGACCTCGGCCATGACCGCACAGACGGTCATGGGTGCCCGTGCTTTCGCCGACCTTGGTCTCGGCGAAAAGGAACTGCAGAAGCACACCGTATTGGATGTGCTTCCGTTCCGGCTTGAGCGTGTGCTAGCTGGCGCCAGCCCGCTTGCCGCGAAAGGCCGGACGCTGCTGGTCGTTGTGTACCAGCAGCATGAAGGGCAGCAGGCGCAGTATTACACGCTGCCGCTGGGAGAAGAAGCCGCTGCCATGTAGGTGCAGCGGCCTGAGATAAGCTACATGGCTAATTGGTGCCATGTAGCAAGAGGAAGCGCCACGACTATGCGGTCGTGGCGCTTTTTTTGCATGCATCACGGGGTCGCAATCGTGATGCTGCAATGATGACCACCGCGCTAATGAACGCGGTGTGTCTCAAGAAAGTGCTGCACCCAGTGGGCGCAGCACTTCATCATTACGAGGCTCGCCGCCATCGTACAAGCCGCGCTCCGATCTACCTTTAACATCATACATGTTCCGAAAGCATCGGAAGGTCATCTGACTCCTATACGGGATGAAGAATGATCTTCCTTTTTTTGTTTTCGAAATTCCCATAGAATCACATACCCAATTCAGTCAAAGGATAGTTTCGTATGAATGATAAGGCCAAAACTGAAGAGACAAACACAGTAACTAAAGGTTCAGCTGACTCATTGCATGTCCATATTCCCTATAACGCTGTACATATTCAACGCATTCGTCAGTTAAAGGGTAGACGGTGGGAGCTAAATAAGAAACTGTGGATCATTCCTACTCTATTGCAACCATCCAGGATTTAACGAACCATTTTGATGCAGTATATGTGCAGATTACTACCCGGCTAGATGAGTTGTATAGTTTTTGTATAGATTCAATCGTTAAAATATGAGTTGCAGAAACTGTGGGGAATTGTCGAGAATATAACCCGATGTTAATTAGAAGAGATTGGATGGAAAATAGAGCTCTATTTTTACAATCCAACATGAGGTAACTTCATAAATTGATAATTAAATTAGGGGGATCATCGAAAAAAAGAAAAACATTAGCTCATATGAAAGTGCTAAAAAGGATTTGTCTACATCAGAAAGTCTAAAAAAGAATTGGGGGAAAGGTACGTGTCAAAACAAAGCAACAAGTTCTTTAAGAAAAAGCATGGAGCATTATTTCTCGCAGCGGCTCTGACCGTGGGCGGTTTACCACCAGCAATGTTCCCGACGACAGCAAGTGCAGCTGATGCAGGCGAAGCTTTAATATCCACATCAGGTGGTACAACCAGATACGATATTGTGGACGGAGAGCAATCGTCCGAGGCCGTTATTGATCCTGGAATTCTGATTCAAGACTCCCCTTATACAATAAATCTGGACGCTGCGACCGTGCTGCTTGAAAATTTTCAAGCAGGGGATCAATTGACATTTACCGCAGCGACAGGAATCACAGGAACATATAATCCTGCGAATGGTGTCTTAACGTTGAAGGGAACTGCTTCAGCGGAAGCCTATAATCAGACATTATCGACTGTTGCGTTCTCAACAACCTCCAGTAATACGTCAGTCAGAACCGTTAGGTTTGCCTTGGGTGATGCCCTTCCAAATGATGCTAACGGCCATTTTTATAAGTATATCAATAAGAGAAGCAATATTACCTGGGCTGCCGCGAAGAATGAGGCTGCCGCCGACAATTATTTCGGGCGCGAAGGATATCTGGTCACGATTACAGATGCTCAAGAGAATGAGTTTGTAAAAGAAAAGACGTTAGGTCTTGGATGGATTGGTGCACAAGATATCCAACGGAAAAACGGTGAACCCGTAAATACTGGTGACTGGCGTTGGGTAACCGGACCGGAGGGCCAGCAAGATAGCGGGAATGGTCAGAAGTTCTATGAGGGTTATCTGGGCGGCACAAAAATAGGGTATGCAAATTGGGCCGCCAGCGAACCTAATAATTATTCTGGTTTGGAATATGTTGCCCATATTTATGGGCCCGGCAGAGAAGCAGGACATTGGAACGATTACCCTTTGAGCAACAATGTTACAGGGTATGTTATTGAATACGGCGGCATGGCGAGCGACGAAAATTTGGATATCATCGCTGAGAAAACCATTGCTGTTGTCAATAGTACCGATCTTAAACAAGCCGTTGAAGAAGGGGATCAACTGGACCAAGAAGATTATATGGTAGCGGAATGGCCAGCGTATAAAAAAGCTCTGGAAGACGCCAAAGCCGTGCTTGACAACAAAACCAAAACTCAAGAAGAAGTAGATAAAGCAGTTCAGGAATTGAAAACAGCGAGAGAGCTGCTGAAACCCAGGTTGATCACCGAGCCGAGCGGTGGGCTGGTCAACGTGTCCAAGCCTGAACTCAAAGGTGTGGTAGACCAAGATTCGAAAGTCACCGTTGAATTGAAGGATGAGAACGGCAAAGTGATTGAAACAAGGGAAGTAGAAGCAGATAGTAATGGAAATTGGAGCTTTACCCCGTCGGCAGAATTGCCGGATGGAAAATATACGGTTGATGTAACGGCATTGAAAAATGGAAAAGTGACCAAACAATCCAAGACAATCGTAGTCGAGTCTGCTCAAAAATCGCATCTTACCGGTCTCGAGCTGAATGCCAACGATGGAACTTCGCTACCTCTGTCACCGGCTTTTGCTGAGAATACGTACAATTACACTGCTACTACTGCAACGTACAGCGTATATTTCACACCAACACTGGACTCGCTTGCAGGTCTGGATCCGAACGCCAAGATTGAGTTTTCGCTCAACAATGGTGCCTGGACGGATGCAGCCAGCGGTAAAGCAAGCAATGAATTGCCTTTGAATGAAGGCAGCAACACGATTGTTGTTAAGGTTACCGTTAACGGAAGGGAAAAACTCTATACGCTGACCGTCTTCCGTGCATTCAACAATAATGGTAACAGTGGAGGCGGAGGTGGCGGAAGTACAACTCCAACAACGCCAGCAGCACCAAGTACTCCTGAAGCTCCAAAGGGTAATCTCGACGTAACTTTGAACGGCAAAGACGATCCGTTTGCAACAGGCACAACTTCAACTGCAGACGGTCGTACGACAACGTCAGTTAAGGTAGACCCGGACAAGCTGGGTAAAGCTGTATCTGAAGGTACAGGCCAGGATCTGTCGATTCACTCGCCAAATGAAGGGGATATGACGGTTGATGGCTTGACAGCAGACACTTTGAAGAAACTGGGCGATAAGGGCGCAAGCCTGAAAATAAGTAACCCACTGGCCATTTATCCGGTACCTGTCGGAAAAATGAACCTGAATGCTGTCGCCGGTCAATTGGGCAATGCAGCGCTGAACGATATCGGTGTTCGCATCGACATCAAGCGTTCTTCGGATGCATTGATTGCATCTGCGAAGAACAAGGCAGCAGCAGGAGGTTATGAGCTGCTGGTTGATCCGGTTGATCTGGACCTGACGTTTAGCCATGGGGGTCAAACCGTAAAATCCGGTCAATTGAACGGCTATGCGGCGAAATACATCGCTCTCCCGGAAGGCATCGATCCGAACCGGATTACGACGGGTGTTGTAGTGAATCCGGACGGCAGCGTATATCATCTGCCAACCGTTGTAACGAAGATCGGCAATCGTTATTATGCACAAATCCATGATTTGCGCAGCATTGGTACGTACTCGGTAATCTGGAATCCGCAGGATTTCACGGATGTGAAAACCCATTGGGGTCAAGCGGATGTGAATAACATTGCGGCACGACTGGATCTGAAGGGGAACGGGGATAACACGTTCTCGCCGGGACGCAGCGTGACCCGTTCCGAGTTCGCGGAGATCGTGGTCTTCGGCCTGGGTCTGATGCGTCAGGGAGCGTCGCAGAATAACTTCCCGGATGTACCGACTTCCGCCTGGTACGGAAATGCCCTCGCGATTGCGGATGAATTTGATATCGTTCGCGGTTATGACGATGGCAACTTCTACGGCAACCAGCCAATTACGAGAGAGCAGGGCTTCGCAATGGTAGCCCGCGCGTACCGCCTGATTAAATCCGAAGCTGTCGTTAGTCAGAATACTTCTGCTCTGTCCGAATATAAAGACGGTGCGAGCGTATCGAACTGGGCCAAGGCGGATGTGGCGCAATTGATCGAAGCAGGCATCATTCAGGGCGAAGGTACTCATCTCAGCCCGAAAGCTCCGATGACGCGTGCTGAAGTGACGGCACTGATTGCAAGGATGTTGAAAATTACCAATTTAATTGACAAGTAAGCAAGTTTATTCAATCAACCACTGACAGCCTAAGTCGTCAGTGGTTGTTTTTTATACATTTTCCAGGGGACAGGACATATACGAATAGAAACCGCCAAACTGACGGTTTTTTGTTTTAACAATGCAAGTTCTTGTAGCTAAATGCTCCGTGATTCGGCGATACGTCCATTTCTTTTCGACGTGTAACACAAGCTGCGTGGCCGAATGGCATCATACAGCAGGAGGAAGCGCCACGGCGATGAGGTCGCGGCGCTTTTTTTTGCGTGCATCACGGCGCAGCTATCGTGATGCACCAAGTGTTTCCACCACGGAATTGTGTTCGTGATGCAGCATTAGCACCACGCTAATGCATGCGGTGCAACCTCCTCGTGAGGTACTGCCCTATTGGGGGCAGCACCTCACCCTCACGCTCTTGCCATTCACAAGCCGCGCTCCGTTGTACCTTTCACAAGTTAAAGCAATCATATAAATCTGAGAAAACATCGTGATATAATCAAAGCAAAATGGATCAAGACAGAAGAGTTAGAGAATATGGATGATTTTACATTACAGATGCCGGTAGCACAGTTCAGATTAGATGAGAAAGCATGGAAAGTGTATTGGCAGGACAGCAAAGGCAAATGGCATTTCATCTATGATATCGAACCGAACGAAGATTTTGAAAGGGGGATTCGTATGATTATTTTTAAACCAACCCAACTAACATTAAAAGATCTGAATGTCAAACCGGAAACCATCAAAGAGACAGATGCTTTCTTTAGTTGGCATGTAAACTTTTTCACGTTATATGGCAGAAAACATTATGTGTTTATGAATGATTTTTCCAGATTAAGTTTAACAGTCAATGGGATTAGAACAAATCAGGCGAGTAAACTGGCAGGAATCTTTAAAGAAAATTTGGAGGCCTATTTCGCTGTTGAGGAAATTCCTGATAACTTGGCGAACTATTATTTAGATAAATGTAACGAGAAGACGATAACCGAAACAGATAGTCGAAGTGTTATAAGTACCATGAATGAAATCATGCTTGTGATCAGGTCGTTTGAAGGGGAAACTGATAAATTTAAAGACAAAGATACACGACACAAGTGGAACAATAGATTCATTTACAAACCCATCGACTATAAAGAGCCAATTGATGTATTTGTTAAAGAGCTTCAGGCAAGGGCTGAGATGGAGAGTTAGATAATCAACCAGGCGAGCAAGCGAGCAGCAATAACAATATAAGGAGGCCACAGAATGGATTTGAAGACGTACCTGGCAGAGCATTTTCCTAACTTAATTTTAAAACCACCTCTATTCTATGCTTGGGACGTTTCAATACGATTCGAACTTGGTAATCCTCTGATGTTTAGATTAAATAAAGAGCACTATATGGAACAAGTTTATTATCGATCGCTTGAATTATTTAAGGCTCTCCATGATCAAGAAGATGAAGTCCTATTCATTACTCAAGCTTATTTTGCGGATAAGTCTAAAAACAAAGTGAAGAAGTTAAACCTATACAGGAAATATATCAAGAAGAAAGAGCCGATTAGAGCCTTAAGACACGAGATACTTCCACATTTCGATTGTGAACCGGATGGGCTTCCAGACCCAAACCCTAAGAAGAACATGTATAGGTACTGGACTAGATGTAGAGTTGGGGACTTAAAATATAGTCAGTTCATCAAAGCTATTTGTAATCATGATGTTGGAATGAAACCAATGATCTACCATAGGGTGTATTTCATTAATATAAGTAAGAAAACGATATTTCATATCTATGATGATAGAGGTTGCGATGTTATTTCAGCATCTAGAGAAGGGCTAACGGATATCTATAAAGAATTCAATGATTGGATTTTAGAGTATGATCGAGAAAGAATGAACAACGTATTTCTAAGGTAATGGGGAGAAATGATTCAGGCTTTCAGAAGAGTATTGTTTAGCATAACGATCATAAAGAAGATTTAATACCAAACCTTACCGAGAGAATTTTGAGGTCAGTAACTCCAATAAAAGCTGATATCTGGGGAACGCTGCTGTACTCCGGGTTACGGTAAATTTTGCGGTGGATCAACTCATGCGAAGCAGGAACCACTACCGGGATAGTAATCTACCCATTTTTGCCCTGCCCATCGAACATACTTAAAATGAAAGTCTGCACTGGATTCAAGATTGTCCCACCTGAGAAAACCCATATGCGTTATGAAATAAATAAATTATCAAAATCGATTTTTAGACCATATTGGTAAAGTGAAGCGTTGGATGAACTACTTTTGCAACAATCAAAGAGATGATCGGTGATCAGATTATCATAAAAAATAGATGGGGGAAGAGCAAGTATTTGATGTTGTTTCTTCTCAAATTAACCATTCTATAGCCGGCAAAATGAATATCGGACACTAATTCAAATTATACTTCTCCAATACTGAGTTACGGAAAGTTTCGTATTCCGATAATTCCTGAGAAGTGAAAGATTGAGGAAAATTACTTTGACTAGTCTCTTCTAAGCTGAACTTCCCTAAATTATCATTGATTAATCCATAATTACCAAAAGTATTTTTCATTAAGAAAATCACACTTTTATTATTCTTCTGCAGTTCTACATAGTCATCAACTGTATATTTGACGTCTCCTTCGAGGCTAACGGGTTCAATGATTGTCAATTTGTTCTGATCTGAAGGGAAACCATTAGGTTTCTTCAATATCTTTTCAATCTTGATGTTTGTGTTGGTGTGAAAGGATTGCATGGTTCCATCATCAAATCCAGTAATAACATGCTCTCGATCTCTGAAATCTTCTTTTGCATAACCAATAACGATCAGTTCGGCGAACGCATCCAGCTTATCTATTTCATGAAATGTTAAAGAGTTGGCTGAAAGGTTGACGACTTTATGAATGTTTACGTCCGGTTTGGATTGACCATTTACGTAAGCGATTGCAACAGCAGAGATAGCCAATACGAGTAAAGAGACTAGTACAACCTTCTTTTTGAAAAAAGACATGATCTCATCCTCTCCGTCAGATTTAACTTCTTTTGAAAACATCTTGCTACATTTCTACTATACACATATCTGAAAATTATTGTAAATTAAATGTCTGACAGAGTATCAATCCTGAATTCAGAATCTAAAATATGGTGGCACCATGTAATTAATTTTTGGAACGAAAAGACAAAATATGTTGAAGGACCTAAAGCGTGACCATAAAATTGATAAAAAAAATTTAAGGAGGGTCCTATGAAGACCATCGTTTATATGGTAAGGCATGCGGAGTCACCGTATACGGAAGGAACGGAAAGAACGAGGGGGCTTACCCTTGAGGGCAAGATGAATGCAGAACGAATAACGGAAATATTAACGAATGAAGGAATACATTCCATCGTCTCAAGTCCTTATGCCAGGGCGATTCTAACCTTAGAGGGTGTGGCAGCAGCGTTAGAATTAGATATTCAGATCATGGAGGATCTGCGGGAAAGGCATTTTTCAGATGATATGATTGTGGATGAAGAGTTCGAGCCTGCTTCGAAGAAGATGTTTGATGACCCGGATTATGCATTGCCAGGAGGCGAGTCGAACACGGTTTGCCAGAATAGAGCAGTGGGCGTGTTGAAACAGATATTAGAAGAATACAAGGGTGAAAAAGTGGCGATCGGCACACACGGACATGTAATGACGTTGATGATGAACTACTTTGATTCGAGTTACGGATTGGATTTTATGAATCAAACCAAGAAACCGGACATTTATCGATTACAATTTGACAAGATGGAATTAGAGAACGTGACAAGGCTATGGAGCGAATAGGGTGAAAGTGAACAAGCGAGAACGCTTGTTCATAATTTTGGTTACAAGTAAAATATAGATATCATTAAATATGGAAGGAATTGACTCCAATGACGTTACAAAACTTGTTTCATCAAAAACCAACCAAGTTGTGGAATGAAAGAATGATTGAAGGCGGAGATGAGCTCTTCACAGAAGAGAGATTACTCATGTCTGATCAAGCCCTAGATACATATTTGCACCAATTAATAGCATTACAAGAAACGCAGATTCTGAGCGCATGATGAAGGCTGTAGAAGAAGTTGTGGTTAGCTTTAATGAAATGAATGAGGCCAATGGTTACTTTATTGAGACGATGGAACGTGAAGAATTGGCTGATTTTATAGACAAGGCGGCTAGGCTGGTTGGATTGGACATCCATGAGGATGAAGATATTACGGAAGAATGGAGAGAGTGGTAATTCAGCAGAACAGTGTTTTCCAATTTTAATGATAAGGGTGATCAATATGGAACGAGGACTCATTATATTTTTGAACGGAACGTCAAGTTCGGGGAAGACAAGCATTGCGATGGAAATGAAAAATCAGGGAGACATTCCGTTTCATCACTTATCTGTAGATCAATTTCTGCATAATTATGATCAATTTATCGACAATACATATCCAGATATGAAACCAACTAGAGAAGTAGAGCACCATGTCATGACAGATATCCTGTTCGACCCGATCAATTCGATGTACTGTGCAACCATTAAACTGTTTTCGGAAATGGGTTTGAATGTCATCGTGGATACGGTCATCAGCAATGACAAGTGGTTTAATGATTTTTATGAGTTACTATCGGATTATCCGATATTGTTTGTAGGCGTGCAGTGCTCGAAAGAGGAACTCACCAGAAGAGAGCAGAGCAGGGGAGATCGCGAGATTGGACTTGCTCATTCCCAGTTCGACTACATCTACTCCTATGATGAATATGATCTGGAAGTGAATACGGAAGAGCTTAGTTCAGCTGCATGCGCGGAAAAGATATTAAGTTATATGAAGTCTGATCAGGAATACTCGGCATTTAAGAAATTAAGCAGAAGAGAGGTAAAAACACCGTAAAAGAAATGAATTCAAGACCAAGGCTGGTAAGGTGGTCAAAAATTGGAGATGGAGGATTAGACCTCAAGACAAAGTCTGTATTTTGCAAACAAATTTGGATATAGTACGCTTGAAGTAGTTTATAATCAGATTAAGGAGCAAGGAGGAGTCGAGCATGATTATTTTCAAAACAACCCAACTCACATTAAAAGATCTTCATGCCAAACCGGAAACCATCCAAGACAGCAATGCCTTCTTTAGTTGGCATGTAAACTTCTTCACGTTGTATGGCAGAAAACACTATGTTTTTATGAATGATTTTTCCAGATTAAGCTTAACGGTCAATGGGATTAGAGCAAATCAGGCGAGTAAACTGGCAGGAATCTTTAAAAAGAATTTAGAGGACTATTTGGCCGTTGAGAAGCTTCCTGATCACCTGGTGAACTATTATTTGGAAAAATGTAACGAGAGCACGATCACCAAAACGGATAGTCGAAGTGTTATAAGTACCATGAATGAAATCATGCTTGTGATGAAGACGCTTGAAGTTGAAGATAATGATTTTCGTGATAAAGATGAACGCCATATGTGGAATAATAGATCTATGTATAAACCCATCGACTATAAAGAACCCATTGAGGTATTTGTTAAAGAGCTTCAAACACGGTTTGAAATGGAGAGTTAGAGAAACTGGATTTTCATCGGAGACCTCTGATGCCAGTAACAGTATAAGATGGATCATGGTGGGTTATTCCAGCAAACCACATCTTATCAAGTCAGACGTCATGAATACGGTAAAATGAGATCAGGAGATATGTTAAAATTACAGAAAGTAGAACTAACTCAATAACAGGAGGTAGAACACATGAAATGGCAAGAAGTTAGAGAACTGTTCCCTGACCAATTTGTTCTGGTTTCTATCATTCATTATCATGAGGAAGACAACAAAAAAATAGTAGATGAAGTTGCACCAATCCGAACCATATCAGAACGAGATGTAAATAAAGAGTTTTTTCAAGTAGAGCCTGGTAACGTCGTGTATCATACTTCAAATCAAGACTTTGTGATCAATCTTCGCAGAGATCCATTAATGAGAGTGAGACGTAATACGAATGAAAATTAACTATGATGGTCAGTTAATTACCACGTCACTCACCGTTACATTAAGAGGCAGAGTATTAAGAATAGATGATGTAATTATAGATACAGGATCCTCACATACGATCATTAGTCCTGATGTTTTAGAGGAAATCGGTGTGACCTATGAAACCGGCGATTCGATATATGAAGCATACGGGATTGGAGGAAGTATTCCTTTCTACACTAAAGTCATGGACAGGATTGAAATAGGAACAAAAAGCATTGGGAATATAGAAATAGATGTAGGCATATTACCTAAAGAATATAAAGGGCTTCTCGGATTGGATATTCTGAAACAACAAAATTTTATAATTGATCTGAAAACATTAGAATTACATTATTGAAAATAAAATTGTAGTAATGAATGAGACTTATATATAGTGCGTTTCGGATAATAAGATACATATACAAGTGGTTTTTACCTAACAAATTTTGTTAGTTTTTTTTTGTTCTAGAGCCTACGCGCTTTTCAACAGTTGAATTATGCTCTTATCCCATTACTTCAATCCGTAACCAACACTAAACATAAGCACGATTCGCTGTCATGAAACCGATTGTCCGTTCTCCAGTTTGAGCACAAGAAGCATGGTTTATTTTCTCCAAGAAGTTAATGCCTTTCTCCGCACCATGTCGCATTAGTCCGGCTCAAATGTCGCAAAAGTACATGGTAACGCGATGCAGAGATCGTTTATACTCTCTTTATGTTTCGATAATGAAAATCATTATCAGTATTATACATAAGGGGGACTCATCATGAATCAAGGAACAAAGAGGCAGGCTGCCGGAAGCAAGGCATATGCTGCTCACAAATCACGATTATTTATGGGCTTGATGTTGGCCCTTATTCTTGTCCTGACGGCTTGCGGTGCCGGAACAGGTACAGATAGCGGTAAACAATCTGCGGCAACGCCAGCGGAGACACCTGCGAATGCAGAAACACAGACAGATGGAGCTTTTCCCGTAACGATCACACACATGAAGGGTGAGCTGACGCTAAACGAAAAACCACAGAGAATTGCAGTCCTTGATGTTAAATTTCTGGATCAAATGTTAGCAGTTGGCGAGAAGCCAGCTGGTAGTGTAATCGCTGGAGGTAACACCGATTATCCAGAATACTTAGGTGATCAGCCAAGTGATGTGCAGGTTCTGGGTACACGGGACGAGCCTAACCTGGAAGCGATTGTAGCACTCGACCCAGATCTGATCATCATGACCGACTTTCAAGAGAAGCAATATGAGGGTGTAAGTAAAATTGCTCCTACCCTGGTACTCGATTTCTACGAAGACTGGCGGGATACGTTAGCTACAGTGGCTAAGATTACAGACAAGCAGGACGAGGCAGAGAAAGTGCGTACAGCGTATGAAGAGAAAATCGCCGGGCTGAAGACAAAATTGTCAGAGAAGCTGGGTGATGAAACGGTGGCGATCATTCGTCCACGAAAAGAAGGAATTCGTGTTCACGGTATTGAGCACCGCATTGGCGGTATTATGTACAATGACTTGGGGCTGAAGATGCCTGCTTTGGTACAGGAGATTAATGAAGATGGTTCCGTAGAAATCTCGATGGAGAAGGTTCCTGACATTGGGGCAGATCGTTATTTTGTGCTGTCGGATGAGTTGTTTGCGGCAGAGGCAGAGGCGATGTTAACTAATCCCGTGTGGAAGTCCCTTGATGCTGTGAAAAATAACCGCACGTATGACGTAAACTCCACACTGTGGATTGCATACTACGGACCGCTTGCGATTAATCTGATTGTAGATCAGGCATCGGAAGCCCTGCTCGGATCGAACTAATATGAACCCATATCTCTCGACAGACTTATGGAAAGAGACAGTGGAGGATTATTCGATCTTGCTTGGTGAGCCGCCTGAACATAGTGTCCGTACCATTGCTCTAAGTGAGTTGCATGACGAAACGGCATGCCGGGAGTATATCAGTTGGTTTCAGGAGTATATCGATGCGCCTGACATGAAGGTTGCAGCTTCGATGTTAGCCAAACGGATTGGTTATCTGTGGACGGCTCCGCTGGTGACCGCGATGACTTTTCATCATCAGCATGTTTCGTTTCAGCTGGAGAACAGCTTTCTCTATCATCCGGTGCTCTCAGATCATGAGGGAGGCACACGATTTCCTTTTCTAGCGGTGAATGGACTTCAGGCTGAAGGACTAGCGGGAGACAGGGCAGTGTGGCGGGAAAAGGTGGTCGAGGAGATGTTTGCGGTACAGCTTACACCCCTGTTAAAGACGCTTGCTGCAATTGCACCACTTTCGATGAGTATTCTCTGGGAGAATATCATGGTACGTATCGGCCGACTATTCGCTCCTGATGAAGCCGAGACTGAGCAGGAAAGTAAGATCATTCGTGAGGACTTTTCATATCTGACGCAGGTGGCATCCGGGGAAGTGTTTGGTGAGAGGAAGAATCCGTTAACCCGCTTCACCGATTGTAAGGACAATGTGCATGTTGCCAAAAGCGAGCGAATTACCTGCTGTTTCTATTACCAGATGTCAGGGGAATACTGTCTCAAATGTCCGAAAATTGACAATGAGAAAGAATCTCAACTAAAATGACAACAGCAAGAATTTTACCTTTGCTATTGTCAGGAGATGAGAGAAATGCCGCTGCAAGAACAGACAAGTCTATGGAGTGATACAACGATTAAGATGCTTAACGGGGATAGCGGTACTTTGCAGACAGGCAGCGTGTTACACGAAACGAACTTAACTTCAAATGTGCTGCTGCTGGCATATGGAGGGGAAGGGGAGCTTGCAATGGATGGTGAGGGTTGCCACATTGGAGCTTCTTTTGCCTGTCATGTGGTGAAGGGATCATCCTTTACGCTGACGGCCAGATCAGAGGACATTCATTATATTGTCATTATGTACAAGGCTTCTTCCATAGAGGGAGCCTCTCTTGTTGTGCCTTCATATCGCAAGCACCCGCTGCGCAGGTCATTTGTTCAAAACTCGGCAACCCATGCGGAATGGATCGAAAACGCCGAAAAAATCGTTGCCAAATGGCGCCGCGGTGAAGGACTGGAACGTTTTTATGCCAACGCTTTGCTTCAAGGAATAATCTACGAGCTGATCATGGAGTATGAACGGGGTCAAGGGGGAACGGAGTCCGACATGGTGGATGTAGTCGCTTCTTATATCACATCGCACTATCGTCAAAACTTGGAGCTAAAAGAGCTGGCAGCACTAGCGGGCTGTAGTGTGAGACAGCTGCAGCGACGATTCAAACAAGAGAAGCAGCTTGGACCGATGGAATACGTCATTCAGCTGCGTATGGAAAGTGCCTCACGCATGCTGCGTCATACGGATGCGTCCATTGGGGAAATTGCTGAAAAAATGGGCTACCGCGACATGTATTATTTCAGTAGGGCATTTAAAAAATATCATGGCGTTCCACCGCTACACTACCGGCATGCCGCCGCTTCGAGAAGAGATGCAGACTATGCGAATGCTTTGCTGCAAAATCGCACAGCTTCTTCCTATGAATCAGCCGAAGGCCCGGTCATCTGCCATATGCGCGGAGAGTATGCCGTCACCGAGATACCACAGCGTATCGCTGTCCTCGATGTGCAATATGCTGATCATTTGCTTGCACTGGGCTTGTCTCCGGTAGGAAGTGTCGGACTAGGAAGTACCGTGTTGACGTTCCCTCAATCACTCCGGGCAGGACTCCAGCATACAGCATTACTTGGTACGTATGAATACCCCGATCTTCCAGCGGTAGAGCGACTTGCGCCGGATCTGATTATTTGCACCGAGGTGCATGATCAGCATCATGAATGGTTAAGCCAGATCGCTCCAGTGCTCATGTTCAAGCGTAATGAAAACTGGCAGACCATCCTGAGTCTATTCGATGAACTGACAGGGAAGCGAGCAGAGGCCAAGCAGATTATCGCGAATTATCATCGCCGAACAGCTTTGCTATCCGAGGAATTGTCCTCTGTACTGGCAGGAAAAAGTGTGGCATTGATACGTCCACTCGATTCCCTCGTGCGCGTCCATTCTGCTGCTCATCGCACAGGCGCTGTGTTGTACCGGGATCTGGGTCTGCCCGTTCCGCTATTTGTTGCAGATACCACCGACACGGCCTATCATATCTCGGTTGAGAGATTACCGGCAGTACAAGCTAGCCACTACTTTTTACTGAGTAATGAGCTTATGCAGGATGGGATATCTGCGACAGAGCAACGTGTCTGGGGGATGCTTGATACGGATGAGCGACAGCAAATACACTCGGTAGATGCGGCGACATGGATCGGTTGTTATGGGCCGATAGGCATTAATGGCATTGTGGATCAGATTGAACAGGCGTTGTTGGCTTGATAGGTAGTTGTTGGCGCTAGCCCGCTTGCAGCGAAAGGTGGTACGCTCTACCTTTTTTAAAGTTGATAGGTTCTAAAAGTATCGGAAGGTCGTCGGATTCCCTATGGGATGAAGAAGGACCTTTTTGTTTTATTACTATAACGAAAGGTTCCACTGCATGCTCGCGTCCTGTACAACCCTACATATATTCAGCGTATTCAAAGCCCATTAGATCGATTGGATAAGGGGTTGAGAAAACTAATAAATCTCCCTTATTCGCCAATTTCCTTTCGCAATTGTAACAATATGGGTTATCATATACGTAGTTCAGGCACTATTAGGAGGGGATTCAATGAAAAAAAATATTGCAATAATCGTACTAATGGTCGGATTGATAATAAGCATGTACTTCAACTATCAATTCAAAGCGTACAAAGATAATCAAGAAGTTGAATACACAGTAAAACTAAATCATGGAACTCAAATGGGTATAAAAGAATCAATTTTTAATTTAGATAATGTGATAAAAAGCTTAGAGGACGGCTCATCGAAGGAAACAGTCATACATGCCTTAGGAAATGTGGCGGTATCTTTGAAAGTTGGCGAAGAATTATTCGTGTTCCTGAAATCCGACTTCAGGGAAGATCAATTATCATCAACTTATTTAATCTATAATGTGTTTAGAGATATGTATACGCATATAAGAGTAGAAATCATAGGCGAAATTTTATCGAATAAGATATCGCTAGAAAAAGAATCGAGAAATCAACTGATTAAGGATATAGGAGTGCTTAAACAAGATTTGGAGTATATCGATAGTCAATTTAACGAGGATATTCTGAAAGAACAAAGTCCAAAGTGGATTGAAAACAAATGGAAAGAGTTAATTGGAGAGATTGTAAATCGAAATACGGATTATAAATTATATGAAAGAATGAAAACGAAATATAATCTATAATGAGTTCGTGAGAGACTATGGATATAGGCGGATAACCCCGCACCAGCTAACTGTGCTCATGTAGCCGCACCCTTTCGGGTGCTTTTAAGCGGGTGGTGGGTTAACATCTACGAAACGACATCAAACCATAAGGAGGCCAATTTCGTGATTAGATTGTGTAAAAGCATGGATACGGATGTAATGTATCAGATTATTAATGATGCAGCAAAGGCATACAAAGGAGTAATTCCTGACGATAGGTATCATGAACCTTATATGACATTGGAAGAGCTAAAGTGCGAAATGAACGATGGTGTAGTATTTTGGGGGTTTGAAGAAAAAAATCAATTATTAGGAGTTATGGGAATTCAAGATAAGGGTGATGTATGTTTAATTAGACACGCATATGTACGAACAAACCAACGGAATAGCGGAATAGGTACGAAGCTTTTATCTCACATGGTGGCTTTAACCAATAAACCGATCTTAATAGGGACATGGGACTCAGCTGAATGGGCTAAGAAATTTTACTTAAAGAATGGTTTTAAACTGGTATCACCTGATGAGAAGAAAAAGCTATTAAATACCTATTGGAATGTTCCAGAAAGACAAATTGAGACCTCTGTAGTCTTATGCGATAGCAAGAGGGCCACTTGACAAAATTACTAGAATATACAATTTTAAATTAAATTAGAAGTGGTTTCTTATAATATCATATTCCCGCGCAGGGGCTTGTGCCCCTTGATCTGCCCGTAATATTTCTGTGAAATGGATAAGCAGGTACATCCATTCCCTAAGATAAGGCTATCTAAAGGGGGGCGTCGTGATGCTGGTACATTCCAGAAATTAATAAATCAAAACGAACCTATAATTGAAAGCAAACAGCTAGACAATGTCTATTTAAAAGGACTTAGGAAATATTCACAGATTAGATTAGCGATTGCACTTGAACTTGCAAATATGGATCTGCAAGATGAAGAAAAAAATTAAAGGAGTTTCCGAATTGAAGAATCAAAAGCGTTCAATGATTTTGCTATTTCTTTTAATGATACTAGCCGTAAGTGGTTGCAGTTCAAACAGTGTGAAGACGGATAAAATTATTGAGGATGGGTTGAACATAAACTCGATATCAATTGGACTGGGAGGGAGCGAAGAAGATGAAGGTATAACAGTCGTAACATATCATTTCAATCTATGGAATAGAACCAATAAATCAATAATCCTAAAAACAGTTGAACCAATTATAAGTAATGAGATTCAGGAGCGATTAATCGATAGAGACATTAGATTGGACATAAATAAGAAAATTGATGGTAATACTTCGGAAGCACTGACAGGTACTTTTAAATTAGATACTAGAGGGCTGGATAAAGAAGGAATAATTAATTTAAACATTAATGTTAACAAATTTAATGTAGCAATTGAACAAGTCATAGGAATGAATGATGTAAATAACTAATTTGAGATATCTCCAAGAAAACATATCTAACAAAGAGGTGTATTTTTATGGGAAGAAAAAAAGATGAAAACAATGAGATGGCTGTAATTCCAGAGCACCATAGCCCTATTCGACATATCCTTAATGAGGCAAATGGACAACCGAACAATCAGTTTATAGACAGTTTTAAGAAAGCTCTGGATACTCCAGATGCATATGTAATTATGGAGGGTGATTATGGAGGACAGATCTATTTGTCTTGCCCTATGAAATTAGTAAACTGTAGTGAAGAGACATTACATACTCTATTAAAAGATTTAGATACCATTGCATGGGACTGTAATGAGGGAGAAGGCCAAGGATTATATTACGAAAAACACTTTCCTGGTGATGGAATTGGTGGAGGTATGGGGGGAGGAGATGTTGAAGAAGGACTATGGATTCATGAAGAATTTATAGATTTACAATTATATGATGAAATTCATGAAGTCATATTAGGCAATAAAGAAAGATTAACAAAGTAATAAAATGAATGAATCATAAGGTCCGCCAACATCGGATAACAAAGTGTTCATGTTGTGGATTGGCAAACTGTTGAAATACTTCATAGAGTGAGTGTTAAGAAGAATATGTGAGGTGCGTTATGGGCGTAAGAAAAAAATATAAACGTAAAATCGTTCGCTCCAATCGATTATTTTATTGGTATGTTGAACCGGATATAGACGATGAAGGGATAATCAAATTACATATCGTTTCTGAGGATAAGAAGCTAATCGTCACTTATGAAGTGGGACAACACAGTATTAAGAACAAGATCCCATTTATAGTCATCATCGGAGAAGAATTCGAAGGCTGGACAACAGAATATATAGGATACAGAAGAGTACTAACACCACAATGGAGCGATGAGATCATCACGCCAAAATGGATAGGTGAGATTATTGATTGGTGCCTCTTGAAAGATAAAGAAATAAACATCGTTAATTGGAAAGGCGAAATTCTCCGACATCTCTCCTAAATGGAGTGTAATTGCATTGGAGAAATAACTTAGATTCGTGTGGACTTTTTTGAAAACGCATACGTGAAAACAACAGATGTAATTAACATTTCATATAAAAGGAGAGAAGCTAATGCAGATGAATCGTGGACATCACACGGTAAACAAAGTAATCGCTTGTGTTCTGTCATTCATATTTATCATTATGGCAATAGTGGTACCTGCCCACGCTGAGGGGAAACAGGTGGAGACTACACCATCCAGGATTCCTTTATCCAAGTTAGAGGAAACGATTGATGCTTATGTAGCCTCGTATGAGAAGTACACCGCTGCCGTTTCGGTTGTGGCTATCAAAGACGGTGAAACTATTGTGAATAAGGCATATGGTTACGCGGATATTGAGAATCAGCGAAAGGCGGATACCTCTACTGTGTTTGAGTGGGCTTCCATCTCGAAACTGTTGGTCTATACAAGTGTGATGCAGCTTGTCGAACAAGGAAAGCTTGATTTGGAGACGGATATCCAGGAATATCTGCCAGATGGATTTTTCAAAAAGCTGAAATACGATGATCCAATTACCCTCTTGAACCTGATGCATCACAATGCGGGTTGGGAAGATCAAACAGTGACTGAAGTGTATTATTACGCCGAGAATGAAAATGTTGATTTGGGAGATACGCTGCGTAAAAATGAGCCGAAACAAATCTATAAACCAAATAGCGTCGTCGGTTATTCAAACTATGGCGTTGGACTAGCCGGTTACATCGTGGAAGAGATAAGTGGACAACCTTTTTATGAATATGTTAATCAACATATTTTCGAACCGCTTCATATGAACGACACCTCAATTCATCCAACGGGGCAAGATCATCCAGACCTAGTACAAAGAAGAAATGAGATTGAAGGGTATACGAAAGATTTGAAACTGATCCCTGAGAACAGAGTATACGTAACCTTTTATCCTACAGGGGCAGCGATTGGGACAGCAGAAGATTTAGGCAAATTCCTTGCAGCGCTGATGCCAGTAGATGATAGCAATGTATTATTTAAGAACAGGGATACGTTAAACGAAATGTTGTCAACAAGTCTATATTATGACGGGACTTCTACTCCGCGATTTGCGCATGGGTTCGTTGAGATGGAATACTGGGTACCTACACTGATGCATGAGGGGAATCTGAAAGGGTTTTCCAGCAAACTTGTCTTTGATCCCAAATCTAAATTCGGGATGGTGGTCATGACAAACCAGTCTTTTGAAGAAATTTATTATTATGGGCTTATCAAAGAGATTTTTGGCGATAACGTAAATTCTAATATAATTACTTCGGAGGGAGGAGGATATTTTCAATCCGCACGACGGCCTGCCTCTAGATTTACCGATTTATTCAGGCAACTTGATATAACAAAATTTTCAAAAGCTGAGTTAAGTAGTCTTTATAATGTGGTCGAGCATAATGGCGTTGTTGAGAAAATTTCCTTCACTCCTTACATGGATTACTTGCCTGTATCGAATTTGAAGGTGAACTTGATTGTAATATCTTTTATTCCTGTCATACTAGCCATCCTTTTCAGTGTGACTGCTTTGCTCGTCTATTTTATCCGGATGCTACTTTACAAACTAAATAAACGAGGAAATCCTCGGATAGATTTTAATAAATATCATCTTGCAATTAATGTTGCAGGTGCTGTACTTCCTCTTAACCTTTTAATCATACACACGAGACTTCCAAATTATCCCGCTCATTCTTCGATACGGATCAATTTAATGTTTAACCTACTTTATGTGGTTCTAGCAGTCGCGTATCTTGGCTTGCTTATGGTCAAACTGCGGAAGAACAGTTACAGCAAAAAGCAAAAGGTGATGTACATCATGTCTGGCATCTCGGCGTTCATCTTGGCTGCTTTTATTGTGGGATGGAATTTGTATGTTTAGAAGGGCAGAAGCTAAATATAGATATTTCAAACATTACAAAGGCTTGCGGATGACTCCTATATATAAGTGATATTAAGTGAGGTCAATTACAAAGACATAAAGGCAGCAGTTCCTTATCGGGACCTGCTGTCTTTAAATTAGTTGGACAAGTATATAAACAAAGTCAAAGGTAACAACAAAAATGATCAGGGCTCTAGTTTAGATCTCTCACTGGCTTATTGCTACAGGTATTTGACACAGTTAATAAATGAACGGTAAAATCCAGATATTCCCTGAATTCAGAAACTAAATATTTCTTTAGTAGGTGTGAGGTATTCTATGACGAGAATTATGGTTACGCCAGAGCAACTTTTCGCAATTAGTAAACAGTTCTCTACAGCTTATACTACTCTTCAACACATGAATGAAAGTCTTCTGCGAAGTATGACTGATATTGAAGCGAACTGGGATGGGAGTACTAGAGAAAGGTTCTACTATGATTTCAAGAAGTCACAGATTGTTATGACTGAAGTTGTCACACTTATGAGTTCAATATCAACTGTGTTACATAACCATGGAGAACGATTTCTCCAAGCTGATCACGGGTCGGAAGGGCAAGTAGACATAAACTGTTTACCACCACCACCGAATGCTTGTGGCCCACAGGAAGGTGTAGACGATCGGAATGCAGTTGAGAAGTCTGTAGATAGTTTAAAAGAGCTAGGACAAGCATTTATACAATCGGCAGATGACCGATATCAGAAGAGATATGATAGTGTAGGCGGATTTCTGGATTACTGGACATTTGGTATTCCAAGTGGACTCGTAAACGGGTATGTTGATCGAGCTGACAAAGCTTTAGAGTCGCCTCAAGACACACTGAACTGGTTGACATTTGGAGTCCATGGAACGATTAGGGAAGCCGTTTTGCCTACAAATGCTTGGTCAAGTGAACATTGGGCAAGTATGCTTGGTACAGGTGGTATGGTATTAGGGGTAAGCTCTGTTTTCAAACCAAAGCTGCATATCGATACCCCTGTTAAATATGAGGGCGCAGTGGATTTTAGACAGATTTTAAGTGACGGACAACGCAATGAGCTTCCGCTGACGGATAACCAAAAGATTGAGATAAAGAGTTACTTGAACAAGCTTGATTTCCCCGAAGAAAATATCTTAATCGCACAACCTGGTTATTATGATACCTGGAATACAGGCATGATGTATAATCGCTTGGTCATCAATACGGATGTCTTACCAGCAGCAGCCCCGGGAGTAGGGACTTTGAGTGCGAATACACGCATTTCAATGAATGCTACACTAGCTCACGAGATTGTTGGGCACTATGAGGCTTCTATCGCAGGCAGATCGTTCCCACTTTATGATCTTCCTCCTGAAGTCACCAAAAGAAACTATGCTCTTGATGAGGCTCAGGCAAGTATCCGGGCAGCAAGGTTTGCTCCTGAACTCAATTCTACTGAACGGTATGCTTTATTGAGAGATGCGATGGTTAGACTTCGTAATGCCGATCTCAGGGTGAGAGATGTCAAAGGCGAGCTATTCATAGATCAGAGATAAGGAGGACACAGAATGGAAACTAAAATGCTGTTTGGCGTGGGGTTAGTCTTCGATACACCGGAATTCGGAACCATCGTCATGGGGGCCAATGAAGAGTTGGATGAACTACTTCCTTCAACAATCAAAGAGATGATCGGTGACCAGATTATTATCAAAAAAACGGATGGGGAGGAGCAAGTGTTTGGAGTTGTTTCTACTCAAATTAATCATTCTATAGCCGGCAAAAAGAATATCGGTATATGTTTGGGAAAAGGGATCTCCCCAGACGAAATACCTGCGGGTTCAATCGTCTACTGTTATCCATGAGGACAAATTGACAGTAGGTATACTTTGTTGAAGCTACATGGAGTGGCAGTTTTTTATTACACTGGCTGTGCCCATCTTTACTTTTAAAGATCATATATGTTCCGAAAGCATCGGAAGGTCATCTGATTCCCTTTTTGGGATGAGGATAGCCTTCCTTTTTATTTCTCAAAATTGCGGAGAAAGACATAGACTCAAACAATGGAGAGTTTCCTATGAACGACGATACTACAACGGAAGAGAAGATCACCATAACTAAAGGTTCTACTCATTCATTGCATATTCGTTGTCCTTATAACCCTGCATATATTCAGCGCATTCGCCAGATTACGGGCAGAAAGTGGGAAACCAAACAGAAAATGTGGATCATACCCTACACTATTGCGGCCATCCAGGAGTTTACGAGCCAGTTTGATCCAGATGAAGTTCAGATTACCCCGGAGCAAAGAACCGTTACAGAAGGCACTAAAGATACGAGGATATAGTCGCAAAACGATCAAAGCGTATTGTAATCAGGTCGAGCGTATTGTAATCAGGTCGAGCGTTTTCTAAGCAGCCTTAGCCTTAAAAATAAGGATGTCACTACTTCCAATGTTCAGATGTATTGTTTAGGTTTGCTGGAACGAGGAATTTCCCATTCTAGCGTGAATCAGGCCATTAGCGCGCTCCGCTTCTATTGCAAACATGTGCTCCATCATCCTACGGATATCCAGTATATTCGTCCCAAGAAGCAGACCAAGCTTCCGCAAGTGTTGTCCGAAAAGGAAGTTGCTCAATTACTTAAATCCGTAACCAACCCTAAACATAAGGCCATATTGTTTCTGACCTATTCTTCCGGGCTTCGTGCAGGTGAAGTTGTGCGTCTGCGTTGCACCGATCTGGATATTGAAAGGCAGACACTCATTGTGAGACAGGGAAAGGGTCAAAAGGATCGGAGGACGCTTCTTTTAAGTCTCGCCTGGGATATGGTGCAGAAATACATAGATGAATACAGTTCCAATCGTTGGCTATTTCCGGGCCAATCTTCTGATCGACATCTTACTGAGCGGAGCGTACAGAAGGTTTTTGAAGAAGCTAGACAACGCGCAGGAATTGTGAAGAAGGTTAGTATTCATGTGTTAAGGCATTCCTTTACCGCTCATTTGCTAGAAAACGGGACAGACCTCCGCTACATTCAGGAGCTACTTGGTCATACGAGTGCACGTACAACTCAGCGATATACACATGTTAGTACGAATAATATCCAGCGTATTCAAAGCCCGCTGGATCGGATGGATTTGGGAGATTGATTATCCCAATAGTCCCCCTTTTTCACCAAATTTTTCTTCGCAAATATCACCGCATAGGTTATCATATACGTAGTTCAGATATCAGGTAGTATGTGTGTTGTTTACGAAGTACATAAATTAGATGTTATAAGAAATTGGCGCTAATTATTTTAAATGATAATGGGGGGATTTCAATGTATAAATCGATTCTGAAAAATTACATGAATAATATTAAAACTTTAAGATCATTTGTATCAGGAGTGGAGTCTAGTCTATTACAAAAAGAAGAAGAAGTAATAAAAAAGAACTCTATGGGTCTACTACCAATGATATTTGCATTTAGTCAACTAAATCCTGATAAATATAAATTAAGTGATAAACAAATTAAAGAATGCATTAATATTTTTGAAGACCAAGTGAATGTAGTAAAAAAAGATGAAGATGACCTTACCAAAGGTGTTAGTGTTACTATCAAAGGAAAGGCAGGTGTTGGGCTCAATAATGCAATGAAAGAGATAAATTTGCAAAAGGGACAAATCAATATGCTCTATCAAAATTCATTAATAAATTTGATAGTATTTTTTGAATTATTAATTTCAAGAGTATTGCACACGCATATAACAAAGTTTCCTGAAATAATGAGTATAAAGGATAAAACATTAAGTCTTGAAGATATAAGGAAATTAGGTTCATTCGAAGATGCAGAAAAATATCTTATCGATCAAGAGGTTGAAGGTATTATGTATGGAAGTCTCGATAAGTGGTATAAATATTTAACCGATAAAGTTAAAATAACAATTTCATATTTTCAGAAAAATAAAGAATTAATATCAGAAATTTTCCAAAGAAGAAATATTGTTGTACATAATGATGGAATTGTGAATTCTATCTATTTTAAAAATGTAAATGTTGACTTGAGGAAAGATATTTCTTTGGGAGATAAAATTAATGTAGACAGAGAATATATAAATAAATCAATTTCAATTATTGAGAATGTAGGTATATTAATTTTACTAGAAATGTGGAGAAAAGCTGAGAAGAAATCACAAGAACGTGTAGATGAGATAATGGGTGAAGGCTATACATTAATGTTAGATGAAGATTGGAGTTTAGCTGCAAATCTTTATGATTTTTGTTCCAATGAGATTAGTATATCTGCAGAAGATAAATTAATGTCCAAGGTGAATTATTGGCTATGTATGAAAAGGAGCGGACAATATGAAATTTTGAAAAAAGAGATTGAAGAAGCAGACTTTAGTCCTTATAATAAAAAATTTCAACTTTCTTTATTAGCTTTAAAAAACGAAAAAGAAGAATTTTTTGATTTATTGAAAATATCTATGCCCAATGATCTTTCTGTTGATAACTTAAAGGAATGGCCTATATTTACTGAAATTAGAGAATCGGAAGAATATAACAAGTTTATTCAAGAAGTTGAGGAGCCTATAGTAAAAGTAGAGTTCACAAATAATGATTTTCTGCAAATGAATTCTCTTGAACAGGTAGAAGAAGATATAATTCAAAGTGCTAAAAATAGAAGGTATGTTAGAAAAAGAGGCAGAAAGAGAGGCAGAGTAAGGAAAGCAATTAGTGGAAGAAGGAACAGAACAAACAGATAAATAATAATTACAATAACTAACTTAAAAATTCCTCAATGAAGGCGCCAACATCTGATAACATAATATTCAAGCAGCGGCTCCTTCGGAGTCTTGGTCTGCGTGAAGGATTTCGAAGAGGAATTTCAGCAGACAACCCCTTTGGGGTTCATGAATACAGGAACGTTATACAACAGAATCACACACAATGCAAACTATTAAAAGTGAATGGAGATTTATGATGAGATTAACAATATATAATTTGATTAAATGTGGATTTTTTTCAGATAATCTACCATCTCAAGTATTTACAAGTATTGAAATAGCAGACTTTCTTAAAGCTAATCCATCAATGATAAATTTGAGTTCAACAAGTTTAAAATCTAGGAAGATTGAATCTACTCCTTGTTTATTTATTTCAAGTTACAAGAGTGACCTTGAAAGGAGAATTATAGCTATCCCTCACATAGATTTGTATCTTATGCTTTGCGAAGCTATTGAAAAACATAGAAGAGTTATAGAATATAAGCTTCGCCAAAATCAACATTCGTACTCTAATATCATTGCACCTAATCAAATCAGAGGGTACAAAGTATTCTCTAGATTTATGAAAAATTATCATGACCGCACTATATATTCTGCTGGTTACAAGTATCTTTTAAAAATTGATCTAAGTAAATGCTATGAGAACATCTATACGCATAGTCTAACATGGGCTTTATATGGTAAGGAACAATCAAAAGATGAACTTAAAAAAAGTCCATCACTAAGAAATTTGACATACGCAAGTTATGATGAATTTGACAAGTTAGTTAGATCTATAAACAATAATGAAACTAAAGGTATTCCAACAGGTCCTTTGAGTTCTCGAATTGTTTCGGAAATTATTTTGACCTCTATTGATGAGATTTTAAGTGGGAAAGGGCACCATTTTAAGCGTTATGTGGATGATTACAACTTCTATTTTAGAACTGAAAGTGAGATCAATGAATTTATCCCTCTATTTCAAAATATACTTTATGATTATAAAATGCATATTAATACTGAAAAGACACAAATAAGTAAATATCCATATCAGTTGAACCAAGACTTTACCAAAATTCTAAAAGAACATGATTTTTCTAAAGACGGATACTTAAAATATATAGAGAAAATGATAGAACTTCACCAAAATAACAAAGGTGTTCTAAAATACGGTTTGAAAATTTTAAGTAGCCACACTATTCCAAATAAAGAGAAGAAACTTGTCTTCTCGCACCTAGTTAATATAATTTTATCATTCCCTAATATGGCTGAATATGTACATAATGTAATAATAAACAATAGCTTCACTTTTGATAGATCAATACAACAGAATATAAACAACATATTAGCAAGTTGCCTTAATTACAAACATGAACTTGAAACCATATGGCTACTTTGTGTAATGGGTTCTCTTAATATGGAGATTGAAGTGAAGAATCTTGTTAATATTATTGTCCATGCTGAACCGTTATCTACAATTATGGCTTTAGACTATGTTCAAAAGAAAGGCTTGAATAGAGAGAATGAAATTAAAATTAGTAAGAGTGATTTAAAATCTAAACTGATAAATGAAACTATCTATGGAGATAAGTGGATTCTCATATACGAAATTAACAGAAATCAATGGATTACAGGATTAAAGAAAATGCTAAATCAAAGTAGACTTTTAACTGAGGCATTAAGTAATAATGTGCGTTTTTATCTTAGCCCCTTTAATTAAATGGAAAATGATCCTAACGTAGCTTTAGTCTGTTAGAGTTCGTAGAGGGATTTCAGCATACAACTTCTTCGGAGTTCATGAACAAAGGAAAGTTATTTGACATCTAAAATCTACAAAGATTAGTCTTTTAAAAGTTAAAAATTTAATAAATTGATGAGGAAGAAGGAATGGATAGTGCTACGTGATATAGAAGAAATGTTGAATAAGGTAGAGAGCCCAGAAACTAAAGTTCATATGTCTGAAGCTCTAAGATGCTACAATGCAGGTTCTTATAAAGCATGTGTAATCATGAGTGTGATATCAGCAATCTATGATTTGCATATGAAAGTAAAAGCAATGGCATCGAGCGATTTAGCTTGTAGAGAACTTGATGATAAAGTAGAACAGAAAAAACGTGATCTAGAGGTTTATGAGAAATATTTAGTAGAACAATGTGCTACAGCTGAAATTGATATGTTAAATAGCAATGAAGCTAAAGAATTAATACGGTGCTTGGACACGAGAAATGATTGTGCTCATCCTAATAGTTTTGTATGTTCGCCAGAAAAAGCTAGAGATGTTTTTACATCAGTGATAGATATATTGTTATCTAAACCTGTATTATTTGGTTTCCGACATATGAAGGGATTGATAGAAGAACTTGAAGAAAAGTCGTTTTTCCCTGTTAAAGAACCCTCTAGAATCAGGGTGATTGTAGAAGAAAGATTAATAAAGTTTCATCCTAAAGCATTTAGTTCATTATTGAAACTAATATGTAAAGTTACCATTGCTCCGAAAACAAATACTCACAAAAAAAACTTGATTTATTTTTTAGCTTATTCTTTGCAACAACTACCACATGAATATGAAAGTATTATCTCGCCATTAATTGAAAAGGATCAGAATGAAAATGAATTGCTTGAATTGTTATATGAAAATATTGAAATAATAAATCATTTAAATGAGAGCAGTATAGAAAAGATAATATTCAAACTGAGTGCTAATTTAGATGCTATTGAAGTTGCAAACAGGGAAAGTTGGGTGAAAATTGTATTATCTTCGCGTTTACAGGGAAATGAGAATCATAGTAATTCAATAGTAGCATCGCTTACTAGATTTAAAAATGTACCTAAAATTAATTGTGTAAAGTACAATTTCATTTACGATATTATAAAAGACGAAAATTGTGATGTTGTTTTTCATGAAAAAATAATGAAAAGTATGAGAAAAGAATTTATTTTAGAGCATTATGAAGACAGTGATTTTATCAAATTAATAATAGCTATGAAGGATAGATTTCAGTTTGAACACTGGATTAAAGTTATAACTAAAAACATAAATAATTGGGATTTCAATGTTGCAAATAAAGCTGTACTTTTATTTAAGCAAATTGATAAAGAAGTATGGATTGACTTAGTCTCAAATGAATCTAAGTATGATTTAATTTCAGCTATTATGCGAGAAGCATTAAAAAGCGGATACAATTCTCATAGTTGTAGGGACTTATTTAACGAATTGTCAGATTCTTATCCTGAACTAATTAGAAGCTTTGTAGTAGAGTTATTCAAATTTAATGAATCTTTTGAAAATGAGAGAGCAGTTATGGTAAATCTTAATGAAAAGTATAGAGATACCACAATATCGTATATTAAATATCAAGAAGACATAGCTAGCAGTATTATTGAGAAATTAGAAGAATGGAACTGTGAAAACGATGAAGTGGATTTGAAGTATGTATTTGAGAAATTAAAATGATAATTTCTAAATCGTGTTTCATTAATACTAAAGAAAGACGTCATATAACATAATATTCATGATGCGGACATTCATCCTGGGTCCGGCATAAGCTGGGTCGTGAATACAATAACGTTTACGAGTCATCAAAATTTTGTTTCACTGTCAGATATCTTAATTATAAAGATTGGAAAAAGTAAACATCTTGGATAGATACTATTTAGGGAAACGGTTGCACTTAACCTTAGTGTAGCTGTTTTTTTTATAGACTTATTCGATATCCGCATTAAAACGATTATAATTTCTCGTACAATTAGAATGTCTTAAACTGACCATGTCTAGCATTAACAAGACATGTCGCAATTTAAACCCATCAGAGAGGTGGATGTATGAGCCGGTTGCTTGACTTATTGGAAGAGGAACGGCGCAAGCTTAATCAGCTTGGTGAGGCATCCTTGAAGCAAGCGATTCCGTTATGGGACAACCCTAAAGTGCAAGAACAGAGCCGAAGGGTGGATGAACTGGTGACCCGAGTGAGTGAAATAAAGGCAAGGCATAACCGAGTTGTACGATGATGAGTGAGGTACATAATGCGTAGGGGAGGAGAAGCAATGGATTTTCCGCCGTGGTTGCAACAAGCGATTCAGGCAAGGCTGGAAGAGGTATCTGCCCAGATTGAGCAAGATCCTGAATTGAGTCGTGTGCGTGGGGAAACAGACGAAGCATTTGCAACTTTGTTTGCAGGTAAGGATGTCGAAGAGACACCTGAATATGCCGAGTGGGAGAATCGTTATATTGTCAGCAGAGGAGTAGAGAATGAGCAGTTATACATGCAGGGACTGAGGGACGGCATTCAGCTCACAGTTTCCTTGCTGGGGCAGTCAATGCCGGAGGAGAACGATATGAAGGCTCAATCAAATAACGCAAACCCATAAGTCAGGGGAAGCGACCTTAATCTCTATTTAAATAAAACCAACCGAAGCGTGTAACTATCGCTTCGGCTGGTTTTATAATCTCTACTTTTCCAAAATCCAAATCTTACTTCGCGCTTACCGATTTAAACCAATCATTCACTTCTTGTGTGATCTGATCTCCGCCATTGGATTTCCAGTTGGCGACGAATTGGTCAAAGGCATCAATTGGCAAATTGCCGTAGATGATTTTATTGAAGGTTTCCATCTCGGACTGGCGGAGCAGGTTCCATTTGGATACCATGGTTGGTGTTGCAGCGCCAGTAAAGTAGTTTTGTTTACGGACGTCGATCTGGGACATAACGACTTTACCTGCATACCAGTTTTCCGGTTTACGGAATTCGGCCATTTGTTTCTCGTACGGTGTTTCAGGCTTCTCGCCGTTGGCTAGCTTCACGAGTGTTTTCATGTACAGATCCGGGATACGTGCCGGGCCGGTCAGGAAAGGGAATTCGTTGGAGAAGTCTTTGATCTTCTCTTTGTCACTGGTCGGTTCTCCGTCAATGATATCCCAGTCGTAACCTTTGGCGAAGCCGTATTCATACTCACTGCCCGCTTTCGGGTTCGCAAGGTTATCCAGCAGGTAGTTGTAATACAAGAAGATGGCTTCTGGATGCTTCGCATCCTTGTTAATCATGATACTTGCGTTGACACCAGAGTTCTGCCACTTCGTACCGATCTTGCCGTCTGGGCCAGCTGGAACAGGGTAAGCTTTATACTTAGAGCCAGGTACGTTCTTCAGCAGGTCAGGTGCAGGCCAGTCCGGCACCCAGTTTGCGCCAGGCAGAATGCCCGCTTTGCCAGCTGTCCAGCTTTCAGCGGATTTGCCTTCGTCCCACAGAGCGGAGTCAGCGTGGATATAACCTTTATCCATCCATTCAGCCAGCTTGGCAAGGGCTTGTTTGGCACCTGGGTTAACGGAGCCGTACTCGAGGTTGCCGTTTGCGTCTTTGTTCCATTGCTCCTCGATTGTGCCGTATGCACCGAACAACCAGTCGAGCTGACCCATCCAGGTGTTGGTGTTATTTTTCAGCGAGATCGCCAGAGGGAATACTTTGTCTGGAGACAGACCGTCTGGGTTTTCGTTTTTGAATTTGTCCATGATGTTCTCAAGATCTGCAATGGTTTTCGGAGCTTCCAGGTTCAGCTTCTCCATCCAGTCTTCGCGGAGCCAGAGCAGTGTATCGTCGTTATCGGTGTACTCCATGATCGGCATGTTGTATTTCTTGCCGTCCTTGGTGAACGGATACCACAGTTCAGGATGTGCTGCTGCGTGATCTTTCAGGGTCTGGCTTGCGTATTTGTCGAACAACTCATCGATGGCGATGAATTGACCGGAGTCGATCAGTTGATTGGTCAGTACCGCATTGGTGGGTACGGTGACGAAATCAGGGAGCTTCTCGCCAGAAGCGATAGCCAGTTGAAGCTTTTGTCTGTATTGGTCGTCATTGGCCGGATACCAGGTATCTTTATGCTTCATACCCAGCGTTTCGAGCATCCAGCGATCGTGCACGTTATTTTCTTTGGTATCTCCTTGCACGTATTTCTTCGGCATCAATACCGAACTGAACTCGATGGGTGGATCATATTTTCCTTTAGCAAAAGCAGCTTCTGCTTCAGCTGAGCCGACAGTTCCCGGCGTATTATTACCATTGTCACTGGCTGTCTCGCCACTGCCGCACGCAGTGATCGTAATGAGCGCGATAACCATGAGCAGTGACCACCATGTTTTTTTGAATTTGATCATTGTTCAATCCCCCTACGGTGTATGATCTTTAAAAATGCGTGTTCAAAAAGGCCGGTTTTCAGTACCGAGAAGATGGGATGAAGCTAGAAATGGAGTAGCGGAGCGTAGATAGAGCTACGTGAGCAACGGACATTTCGGCTGAATTCCATATTCGATGCTGATGATGCCGCTAGGCATCCTTCGTAATCAAAAGCGGACTTTTTGAACAACCTCTACAATGTAACTGTACCAATTTGGACGGGAGGGCATCTATATGAGTTTGTTAGTTTCCATAGGACTCTATTAGTGAATGTGCAAAAAGATCGGTTTTCAGTCATGTTATTTATGCTGGTCTCTGTATTCCTGCGGTGTAACGCCAAACTGGCGTTTGAACACTTTGATAAAATAAGCTGGGTCCATATAGCCAATCTCCATGCTGATTTCGTACACTTTTTTGGTGGTCGTGACCAGCTTGTGACAGGCCCGATCCATGCGCAGGCGTGAGATATAATCACTGATGCCTTCGCCCGTTTCGATCTTATAGATTTTGGATAAATGGGTCGGGTGCAGATTGACATGGTCAGCGAGCACACGCAAAGACACATCCAGATGCAGGTTCTTATCTGTAAAATCCTGAATCTTCTTCACATACTCGGAACGAATGTCCTTGATCTCGTTGGACGTGCCTTCCTTGAGTTTGCCCAGTACACTGAGCGACCATTTCCGCAATTTGCTGATGGTAGCGAAAACTTCCCCACTTTGCAAATCCTCGACATCATTTCCCATTAAAGTGGTCAGAGTCAACTTGTTCCGATGGGCAATATTGGTGAATGAAGCCGTAATAAGAAAACCTGCCTCCATACAGTGCTCCCATGATTCCGACCATTTCTCATCCAACTCGGCGCAGACCGCGCGTATTTTCTCCTCCGCTGCATCCCATTGTCCGCTCTCTAGCAAACTAATAAAGGTGGGCGGGGTGTACAGAACATCCAAGGGACCTTGTGCCGCAGGTGTCTCGACATCGCTGACACGCATGACAAATTCGCGTTCGTCTCCAACGATCTGCCGGAAATAAGCGGAAGCCTGACGGAAACGATCGTAGAGCTGATCCGGAAAGGTGAACCACTCGGTGATAACGATGGAGAGGGAGCCTTTCAGAAACTGTTTTACTTTGGATTGGAGCTGAATCGATAGCTTCTCCAGAATGGTTTCTTTCCCAATATCGCCTTTCCGATCTTTAAACTGAAGTAAAAACACGAGATATCCGTGCTCCTCCTTGACGCCCCAAACTTCCATAAACTCACCCATAATCTCTTCCGCCATATTGATGATCGCATATTCGATCAGGGTCTGATCATTGCTGTCATAGTGTCCGAATTCTTCTTCCAGACGTACCAGCATTAATGCGGCATCCCCGGTATGAAAGGGCAGAGCGTAATTGGCTAGCTTACGCTCCCATTCGGCAGCGGCGATTCGTTGTCCCTGTAAAGCTCCTAGGAGTAGTCGTCCCCGCAAATGGGGGAGATTCTCTCGCAACGTAAACTGCGTTCGTGTCAGTGAACTGACAATTTCCCATTCGTTGTTCAATTGATCGATGGCCTTCTGAACAGCCCCCATTAATTCATCATCTGTCGGCGGTTTTAGCAGATAGTCTACAGCCTCGAACTGGATGGCTTTTTTGGCGTAATCAAATTCGGAATACCCGGATAACAGGATACATTTTATTTTTTTGTCCCGGATGCGGATGCGTTCAATCAGTTCAATTCCTGTCATTTCGGGCATCTGGATGTCCGAGATCACGATATCGATGGGGTGGGTGTCGATCATTTGTAGTGCTTCGTGTGCTGAGTATGCTTTATGCACATGTTCGATCCCCAGCGTGTGCCAGGGCTTGGTCATGGACAGGTTATCGACCCAGTGTGCTTCATCGTCTACGATCATCATGTGCATTATAATGTCTCCCTTGGTGGTTGAACTAAAGGTATATTTACACTTGCCACTCCGATGACAGAACAACCTTCCGATCGCTGTTCAAGCCCCATTTTCTGAATTAAATGATTATAAGGTTAAAATGGTGCTTGAAAGGCGAACGCTTTGCTTCTTCAGGTTTTTTCTGTCCTCTACGTTCACGTGTAAATGGTTCGTTCAAAATCAAATAGTCAACGTATATTATCGGTATTACCTTTATCGGAATCTGTATCCTCTTTTGGTATCTCCCAGATGATTTCGGTTCGGAATCCGCCAAGTGGGGATGGGCCGAATAGGAGGTAGGAGTGACTGCCGAACAGGTGCGTGATTCGTTGGTACGTATTCCAAAGGCCGCAGCCCATTTCTTCTTGTAAAGGTTCCTGCATCTTCAAGTTCAGCGCTTCGTACTGTTCCGGGCTTAAGCCAGGACCATCGTCGTCGATGTATATTCTGCCAAAACCATTCAATTGCTCCCCGGTAATTCGGATTTCCCCGGATGAATAGGACTTCGCCACGCCGTGTATGACGGAATTCTCAACCATCGGCTGAAGCATTAATCGTGGCACCGACTGGGAGAGCATATCCTCAGGGATATCGATGTGATACTCAATACGACCATTGCGCAGCTTCTGGATATCCAGATAGTTGATCAGCAGCTTAATCTCTTCTTGTAGCGACGACGTCTCCCGTTCCATACGGGTGGTGTAGCGATAATACGCACTTAGGTTATGCGCCATGGAGACGACAGCTTGCTCGTCCTTCATCTGAGCCATGTTGATGATATAACCAAGACAATTATATAGGAAATGCGGATTGATCTGCGCTTGTAATTGCTTCAGCGTAGCTTCCCGGGCTCTAATTTTCTCATGGAACACATTCTCGATCAGATCTTGAATCTGATGGGACATATCGTTGAATCGGCGGAACAGGAATGAGAACTCATTCTGGTTTTTGCTATACAGTCGGACAGAATAATCCCCTTGCTCTACACGGCGTAAGCCTTTAATTAGCTTTTTGATTGGATATTGAACATTTCGGTACAGCAGGATTGAAGCAGAGATGCCCACCACCAGCAGCAAAATCATACAGGTGTAGAACAGATTTTGACTCAGCGAGATGGGCTTCAAAATCTGATACAGTGGAATCACGTCAACCAGATGCCAATCCAGATAAGTGGACTTCACGGAACTAACCAGATAGTTCTTACCGTTCAGCTCTACGACATCCTGTGTAGTATCTTCCGGAGAATGCGTGTCCAGATACTGAATGAGTTCTGCGGATAATTGCTTGTCCGCGCTGCGATTGAGAATGGGGGAATTTCCTTTGTGATACAAGAAAGGATCGCCTTGTCCGCCCGCTTTATACGTATCCAGCATATTTTGAATGTTCTCGTAGCTGAAGCTGGCTTCAATCACCAGGTTACTTCCCGTGAGCATCCCCGGCTGTGCCAAGGAATCGGTATAGAACCAATAGAAGGAGTTCAGTTCGTCCTGTGATGCGGCACCCTGATCCCCATAGGTCCATCGTCCACTCATATTTTTTTTCAAATACGCCTCATCATACCCTGTCGTTTGATTGTAGTTAGCGATGACATCCTTATTCTGCTGTGAATGCACCGCATATCGGGTGGGCCATATATCCGTAACGCCGGTTTGCAGCATCATCTTCTCTTGTATCACATAACGGGTCTGCATCCGGTCGTACCGATCATCCCACATGTTGAGGCCGTTGAATGCTCTGACATTGGGGTCTCGGGAGAGAATCAGGCTGAAATCCATCATCTGATTGATGCGGGAGTCGATCTGACTGGACAGAAACGTGAGCTGTTTCGTGTTGGAGATCTGCAGTTCTTTGCTGACGACATCATAGGTGACGTTATTCGAGTAGGTGTACATGATTAGAATGGGGATGAACAAGACCACAATTAACAAGTTTATTTTGGCAAAAAGACTGAATGGGGATCTGGTTTTACCTTGAAAAGGCATTAAGCGCTTCCATATATACATGAAAAGTCTCCTTCTAATTCGTGTGTAAACTACCTCTTCTGATGATACCCTAACAAAACACTATCAAGCCTAACAATGTTATATAGCAGACCTCAGAATGGCTTGATACTATTTATATCAGAGAACCCGATCACACACAAAAACTTTTTTTGGGAACAGGAGAAGCGCTATGGAGGCTAAATTGGAGGGTAAGCGGATCCCGCAGGCAAACGTTGGGAACAAGCTGGATAAAAAGAGAAAAAAACGCTACAAACAGCCATGGATTCTGCACTTTATGGTGTTGCCGGCGGCCATTATGGTCTTTATATTTTCATACATTCCGATGTCCGGGATTTTGATGGCATTTCAGGATTATAAACCTGCACTGGGATTCTTTAATTCCGAATGGGTAGGACTAAAGCACTTCAGGTACATGTGGGAAAATGATTATTTCCTGCAAATTACGTGGAACACGTTATTTTTTGCCTGTACGAAGATCGTCATGAATCTGATAATTCCGTTTATCTTTGCCTTATTGCTCAATGAGGTACGGAAGATGGCGCTGAAAAGAACGATTCAAACGCTCGTGTATCTTCCACACTTTCTGTCTTGGGTTACGCTATCAGGCATTCTGATCGACATTCTGGCCCAGACGGGTATTGTCAATCAGTTCCTGGTTTCGGTATTCGGCATCAAACCGATCTTCTTCTTGGGGGATGGCAGCTGGTTCCGATTCACAATTATTGCGAGTGATGTCTGGAAAGAGTTTGGATTCAACACAATTATCTTCCTCGCGGCACTGTCTGGCATTAACCCTGCACTTTATGAAGCAGCTGAAGTAGATGGGGCAGGACGCTGGAAACAAACGATGTATATTACCATCCCGGCACTGATTCCCATTGGGATCGTAATCGCAACCTTGGCACTGGGTAATGTGCTTAACGCCAACTTTGACCAGATCTTTAACTTATATAGTCCGTTGATTTATCAACAAGGAGATATTATCGATACGTTTGTGTACAGAGAAGGTCTGCTTAGTGGGCAGTTCAGTTTCGCTACCGCCGTGAATCTGTTCAAATCGGTCATCAGCCTGATCCTGATTGTGATCTCGTACCGACTGGCTTACCGATTCGCCGGATATCGAATTTTCTAGAAAGGATGACAAACGAATGTACCATAAAACGATGCCTTACCGCATATTCAGCATATTCAACAATGTGTTATTGACCATCCTTTCACTGCTCTGCTTGCTGCCTTTGTATCACTTGCTCATGGTATCACTTAGCGCATCTGCACCTGCCAATGCGGGTCTCGTAACGTTCTGGCCAATTGGATTTACACTGGAGGCGTATGCCAAGACATTTGCCAATACCAACTTCCTCTCTTCCTTATGGGTATCTGTGGAGCGGACGGTACTTGGTACTGGACTTGCGTTAATCGTCAATACGATTGCAGCCTATGCGCTTTCCAAAGAGACGCGGGTGTTCCGCGCACGTAACATCTATCTATGGTATTTTGTCATCACGATGCTGTTCAGCGGTGGCCTCATTCCGGGGTACATCCTGATTCTGAAGCTGGGACTGATGAACACATTGCTGGCCTTGATCCTGCCAGGATTGGTTGCAGTGTTTAACATCATTCTGTTGCTGAATTTCTTCCGTACCGTTCCGAAGGATCTGGAAGAAGCGGCATTTATCGATGGCGCAGGGCACTTTAAGACGTTTATCAAAATCTATCTGCCTGTCTCGGTACCCGTTATTGCAACGGTTTCGCTCTTCATGATGGTTGGGCATTGGAACGCATACTTTGACGGAATCATCTACATCCGTGATGCGGAAAAGCTGCCACTTGCGACTTTCATGCAGACGATCATCGTGCAGGCCGATATGTCGAAGCTTGATCCAGAAGCGGTGAAGAACCTGTCCCAACGGACCATTCGGGCTTCGCAGATCTTTATTAGCGCACTGCCGATCCTGCTCGTGTATCCGTTCCTGCAACGGTATTTCGTGACTGGGATTGTTGTAGGTGCTGTGAAAGAGTAGTTGAATGTAGGGAATGAATAGGATTGCAAAATGGAGTCACTGAACTGGGGAAGGCCAGGGAGGTGGCTTCTTTTTTGTGTATGGATAAAGAAGGTTGCATATATGTAGTGTATTACCTTTATTTGAATAAAATGGTACGATGATAGCTGATTGAAAGTTATCTTTATTATTCATATCAGAGGGTGTGTACGAAGTGAAAAAAATGATAATCGTTACTCTTGCTTTGTCGTTAGTAAGCGCTTCTCTTGCTTTTGCAGCGACAAGCGCACCACAGAAGATAAGTATATTTTTGAATGGAAAAGAACTAAAGACCAGGGCAGGGACAGAAGTCAAAATAATTGACAATCATGCTTATATCCCGGCCAGTGTTCTTCGTGATGCAAGATTTGCGGTAGAGTATAAGAACTCCAATCTTAATCTAGTGAATAGCTATTCTCATTACACTAAAAATTTAATAGAGATGCATCTTTCCAATCATGAATTTACAAGCAAATTCAACAAGATCGAGCAAGAAGTGGTTGATGTTCTTAGTAAAGTGATATTAGAAGAGCAAGTTGACATCTCCAGATTACAACAGTTAATAAAGGAAGCCGAATTTAAGGGCTGGATCCGTCCAGAGGTGTTTACTCCAGTACAAGACTATAATTCATTTGATTTTTCTGATGCGGGTTATAGTGTGGAATCATATAAAAAAGCGAGTACTGAGTTAATAGCCTATGTTCATACCGGGGACAAGGAAAGATTAAAGTCTTTCCACGAAGAGAGAAAAAAGGCGCTTGAGTATTACGATTCTTACACATATATGTATGATCGTATTTTTAAATTGAGCTATATTAGTGCAACAAAATAGGAAGAGAATAGTAATGATGATAAGTGCGGGAGGGAATTCAAAATGGAATTTAGAAGAATAACTTGGGATAATTTTATCGAATGTATTGAACTTAAAGTCACTCCAGACCAACAAAGGTTCATATCCTCGAACCAACATGCACTTGCTGAAGCGTACGTTGCCTCAGATGAGGGGCAGATTATTATTACTTTTGCAGTCTATAAGGAAGACAATATGGTAGGTTTTATTTCGATGTACTATGATGACGGGGATGGCAATTTTGATTATAGCAGTTATGGCATCTTCAAGATGATGATTGACCAGCGATATCAAGGTAAGGGATATGGTAAAGAAATGGTAGTAAAAGCAATTGAGTATGCGAGGACTTTCCCACGTGGAAAAGCCAAAGTTGTAGAACTCACCTACAAACCTGAAAATGTCGTTGCGAAGAAAATTTATGACTCTCTTGGTTTTATTCAAACTGGTGAAATATTGGCATGTGGCGAAGTACAGGCGGTATTAACTTTGTAATTGTCCGTTACAGCTCCAATCCTGCTCTTTCTTCATGAAATTTACACCTTGATTTGGCTATTCAAATCACCTATTTCCGAATTGGGCGAATTCCAAATTGAGAGAGGATGAATACGATGATGGATCAAAACTTGAAACAAGCAATAGTCAGGGGAGAAACTTCGCTAGGCATTGAATTTGGATCCACACGAATCAAAGCTGTACTCATAGATCACCATTTTAATACCATCTGTTCCAGCAGTTATGAGTGGGAAAATCAATTGATTGGCGGTTACTGGACTTACCATATCGATGAAATGATTCATGGGTTGAAACAAACTTATCATCAATTAAAGCAAGAGATTGAAAAAAAATATGGCGTAACGATACAAAAAATTGGCTCAATCGGATGTTCTGCTATGATGCAGGGTTATATTGCACTTGATCAAAATGGGGAGTTATTGGTTCCGTTTCGTACATGGCGTAATGCCACAACGGGGAAGGCTGCATCAGAGCTAACCGAGAAATTCCAGACTAAAATTCCAGAGCGCTGGAGCATCGCACATTTGTATCAAGCGATTTTGAACGGAGAAGAGCATGTTACGAACATCAATTATATTACGACGTTATCGGGTTACATACATCGGCTGTTAACTGGCAGTAAAGCTATTGGTATAGGGGATGCCTCAGGTATGTTCCCAATTGATGAATCCACACTGGAATACCATGAAGATATGTTGAAGAAGTTTGACGATATAATTGCCGACAAAGGCTACACGTGGAATCTTAAAGATATTTTACCTAAAGTGTACACTGCAGGTGAACATGCCGGATATCTTAGTGAAGCTGGTGCCCGACTGTTAGATCCATCAGGTAACTTGGAATCCAATATTCCACTTTGCCCTCCGGAAGGCGATGCTGGAACAGGCATGGTTGCTACGAATAGTGTCCAAAAACGTACGGGCAACATTTCCGTAGGTACATCGATTTTTGCCATGATTGTATTAGATAAAAACCTATCTAGGGTATACCCTGAGATTGACATCGTGACTACACCTGATGGCAATCCTGTGGCTATGGTTCTTGCGAATAACTGCTCCAGCGATATTAATGCCTGGGTCGACTTGTTCCGTGAGTTTTATGAGGCGATGGGACAGAAGCCCGATATGAACCAGTTATTCAGTGTGTTGTTCAATGAAGCACTGAAAGCTGACGCTGATGGCGGTGGCTTACTGAGCTATGGCTACTATTCAGGCGAGAACATTACAGGAATTGCAAAAGGTCGTCCATTGTTCGTACGTTCTCCAGAGAGCCGCTTCAACCTGGCAAACTTTATGAGAGTCCATCTGTTTGCTGCGTTTGCTGCACTAAGGCTCGGGCTGGATATTCTCACACAGAAGGAGCACGTAACGATTGAGCACATTTGGGCGCATGGGGGATTGTTCAAAACCCCACGAGTCGCTCAAAAAATATGCGCATCCGCACTGAATATTCCCGTGTCGGTCATGTCTACCGCTGGTGAAGGTGGCGCATGGGGAATGGCTATTTTGGCTTCCTACATGGTTAATAAGCAACAGCACGATAGTTTGGCGGATTACCTTACCACTAAGGTGTTTATTGATGCAGAAGGACAAGAGGTTTCTCCAAATAGCGCGGATGTGAATGGATTTGCCTTGTTCATGGAGCGTTACACGGAAGGACTGGCCATTGAGCAGTCAGCGGTAGATCATTTCTTGGAAAATGGGAAGAAAGCCTAAGATGTAATTATATTTCTTGAACAGAGGAAATTGGAACGAAGCCCGTTGCCTACACTATGCAGCCCTGCTATAATTTCGATATATCTATCGTATTGGGGGTTATGACGTGGCAATATGGATGATGCCGGATTGCTCGTTCGCTAGAAAGCCTTATGCAAAGCCTGAATAGGGGCGGACTTTGTGTAGGGCGCGACAAAATGAGATTGTTTGCCCTGGAATCAACATCAACATAATGTTACATCCCGCAGGCTTTGCACCTTACTTTATTTTCTTAATAAATATAAGGGGCTGAAAGCCATGCAAACACCATTTATTCAAAATCATCAATTTAATTATATTCAAAAACAAACTGATTTCCTGCTGAAAACGCTACGCTCGGTTGTGGATCCAAAAGTATTGGAAACTGTCCGTTATACGGTCGGCACAAATGCGGTGAGCATCTTCGATGAACTCACTCAGGAGCAGAAGCAACTGCTGGAGCAGTTATCCACGTATGAGACGACACATGAATTGCAGACCTATCTGAACCAGCTCGAATCATATCTGATTCCATATCCGCAAGTATCAGCGAAGCAGATTCAGAAGCTTTTTCCAAAGGCCAAGAAGCTCAAAGTGCCCGATCTCGAATCCATCGATTACGCACACACAACCTATCTGAGATGGACTGACATTGCGACGAGCCGTTTGTTCATCGTGTACCCGTACGAAGGCAGATTCCTCGGTATTGAGGGACGGATTACACCTACGAACAAAAAGGGGTACTGCATGTTCTGTCATCGTCATCAGGAGCTCGGATTCTTCAACGTGAAGACCAAGGCTCATTCGCCGGATAACTTTTCTTCCATTGCCCAGTACGTATGCATGGATAACACAGCTTGCAACCATAGTATTACCGATATCACTATGCTGGAGAAGTTTCTTCTCTCGACAGTAAAATAATGCAAGACACACAGGCAGGGTCGCTCTTCGGAGCGACCTTTTTGCCGTGTTCAAGTATAGTAATCCGCTATTGAACGTACCACAAAACTTCAGAATTCATATTCGGGTCATACCTTTTTTCTCATACGATCATGAAGTCGGAATATCGTTGGCATAGTTCAGTCCCAAGTGATGTGCATGGTTCAGCAGTGCCTCATAATGCTCAGGCTTGGATTCCAACGTTTCATATAAGTACTCAACCCTCGATTGGGACACGCCGCAGTAATCGGCAATCCCCACATTGAGCAGGTTGGCGATCGATTGACCATAGTTGCGCTTATGCATCTGTTCTTCCGTCACACCCGAAAGAGCGATCCACAATATCTGCTGATGAGAGAGCTTGTTCGCGCCGTAGGCAAATCCGTTGTTCATGACACGATCCACATAACCTTTCAACATGGCTGGCAGATGCCACCACCAGAGAGGAAACACAAAAGCCACAGCATCGTGTTTCTTCAACCGCTTCATCTCCGTTTCAACCTCAGGCGAGAACACCTGATTTTCTTGGGTATAGTCTGGTTCATCCATCTCTCGGAGAATTGGGTCGAAGCCAATCCCATGCAAATCCAATATCTCATAACCGTGACCGGCATCGGTAAGACCCTGTGCAAAACGTTGAGCTACCTGAAAGGTCAAGGAGTCTTTTCTTGGGTGGGATACTACAACGAGTACGTTCATCTTATCTTTCACTACCTTTCTGGATTCCAGTCTTGTAGCCATAAATCAGTGGCTGATGCTATTATAAACAGGTATGAAAACATCTGGAAGTACGCACTTTGATGTTCTATAGGAAGAATGAAGTGCCATAGGAACATCAAAGTACCCTAAATGAATGCCTTGAAATAGATTTGAATAATGGAAAAAATAGCAGAAAAAAAGATCATGCTTCACCTTGATAGCCTATTTATGGAGGGGTTCAAAAATGACAGAACATGGAGAAACGAGTGCTCCAAAAAAATATAAAGTAGGCGTGGAAGCGGCCTTGGAAGTAATGGGTGGGAAGTGGAAGCCTTTGATTATTTATCATTTGATGACCGGACGGAAACGTACGTCGGAGCTTCGGCGGTTAATACCGGACATTACGCAAAAGATGCTGACAACACAGCTCAGAGGACTTGAAAAGGATGAGATCATACAGCGCAAGGTATATTCAGAGGTACCTCCCAAAGTGGAATATGAGTTGACGGACTACGGCTGGGGACTCAAGCCTGCCCTGGACCATTTGTGTTATTGGGGAGAAGAGCATCTGGATAAAATCCACGGAGATAAGTTTAAAGTTTTGGAGGACTTCGATTCTGAAGAGAAGGGGGCGAGAAATTGAATGGTGCGGAGCACGTGAAACAGGTAGTCCCTATTCGTTGTGAAGGCGTGGCTGTAGTTCTGTTGAAGAAAAGCCTCGATCAATACCGTGTACTGATGTTGAAGCGGGCTGGTCGTATGTTGCATAACGAGTGGTGTTATGTTGGCGGCGGGATAGAAAAGGGCGAGAAGGCATGGGAAGCTGCACTCAGAGAAGTTCATGAGGAAACAGGTATTACCGAAGTCCGGTTGTATTCTGCCAATCAATTCGAACAATATTATTCACCCATGGGGGAGTATATCTATACCGCTCCCGTATTCGTAGGATATGTGGATGAAAGCCAGGTTGTCAGGTTAAATCATGAACATACCGAGTACCAATGGATGACGTTTGACGAAGCTAAAGAAAATGCGGCATTGCCTGGGATTGATAACATTTTGGATTTTGTTGAAAAGCATTTTGCCAGAAAAGCCCCTTCCGAGTGGCTTCGGATTAATGAAGAGAATAATTAGGAGGTGGAACTCATCACATACAAGACGATTTATCCAAGAGCATGGTTGAGCCTATTATGTATGTTGGTCATTGAAGCTATGTTTTTCAGAAATATTATTTATGATGAAAATGGTATTATGAAGTACTTCCTGATCGTTATATTGACCTTTATTCTCGGTTATATCGTTTTTCTGCTCTGGCGTTTGTTTTTCACTAAACCCAGTATTACGCTGGAAAGCGATCATGTGATTTCTATGAAACATCAGAGATATGATGCATCTCAGATTGAGTGTATTTATATGAATTACAGACGGATTGGCATCAAACTCTATGGTAAACGGTTAGTACCGATGGATCTATGTTTTTACTTTCAACGAGGTCAGGAATCCGCAGGCGTAGAAGCTGTGCATGAATGGGCGGCGCGAAACGACAAAGAGATCAAACATAAATTTTTTCAAACCGTGGGGTAGACCAGTACGTCTGTTGAGTATAAGGAATCGTTAGGGCTGAAGATTTTGGAGGAGTAGCGATGCAAACAATAGAGCAGTTTCTAACGAGATCAGGTCTATGCTTCAATAGCAAAGTAGATTCTATAAATCAGCAGGAGAGATGCATATGAAATATTTAACAAAAGAATGGTATGAGCTTTGTCAGCAGACACATCTTCATTTTGGTTTAAGAGTACATAACGGAGCTTACGAGTCAGATGAGGATCTATTTTTAAGGCTGTATAAAAGAAAGGAAAAAGCACATGTGAAGCAGGAGCGAGAGCAATATAACTTGGACCCACGTTTCATGCTGGAGCATGATGGTCAAGTACTTACTCGCGTAGACAAAGCTTTCGGTGAGGAAGAAGTGACTGAAGAGGATCAGATCGTATTTCACATGCCTCCGGAAGAACGAGCGCATATAGAGAAACTCATTGCAGAATATGATGTACGTCCTCCGTTTGATGAGAAGAAATGTAAGGAAGAGTACAAAGAATCGATGGAGTGGAATTTTCAATACAAGGCGGAGAATTACCACAGGAAATCGTTGAACAAATTGCGGATATCCGTGTATTTACGTTGGGTTATTGCACGAGAGAAGTTATGCTCCAGCTGAATAAACAGAGTGTAGAGAATAGAAGAGAAATGGAACGCATATCGAAAGAATTTAGAGAAGTGATGATGGCACAGGATATTACAGATGAAATACATGGGCGGATTCAATACCATGATTGTACAGTGACAGAACTGCTGACGGGTGGTGAGGTGGTCATTCGTTTTGACACCCGTGGGGGCTTCACCAATATAAATAAACTTACGCTGGTTGCGTCCGAAATCATCAAGCAAGACGGTGGGATTGTAGGCAGTTACTGGCTATATCAAGAGCTGTATCGGATGGATAACGGATATGAGCTTCATGTTTTATTTGATGGTGCGAATATGCCTGAATTGATTGTTCGCTGTGCTGACATTCTCGTAGAGGTAGAATGAGAGAGGCCAAGAGGATGAATATGGAGGGAATAGAGATGGAATGGACCACCAGTACCTTTGGTTATTTATCTACTCCCGTATTTGTCGTGGGCATTGCATGTTACTTCTTTCCTGATTTTCTATACAAAATATTTGTCCTGATAAGATATCGAGAAATAAAACCGAATTACGAGTTTGAAGATAACCCTCCTAACAGTGATATCCCTAAACATATCGAAATAATATTAAAAGTACTAGGCACCATAATGGTTATACTAGGGACCATATGGTTTTGGTTTTCGAAAGAGTTTTATAACTTATTATTTTGACAGCAAGGAGTTGGACACCATTTTTGAATTTATCTGGACTGTAGTGATCTCAATTATAAGTTTAATTGTCGTTCTTATCTTTGCTGCAATTGTACGTTATGCGATAGATTCATCCAAAACATCGAAAAAGCTGGATGTATTGATCAAAGAAGTACACTATCTGAAAACTGAAATTAAAAAAATGCAACACCATAAGCAGCAAGATGGTAGCAAGCATATTATTGACGAAAAAGTATAGATGAACGACTTGAAATTTTTCTAAGAAGGGAACGGACCATGATGAAACCACAGGGAAACGTACAAGCTGTTTTTATAGACAGAGATGGAACAATTGGTGGTACAGGTCATTTTATTCATCCGAGAGATTTCAGATTATACCCCAATGCTCAAGAAGCAATTATGCATTTAAAGCGAGAAGGAATTATGGTACTGGCTTTTACAAATCAATATCGAATCTCACGTGGAGAAGCAAGTGTTGAGGATTTTGAAGAGCAATTTCGTGAGTATGGATTTGATCACTCCTATATATGTCCGCATGAGCAAGAATGCAGTTGCAGAAAGCCCAAACCCGGAATGTTATTACGGGCATCAGAGGAATACGGTCTGGATCTATCCAAATGCATCGTTATTGGAGATGTAGGAGATACAGATATGCTTGCTGCCCATGCCGTAGGAGCGATCAAGATCATGGTGAGAACAGGCTGGGGAGAATCTTCATTAACGAAATTCAGAGACAAATGGACGGAGACCGAGCCTGATTATATCGCAGAAGATATTTGGGATGCAGTACAATGGGTCATTCATGGAAGTGAATTCAGAAAATAATTTTTAGCGCCAACCAAGAAGAACGAGCCCATTTTGAAAGATAAGCCACTGTGCGATTGAAATCTAAACTCACCTTATGTTTACCATTTACCAAATGAATTCAGATCCTAGTTATTATGAGGAGAACCATATGTTAATTAATCCAACGATTAATGAGATCAATGACTTATTCAAGATGCATTCTATCAACGAAGAAATATCTGAAATTCAAAGTTTGTCAGGTACCACAGCTGGACGTATTTATCGGTTGAGTACGGGTCTGAACAGGCACTATATTCTGAAATCAGATGAACCCGAACAGATTCACATCGCCCAGCAGTTTTTGGATACGTATAAGAATTCTTCGTTATTGCCTGAAGTTTTGTACACTGACCCGGCTAACACTTATTTTATCTATACGTATATGGAAGGTACGACCCATTTCAACCGGGGCCTGAAGAGAGAATGGTTAACTCGTCTGGTGAAAGAGTTATTCAATACATATGTGCTTTCTACAGATACGAAATCATGGGGCAGAATAGAGCTCCCGCAGAGGACATGGAAAGAATTCAATCAGATTAGTATTCATGAAGCAAAGATGAATATCGGAAGTGTTTTAACGACAGATGATTATAATCTGGTTCAATCCAAAGTGGATCGTCTTTTTCATGAGGAAGAAGAAAAATTTCTTTTACATGGCGATACGGGGGTTCATAATTTTGTATATGATCAAAATGAACTCATCGGCGTTATTGACCCATCTCCAATGGTTGGACCTATCCTCTATGATTTCTTGTATGCTTTTAGCTCTTCGCCGGATGATATCAACACCGAAACATTATTTGCTACGTTCGAACTTTTAGAGCAAGTAGATATGGATAAATCCAGATTGATAGAGGAAGCTCTGGTCCATCTATATTGCCGAATTGGGCTGAGTAACAAGCATCATCCTGATGATCTGCCTGAGTATTTGAAGGCTTGGCATGAATGGAAACGACTATGTCATGAATTTTGAACTAGCAAAGCTTTAAAGCTATTGCAAATGCCGTAGTTCAGACTATACAAGACAGGAGAGATATCACAAGTTGGATAACAAAAATAGTTTGCATAGTCCGAATGGATGGACCTCCGATATGCTTCATGGCGACTTACTTGCCAGTAAAGAACTTATCTATGACAAGTGTGGCTTTATCTGCTCACAACCATATGAAGAAGCACAAAATGCTGAATATGGTGCATATGTGTTCACCATTCGATTTCGCGTCGCAAAAACCACCCCAACCAAGATTGGACAATTTGTTACCCTGTGGCAGCGGAGTGAGGATGGATCGACACAGCCAAATGATGGATCAGATTCAGCAGATGTGTATGTCATTAGTACGCGCATAGGTAGCCACTTTGGTCAATTTGTATTTCCGAAGCATGTATTGTTACAGCGAGATATCCTATCGGATCAAGGCAAAGGTGGCAAGCGCGCAATACGTGTATATCCGCCTTGGGACAAACCAACAAGTAAACAGGCTCTAAAAACGCAGCAATGGCAGCTGGAATACTTCTTGGAAGTACCTTTTACCGAACCATTGAACTGTGATCAAGCCCGGGTACTTTATGGCACCAAACGATTGAAGTAAGTGATAAAGTAGCCCAGCATCTCCAAACTCTTCTCCTCTGAATATCAGCTTGTCACCGATCTTTTCGTCATATCTCCTCTAATCGTTATTTCCCAGTACTGAAGCATGTGTTATGTCCTCCATTTGTTAGAATAGTGAACGTCAGTTCAGTTGATTTTTTTGAAATTTGTGCTTGCCTTAATGTGAACATTAAGCCTTAGGATGTAAAAAAACCGGCCAAATGCATCCAAAATGAATATAAAGGTGGAGTCAGCAGTATGGCTTTCTCGATAAAAGAAGCTTCGGAGCAGCTGGGTTGTCCTGCACATAAAATTCGTTACTACGAGAAGGAGGGAATGCTCCCTTACATTCAACGGGATCAACATAGAAATCGGATGTTCGAGGAAGAACATCTGGATTGGATGAGACTGATGTCCTGTTTCAGGGCAACGGGTATGAAAGTATCTACACTGAAACAGATGGTTAGTCTGGCACTGGACGGGGATTCAACGATTCCACAACGGAAAGCGATCCTTCACGAATATAAGCGCCATAATTATGAATTGTATGGCGTTTTTTGGCATTTTCGGCTGGGAAAACAAAAAACGCATGTTCAGAATCGGTTCAGAATCGTTTGTTATAATTCACGTGAAGTTTCAAATTTTAAATGTAAATGAGGAGGAACATGATTTGAAGGGGAGCATAGGGGGCAAAAAGATGGCATCTTTCAAACGAGGGCTAGTGATTATGCTGGCATTTTTGATAATGGTGGCATTCATGACACAAAATTCTGCGCAAGCTGTTTCTGGCGAATGGGAACAGGTGAGTCCATTCCCTACGGCTAATTCGATTAGTGCTGTAGCCTATGGCAACAATAAATTTGTCGCTGTGGGACGAAATCAAGTAATTATCACTTCCACTGATAGTAAGAATTGGATAGTCTCGGACCATCCACAAGCAGTGAATTCCAATCTAGCAAGTATCATCTACGGTAATGGCAGATTTGTCGCAGTTGGATCAAGTGGTTTGATAGTAACCCTAGTAGACGGTGAAACTCAATGGAAAATTCAGAGACAGAATATCACCTCTTACGCTATAACTAGCGTTGTATTTGCCAACGGGAAGTTCGTAGCAGTAGGGGCCAATGGAATTGTTATGACATCCACAGACGGGATAACTTGGACGGGGCAGCCAGTAACCAGTACATATCATATGGGTGTTACTTACGGCAAGAATAAGTTTGTTGGTGTCGGGCAAAGAGGATCTGTGATCCAATCTGCCGATGGAACTACTTGGAGCACAGCAACAGTCAACAATACCTATATGTTTAATGGAGTAACTTATGGCAATAACAAATTTGTAGCTGTTGGTCAAGGTGGTTTGATTGCCACATCCAGTGATGGTAACAGTTGGACAACCGCAATCAGCAATTCCACGGTCACGTTTAACACAGTGACTTATGACAACCTTAATAACTTATATGTAGCAGTCGGTGGAGGAGGCACCATTGTGACCTCAGCTAACGGAACGAACTGGACAGTTCAAACCACAGGTACTATAAAGGATCTTAATGGTGTTTTTGCTAGGGATGGTCTCATTTTTGCTGTTGGTTACAGTGGTGTGATCTTAACCTCTAATAATGGAATGACTTGGACAGATCAGTTGAGGGGAACAGCTGCAGGTCTTGAAAGCCTGACTTATGGCAATGGCATATTTGTTGCAGCTGGTTATGAAATGATAGGATCGACGAGTCTGATAGGTGCAATTTACACATCTGAAGATGGACAAAATTGGGTAAACCGAAAAAAGGCAGTTTTTCCGTATAAACGAGATTATATCAGTAGTGTTAGCTATGGTAACGGCAAATTCATAGCCGTAGGGTATAAAGAACTTTCCGGACTCTCCAATACTGGGCTTATTATGACCTCATCTAACGGAGTATCTTGGACAGAGCAATTATTAGATGAAGGGACACTCTTGGATAGCGTATATGGTGATCATCAATATGTGACTGTAGGGGCTTTTGGCAAAATAATGACTTCACCGGATGGTGAAACTTGGACGAGCCGAACAAGTGGAGTGTCAGTTCCGCTTACTGACATTAGTTATGGAAATGGTTTATATGTTGCCGTAGGCGGGAGTACAGTTGTGACATCGCCTGATGGGGTTACATGGAAGGAACAACCGAGTGACTCTTCAAGGTATATATATGATATCGCATACGGTAACGGTTTGTTTATTGCCGTTGGACCAAGTGGAAAAATCATCACTTCTTCCAACGGGGAAAACTGGAGTACTGTAACGAGTACGGTAAATAATGTGCTTCAAGGTATACATTATGACATGAATGGATTTAAGGCTACTGGTAACTCTGGAGTCCTGCTTACTTCACCGGATGGTATCACTTGGACCAAGCAAATAAGCGGGACAAAGGTTGATCTGCGCGGCAGCATCTCAAGCGGAAGCGAGGATGTAGTGATAGGTTTGGATGGACTTATTTTGCGGAAATCGGTTATGAACAGCACGATCGATCCTACAACCGCTTCTTTTGACAAAAACAGTTCATCTGCAGATTACAAGGATATTGAAACAGAAGTCGTCTTAAATGGGAATGAATTCACTGGAATTGAAAATGGAGCCGAGAAGCTCGTATTGGACAGCGATTACAAGATGGTTGCGGGTACTGTGACGATCCGTAAGGAGTATTTGGTCAAACAAGCAGAAGGAACAATAGACCTGAACTTTACCTTTAGTACAGGGGCTACACAGAAGCTGGTAGTTACAATTAATAACACTACACCAAAGGTCGTGACGGTTAGCTACTTACAAGGAGAGCATGGGACAATCGACGGCACGAGCGAGCAGGTAGAGATTGGCGGACATCCAGTAAACGTGCCTACAGTCACGCCTGCTAAGGGGTACCATTTTGCAGGATGGAGCAGCGATGGTGGCATCACTAAGCTTAGTAGTCATGAAGTAGGTACATCCACAGTAACAGCTAATGTAACGTATACTGCACAATACACGGTGTTTGTCATGGGAGATGCAGATGGCGACGGTAAAGTGACTGCTGCTGATGCACTTTTGTTAACCAAATACATGAAAGGCAAGATTACACTTACGCCGGAGCAATTGCACGCGCTTGATATGAATGGTGATGGGAAATGGGACGATGAGGATGTCAAAGCGATTCTTGCCATCGCCATAGGAAAGGGTTGATATGATGGCTTGGAAAAAATGGATTTCAATAATGATGGCGGTCGTTGTATTTTTAACTTTTGGAACAATGGGTTATGCCGAATCTAGTTCAGATGTAGCTTCAAACTCGATTAAGGTAAGCAGCGAACAAGGATATCCTGGAGATTTCGTTGACATTTCGGTACATTTGACACCGGAGGATCTGATCAATCACTATGACATTTCGATTGGATTTGATGAATCTACGTTGGCGTTGGTACCTGGAAATGAAGTGACAGATGAGTTGGGGGTCATTTCTGATGAAGGGGGTTTTGAATCGGATTTTTCTAGTAATGGGACGATCAATATCAAGGCTAATCCAGTATTCATTACAGAAGCAGATACAAAGGCATTCACTCTTCATTTCAAAATCACGGACTCTGCAGAGCCTGGAGACTGGGATTTTAATGTGATAAAACATGACCTCTACGAGGGTGATGAACTCGCTTCCACCTCAGTTGAGTCTGGGAAGGTAACGGTAAAGACAAAAAGTACGATTAAGCATACTGTGACATTCGACTCACAGGGAGGCAGTGTTGTAGAGAGTGTGACCAACGTGGACAGCGGCAAGACGATCAGTGCTCCTCCAGCGCCGACGAAGGCGGGCTACTCGTTTGCAGGCTGGTACAAGGATGCGTCCGTTGCGGATGCATGGAACTTTGAAGAAGACGCGGTAACGTCTGATATGATGTTGTATGCGAAATGGACGCGGCACGCGGTGCAGATTCAGGTTGGCTCGGTGAGCGGAATGCCTGGCTCCACGGTGGACGTACCAGTCACAGTGACCGACTTAACTTATGGAATAGCAGCCTATAGCGTACAGCTTGATTTTGACACAGAAGATTTGGAAGTAACGGGAGTTACGGGAAACGTTGGAGATTACTTCGACTCCAATTACGATAACGATGCAGGCTGGCTCAAAACAGTATGGGTAGATAATGATGGGGGAGATACACCGATCCTTGCCGGAGAGAGAATGTTTACTGTTAGCTTCAAAGTGAAGAGCGAGGCAGTGTTAGGCGAGAAGGCGCTGACAGTGCAGACAGAAGATTCCGCTCTATTCTCCATCATGGATGAATCAGGGATAGAGATGAACAAAACGCTTACCCCTGGCAAGGTAACCGTAATCGAGGGACCAGTGCAACATATGGTTACATTTAACTCGCAGGGAGGTAGCGAGGTTTCCAGTATCTCCAATGTGAATAGTGGCACGACAATCAGTGCTCCGACAGCACCGACGAGAGCCGGTTACACATTTGCAGGTTGGTACCAAGAAGCAGCGGGTACAAATGCTTGGAACTATGCAACGGATATAGTCACCTCGGATATGACATTGTATGCGAAGTGGACAAGCAATGGTTCGAACAATTCGAACAACTCAAATAACTCAAATAACTCAAATAACTCTGGCATGCCATCCGTTCCAAGTACGTCGTCCGACGATAAACCAGTCGGTTTTCAAGTCATTGTTGACGGTATTGTGAAAGACCAAATTGCTACAGGATCGACGGCTATAGAGAACGGAAAATCGGTGCTGAAGGCTACAATTGATTCATTCAAACTAGCTGATCAACTTAAGAAGGCTGCTGACAAATCCACCGTGGTCATTCCTGTGACCGCCAAAACAGACAAAGTATTAGTGGTTTTGACCGGTGAAGCAGTGAAAAGTATGGAAATTAAACAATCGATCTTGGAGGTACAAACGACAAACGGTACCTATAAGCTGCCTGCTGGGCAAATTAACATCGATGATATTTCCTCTAAACTGGGCGAACAAGTTAAACTTTCTGACATTGTCGTTCAGGTGGAGATTGCTAAGAGCGATGAGGATACAGCTGTTCTCGCCAAGACTGCTTCTGCGCAAGGAGGCTTTGAGGTTGCAGCCCCGCCGGTCACTTTTAATGTAACAGCTTCTTACAATGGTAAAATAGTAGCTGTTGAGCAGTTTAGCAGCTACGTGGAACGTGAAATTCCGCTTCCCGCTGGTATCGATGTGAGCAAGGTGACGACGGCAGCCGTGCTGAATTCAGATGGCCGTGTACGCCACGTACCAACCTATCTCACGACTCGTGAAGGGAAGAATTATGCGACCGTGAACAGTCTCACCAACAGCGATTACTTCCTGATCTGGAATCCAAAGACCTTTGCGGATGTGGAAAGTCACTGGTCAAAGCAGGCCGTTAATGATATGGCTTCCCGATTGATTATCAAAGGTAAAGATGAGAATCATTATGAACCGAATGCTGTCATCACTAGAGCAGAACTTACAGCCATTATGGTTCGTGCGTTGGGCTTGTCTGACACTGGCACCGAGAGTGCATTCAATGATGTCTTGTCCAGTGATTGGTACGCAGGCTCTATCGCTAAGGCTGTGGAGTATGGCTTGATTGAAGGCTATGAGAACCGGACCTTTGCTCCTAACCAAGCTATTACTCGGCAGGAAGCATTGGTGATCATAAACCGGGCGATGAGACTGGCGGGTATAGCAGCTGACGGAGCCTCTCCAGACTCTCTGCTGTCTCCATTCGCAGACCAAACAATGGTTGCATTATGGGCAAAGCAGGCCATGGCTGCAGCTGTGAAGAACAGACTTGTAGAAGGATCGAATGAAGGCTTGATGCCTACAAAGAACCTTACCCGAGGTGAAACTGCAGCAATAGTGCAAAGGTTTTTGATAGAGACCAATCTAATTGATAACCCGAATGACTGATGGGATAATTTACTGATGTACAAAACTAGGCTCTATGTTTTTAATAGAGCCTGGTTTTTTTGTTGTTAATTGATGATGAGCAGGGAACATACATGCTAGGGCTCTTTAAAATATCGGTATTGTTATATATACTAATGATAGTTTAACCCTACATAGAGAAGATCACGGAGAGGAGCGGTTTTTATTATGCCGACCTACTACTACCTTGCAGCAGTTTTATTAGTTGTAACAGCCTATTTGGTTCGACGTAAGCTCAAGATTTTCCGTCCAGCAGCAGGAAGACGCAGAAAACAGATGAAAGTTACGTACAGACGAAAAAAAGCACCATTGAATCTTGGACTTCGAGAAGAAGTCTCCTATCAGCAAACCATTCTTCAATTGGAGAAGAGTTACAATAAGCATTTTGCCAACAAACTCAAGATCCGAATTCAACAGGAATATCCTCACATGAAAACGCTGGAGTATCGGTGGAAATTGATAGAGCTTAAGCGATATTTCATTATGGCTTCATTACTTAAGCAGGTGCCCATGTTCAGTGATGAAGTTGATGATTTGTGGCATGAGATGCTGATGTTCACGAAATCTTACGCTGATTTTTGTGCAGAATTCATGGGTTCCACGGTGCACCATGAGCCGGCAATCACCCGCCGCGAAACGCCAGGAGCACGTGCATGGTTTGACTGGGTGTACTGTCAATTATTCGAGTTCACCCCCTACAGTGCTGCAATCTGGGGTGATTTTTTCACTTACCCATTGTCCAGTGATGTACAGAAGCTGATCGCACAGGGAGATCAATCCGAACTGGTGAATGAACTGTTTCATGCCAGACGCATGCAGGAGGATCCTGAAGCTGCTCAGGTGATTGCCTACTTGATTGATCAACTACGTAGATGCGCAACTCTAAGTAAAGACGAGCTATCTCCAGCGTCTTCCGGAAGTAGCGATGTAGCTCTCGTCATGGCTAGCGCCATGGTGTATTACTCCATGCATAACGTGGCGACATATGGGCTACACATGGGCCGGCTGGAGCAGGAAATTCTTCCACAGGAAAAGGCAGCCTATGGTTCCTCGTCAAGCAGTGGCTGCACGAGCAGTTCCAGCTGTTATGCGGATCAATGTACCGACAGCAGTAGTTCCTCGGGAGGATCTGGATCATCCTCGGGATCATCTTCCGATTCTTCTTGCAGCTCATCCAGCTGTTCATCTTGTGGTGGTGGCGGAGATTAATGAGATTGAGTATTTGGGCTACAGTGAATTTGCAATCTTGAATGAAACAGTCACTAGACAAATGGAGATTGCCGGAAGGGAAGAGCACATGCGAAGCAACAAATTCACACCGTATTTAAGTTTTATAGGTTTTGGTTTAGTCGTTTTGACCTTAAGCGTGAATGTAAGCTTTAAGCAAGGAATTGAGAAAGGCTTGGATGAAGTCCAAGCTGGAACGCGGAAAAATGAACAAAGAAGACTACTTGGATCAGATCAAGAAAGTTAAGACCAGTTTGGGAATCAACATCAGTTATGTTGTCATCCTGTTGTTTCAGCTTGGATACGTCATTATAAACTGGGACGAGGTTAATGTTTAGTCTTCTGACCGATCTTTCCTGAAGTTTGAATAGAACATACATAACATTTAGGAGGAATATTCATTGAAAGCATTATCAATCGTTAGCCTTATTGGGTTCTTACTCAATTTTTTATTAATCGTAGTTTTTATAGATGGTTCGCAAGAAAGTGCGGAGGTAGCGGCAGGTTTGGGGATTTTGGGTGTCCTGTATGGTCTGCTTTTCTCAATTCTAGCCTTGATCATATCAAGCAAGAGAAAAAAGACCCCTGTGAATGTTCATGAACAACTGTTACAGTTGGGGGAATTAAAAGAGAAAAATATCGTTTCAGAATATGAATTCGATCAAAAAAAAGAGAAGTTACTCTCCAGATATAAGTAGTCCAGAGCCCGCTGCGGTTAGGTAAAGGCTATTCTATTTTCTACTCATACCAAAAAGCTGAACTTAGGAAAATAAAAACAGGGCGTTCCTTTCATCGGGGAATCTGCCCTGTTTTCATTTAGAAGCAACTAATATTTGTTACCCATCTCAATGGTGATGATGCGCATGGGCATCTGGTGCGTCGCCTTTGACGGTACATAATACCGAGGTGTCATGCAGATGTTTTTCGGACTCTACTTGGAGCGTCACATGTTTGATTTCTTTATGTTCCAGCATGTGTTCGATCTTCTGAACCAGGATCTCGGATGCATAGACATCCATCGTTCCATCCACCACGATATGTGCGGTCAGCGCATTCAGGTTACTGGTAATGGACCAGACATGCACATCATGAACACCTTTGACGCCATCGACTTGTTTGATGGTCTGCACCAGTTCATTCACATCCACATTGGCTGGAGTGCCTTCCATCAAGATATGCAGGGATGATTTGGTGACATAGAACCCACTACGCAATACCAACGCCGCGACAATTACACTCGCCAGTGGATCGGCCCAACCCCAGCCAAAGAACATCATGAGCAGGGCTGCCGCAATGGCCCCAACCGATCCCAACATGTCGCTGATGACATGGAGATAAGCCCCGCGCATATTCAGGTTATTCTCCGTATCGCTACCACGCATCATGATCCAGGCCACCAGAATATTGATGAGCAATCCAATGACGCTGATGATTAACATGCCTACGGTTGCGACTTCTGGCGGGTTGATAAAACGCCCAATCGCTTCGTAGAAAATGTAGAGTGCAATGGCGATTAACGTAATTCCGTTTAACGTAGCGGCCAAAATTTCAAATCTTCTGTAGCCGTAGGTTTTGCCGGTATTTACTGCTTTTTCACCAAAGGTGAACGCCAGCAAAGCGATCCCGAGCGCAATGGAATCGGACAACATATGACCTGCATCCGAGATAAGCGCGAGACTGTTAGTGATGAATCCACCAATGGCTTCAACGATCATATAGATGGTAATAATAATGAAGGAAAACAACAGGACTTTCTTGTTATTGGTGGTGTGAGCGTGATTGTGTCCATGATCGTGCCCATGGTTCTGATCGTGATGATGTCCGGACATATAAATCCTCTCCTTTGGAGCCTTGCTCCGTTATGTAATATGGTTTCTAGTGGAATATAGATGATTCTTGGCAATGTGTGATCATCTACAAATGAATATATGAGCGTTCGTTCATATGTTATGGATTTATTATAGTTCTGCCTCTTAGTAGTGTCAACCAGATTTAAGAAAATATAAACATGTCCAAGGTGTCTCCATGCATGTGCTGGCGAATAAGATTGCTTTTATGCTACCATCTGTGCAGGATCAAAGTGAGATGTACTCGTTACATAGAAGGGCGGACAACGATATGAAACATCTGCTGCTGGCAGACGATGATGCCAATATTCGAGCACTCCTGCGGCATGTCATGACCAAGGAAGGGTATCGGGTACATGAAGCGCAGGACGGACTGGAAGCGGTCAAACTGATGCAAGAAACACCGATCGATCTGGCGATCTTAGATGTGATGATGCCAGGCATGGATGGACTGGAGTTATGTGATTACATTCGACAGCATTACGACATTCCAATTATGTTGCTGACAGCACGAGATCAGCTATCCGATAAGAGAGACGGTTATTTGAAAGGAACAGATGAATATGTGACCAAGCCATTTGAACCGGAAGAACTGGTCTATCGGGTAAAGGCGTTGTTTCGTCGGTACCATCGCACATCCAGCGATATCATCCGTATGAACCGGATTGTCATTGACCGTAACAATGTGGAGGTTACCGACGGGCAATCCATTCTTTTTTTGCCGATGAAAGAATTTGAATTACTCTCACAGCTGGCCCAGTTTCCGGGCCGTTTGTTCTCGCGGGATGAGCTCATTCGGCTCGTATGGGGAGCAGACTACGAAGGAGATGACCGTACCGTTGATGTACATATCAAGCGATTGCGTGATCGTTTTGCCGATTATACGGACGATTTCATCATCCAGACTGTGCGGGGTATTGGTTACAAGATGGAGGTGAAAGCACCTTGAGGACCTTGTACGTCCGGGTATTCCTCATTACAATTGCGGTGATTATGGTCAGCGGCATGCTCGGTTTTCTTTTGTCCAACATCTACTATCATACAAAGCTCAAGGATTTTAATGATGAGAAGCTGGTGGGCATCGCGTCGCATATGAAGCAATTTGTGGAGCAGCAACCCGGCACGATGGAGCAGTATTTGAACAATGCCGCCGCACTTGGGTACGAAATCTATGTGACGGATGGAAAAGGCAACGACCAATTCTACGGCCGCGAATTTCGAGAGAAAGATTTGGACAAGCAAGCTGTAGAACTGGTGTTGAATGGTGAGGTATACCATGGCGTCGCCCAGTTTCCAAGCAAACCGTTTATTACCGGATTCTTCGATAATCAATTAAGCAATACCGTGGGTGTTCATCTACAGCTGGACAATGCAAATTACGCACTCTTTATGCGTCCGGATGTAATTCTGCAATTCGGTGAGCTGCGGATCTTTTTTGCGCTGATTGGAGCATTGACGATAGGTATTAGTATCCTGATCTTTCTGATCAGTACCCGCTATCTGGTCAATCCGATTGAACGTCTGTCCGAGGCGACCAAGCGCATTGCACAAGGAAAATATAATCTAATACTACCTACTGCACGGCGTGACGAGATTGGACAATTGGCCCAGCATTTCATGACCATGAGTCGTGAATTGGAGAGGGTAGATCAGGCGCGGCAGCAGTTTGTATCCAACGTATCCCATGAGATTCAATCACCTCTGACCTCGATTCAGGGTTTTGCCCAATTAGTTGCGGATCGGGATCTACCTGAACAGGAGCGGGAGCACTATGCATCGATCATTGAGGAAGAGAGTCGTCATCTCTCCTTGCTCAGTAAACAACTGCTTTTACTGTCCTCCCTTGAACAAGGCAACGAAGATCTGTCTAAAGTAAAGTTCTCTTTGCGAGATCAATTCCGGCAAGCGGTTCAGGTGTTGCAATGGCAACTCGAAGAAAAAGAACTGCTGCTTCGGATATCGGTGCCCGAATCCATCCAGCTGGTCGGCAATGAAGTGCTGCTCATGCAGGTGTGGATGAATCTGCTGGGCAATGCAGTGAATCATCTTCCACAGGGAAGAAGCATTGAGATTCATGCCGAGCAGTCGGATAACCAGTGTGTGATTCAGATTCGGGATACAGGAGACGGGATTGCTGCGGAGCATCTGCCTTTCCTGTTCGATCGATTCTATCGGGTGGATCGTGCGCGGGAACGTTCTTCTGGACGAACCGGGCTTGGACTTGCCATTGTGCAGAAAATTATCCGAATTCATGACGGTACAATCGAGGTTTCCAGTTCGCCTGAGGGTACAGTCTTCACGGTGACACTTCCGCAGATGTAATCTGTTATTCATTTGCCGTTCATTTTCGCCTCCTATACTTGGGTTATCAAGAGGGAGGTCACAGAACATGTACTTGGCTATTCGGGAAATGAGGTATGCCAAAGGGCGCTATGCCTTAATTGCTACAATCATGGTACTGGTTTCATTTCTGGTACTGTTTGTTACAGGTCTTGCACAGGGGCTGGCGTATGATAACGCAGCTTCGGTCAAAAATATGGCAGCAACCCACTTTGTGCTGGAGCAGGATTCGAATCATCGATTTACCCGGTCACAAGTGGATCAGGATCAACTTAATCAAGCTCGCTCCGCAGTGGGGCAAGAGAACGCTGAGCCACTCGGTGTGAAAATGACAACCGTCAGTCCAACCGGCGACACAAAAAAGATCGATGTCACGCTGTTCATGGTTAATCCGGAGGGCTGGCTTGCTCCAACGGTGACTGAAGGGTCTCCGATTACAGATCAGACAAAAGGGCAGGTTGTGGTGGACCAAAAGTTGTCTGAATCTGGTGTCACGATTGGTACCGTTCTGGTCGATCAAGCTTCGGGAACGGAGTGGACCGTTGGTGGATTTGTACAAAATGAGTCCTTCAGTCACTCCCCGGTCGTATTCCTGAATGAACAGGAATGGCTCGCACTCCAGGGAAGTTCACGGACTTCTCAAGCTTCAGCAGACACCAATGCGAATGCTCCGATTCCGATATACAATGCTATTGCGATTAAGGGTGCAGGCGAGCAGGTAGACGGCCTGAGTGCTGCAATACCAAATACAGAAATAATTACGAAGTCGGATGCTGTATCGGCCATTCCTGGATATAAGGAAGAGCAGGGATCGTTGCTCATGATGATTGCATTTCTATATATCATCTCGGCGTTTGTGCTTGCGGTATTCTTCTATGTCATCACAATTCAGAAGACGAGTCAGTTCGGCATATTAAAAGCCATCGGAACGCGGAATGGTTATCTGGCGGGTAGCGTTTCGTTACAAGTTCTGGTCTTGTCAGTTGGTAGTCTGGTCATTAGCGTACTGTTGGTTCGACTGTTCGAGTCCATCTTGCCAGCATCAATGCCATTTCAATTAGGCTTGTCCACTCTCGCACTGACCTGTGTATTATTCATACTCATGTCTGTGGCGGGTTCGTTATTCTCGGTGTGGAAGGTTAGCAAAATTGATGCACTTGATGCGATTGGGAGGACAGCAGCATGAGAAACCGATTGGTATTACAGGGAATTACACAGACCTTTGAAGATGGCGGCAGCAAACGCACGATTCTGGACAAACTGGACCTTGAGGTTGCTGAAGGGGAACTTGTGGCTGTGATGGGGCCTTCCGGCTCGGGCAAAAGTACATTCTTGTCCATTGCAGGCGCACTTCTTGAACCGACGGAAGGACAGGTTTTGCTGGACGGAGACTCTATTATGGGCAAAAGCAAACAAGATATATCCGATGTACGGCTTCAGCAACTCGGTTTTATATTTCAAAGTGCCAACCTCATTCCTTATCTGAAAGTAGAAGAACAGCTCATGGTCGTTGCAAAGCTCGCCGGAACGGAAAAAAACAAGGCGGAGAAGCGCGTTCATGAGCTATTAGACACGGTGGGGTTGACCCATCGGCGGAAGGCATATGCAGAGAAGCTGTCTGGCGGAGAACGTCAGCGGGTCGCCATTGCAAGGGCATTGATGAACGATCCGGCTGTCCTGCTCGCAGATGAACCGACAGCCAGTCTGGATGCGGAACGTGGGCTGGATATTGTAGGCATGATTGCACGGCTCGTGAAAGAGCAGGGCAAGAGTGCAGTGATGGTTACGCATGATGAGCGGATTTTGCCGCTCTGTAGCCGGGTTCTTTTTTTGGAAAATGGGAAACTGGTGCAGCATTAGGGAGAATGGCCTGAGAGTCTGGAGAGAACACTGTTCCAAGGCTTAATTGCAGAGAGCGTAAGAAGAGGGTCACGTATTCCCCGGTGGGAAGGTGGCCTTCTTTCTATGTTTTCGACTATAATTGGAAGAATAGTGGAATTAAATAGAGAGGATCGGGTGCGGATGAGTAGCTTGAGTGCGGAATTATTTCCGGCGCTGAGTACGTCAATTCATTGGGGAATTATTGAGGCAGAGTTCAGATTAAACGAGATCGTGGATGAAAAGCTGGTGAGTAATATTAGCATCATTCCGTTTGTCGGGGATCAATGTGTTGTCTTCCAACTGGATAATGGAGCCTGGGAGCTGCCTGGGGGTACGCTTGAAGCAGGTGAGCATTACATGGATGGACTGAAGCGTGAACTGATGGAGGAGCTTGGGGCAAACATGCGGTCCTATCAGATCTTTGGTCAATTCTATTGCACATCCAGTGCTTTGGAACCGTATCGGCCGCATATTCCGCATCCCCATTTTGTACGAATCATCGGATATGGAGATGTTGAACTTGTCGGTGATCCACTGAATCCGGAAGATGGCGAGCAGGTGGTTGCGGTGGAAGTGGTAGAGATTGATAAGGCAATCCGAAGATTCCAGGAACAGAACAGATATGACATTGCGGAGATGTACAAACTGGCTCATATGCTACGAGAAGAAGCTAAACAGTCAGGCAAGGGCCCAGGTATTATAATTCCAGATAACTTACGGAGGTAATGATGATTCGAGATAAAATTAACGAGCTGCTGGATGCGTTACCCGAAATGGAACTGAACCGAGCATATTGGGGGATTGAGCGTATCCATCAGGAATATATGTTCAAGGAGAAATTGCAGGATAAAGGGGTTGTCGTATCCGAACTGTATGAGGAATCCGAAGGGATTGTACAGCAATGGGACAGCGTATTTGCCCATAATATCGATGATGTGGTCAAAGAGTCTATCCATTATAGCCAGTACAAGTGGCATATGTTCAGTTATGAACAACAGAAATGTCTGACACATGATGAAGCACGAGATGCTTTCAATGCCGAGCCGAAAGATGAAGTATATGTGATGTATGAAAGTGGTGGTTGGGTGCTTTTATACGAAAACGCGAATCGGATTATTGCAGCGGATTTTGATTCGGAGCAGGATATCTATATCTTCGACCGAGCGTTTACATGGACGTACGTGTATACGCACGAATCCATGTGTGGCCCTTATTTTTATAAAATAGAACAAGCATGATTCTGAACAAAAAAGGGTAACAACGAATTAAATAAACTTTGCCTTGGGAGTGATATCAATGCAGGAACTTTTTAAGAAGATCATCAAAACAGACGTCAAACCCGTATTTGCCAAACACGGCTATTCGAAGAAAAATCTGAATTTCTACAAAGCGGATGGAAACCTCGCATATAAGTTCAACATTCAAAGAGCAAAGTATAACACCAGTAGACAAGTCCAGTTTTATGTTAATTGTGGTGTTCATTCCACCGAACTTGCGGAGTTGCATTCCGTTGGATTGAATGGAGACATATTGGAGTTCACATCTCATTTTACCTGCCGAATCAGAGAAATAGCCCCTTCCGCTCCGGCCCACTATACCTTAACGCCTGATATCGATCCAGACGCTTTATCGAAAGAACTGGTGTCACATTTGGAAGAGGGTATGTCATTCTTACACTCGCTAACAGGGGCCAAAGATATAGTCCATTATTATATGGACAAGACAGCGCTATATTTAAGCGAAGTAACCTTCCGCTTCCTGCTAAAAGCCGGCAATACGGAAGAAGCCAAGCATTATTTACAGCAACTGCACGCCAAATACGGAGCCGAAAAGCGCTGGACGATATTAGAAAAGAAATATGCAGCCGTTTTTGCCGAGTACGGATTATAAGTTATATGGTAAGAAAACAAGCCGAATTCATAACCTAATTTCAATTTGTTTGGAGCTGAATTTAACAATAATTAAAATTGCGATTCCTTCCAATAATATGTCTGAGATAAGGGTGTTAATTTGGAAGGACTGATAATCATGAGTAATATACGGGTTCTACTTTATATAACGTGTGCTCAATAGTTGGACCGAGATCAGCATCCAATTGGTGAAATTTAATCCTGAAGTATAGACTCTTTAGAAAGTTTTTTATGTTATTCTTTTGCCTAAACGCGGGAAGAAATTCTGCATCTTTCTCTACATCACCAAAACGTTGAATCCATTGCTTTATGTAAGTCTCACTAAGTATCTTTCTATTTAAGACACTAATGATGGATTTCACCATTCTTTCATCTTCCCCATCGGAGTACACGCGATCTGTGACGGTTATCTTTTGATAAACTAGGTCGAGGATAGTTAAGAGATCGGTCTCATCTAGTTCGCTACATTGAGCTAAATCATCCAAAACATCTGCTGCGTGTGCTATGGCATGAGCCCAGCCTTTTACTTCGTCATGTCCACGGTAATCACGCTCTTTTTGTACATTGTAGAATACGTTCCCTTTTATCTGATGAATGTGTTCTTTTGAGAGAAATGGTGATTCTCTATGCCTGGATAAAAAGAGCGATATAACCAACATAGAGAAAGATCGAGTGAATACAGCGTCTGAATTTGTTTCTCCAAGTCTAAAATGCAAATGGTTTTCATCCAAGACTACGGGTAAGATTTGCTCTAGTTCGTACACAGTCAGAGCATGACCAGGAATCCAATTCGATAAGGTTGTGTAAATTAATTCATCACGTAGCTGGGCATCCAAAGAACCGATGTTATGTATCATTTCTTGTACTAATGGAAATATATCTGAAGGTGCTTGGTAGTCATTCTCTTTTATTAATAACAACTTGTCTTTTAATTCCATTCTACACACTCCTATGAGTAAACTATCATTCAGGTTGCCTTGGTTATATTATACAATTTATAAGGAGTGATGCCCACATGGCAAACGATAAAGGAACACTCAGAACATGCGAACAAGGACATTTGTATTATAAAAAAAGTGATTGCCCAACCTGTCCGACGTGCGAAGCTGAACGTAAACCGACAGAGGGATTTCTAGCCTTATTGTCAGCTCCCGCCAGACGGGCCTTGGAGAATGAAGGCATCACAACACTACTGCAACTTGCGGAGTACACGGAGAAAGAGATCCTGAAACTTCACGGAATCGGGCCATCTGCCATGCCCAAACTGCGAAGCGCTTTGGAAGAAGAGGGATTGTCTTTTAAGAAATAACCCTCTTCACGCTGTTCCACTAATCCAAACCAGAAGCGGAAGTAATCTCCTCCATCGTTACCCGATACAAGAAGTTACCTTCACTGAGTAGCAGACGATGTTGGCGAAAATCCTGTCGTGCCTGCTTGAAGGGGTGATCATCTTCATTTAGCAAATCAATCTTCTGCCCCTTGCTCATTCTTCCGGGCTTCTCCATTTTCTTAAGGACAAACGTACCTTGTTTACCGTACCCGGCATCGAACAAGAAATGATAACCATCCGTACTGAGGCCAGAGGAACCGGAGATGTTTGGATTCATAAATGTTACGTTAGGTTCACTGGTTCCCCCTGAGATACAACCGAGTTCAAAATCGGTATAGAAGTAGAACCAGATCTGCTTCTCATTCACCACATTGAGTGCGTAACAATCTGCAATGTCAGCTGCGCTGTTTTCGTACACTTTATTACCGTGCTCATCCCAGGCCAACAGACCGTTTGATCCAATTGGATCGGCCCATCCGTAGTTACCAAATACCCCTTCATCAAAGTAACTGGTCCAGATTGTTCCCTGCTCTGTGACCTGTACACTTTGGATACCGTCTCCCAACAGAAACTCGCGAATTGTATTTCCGTCTAAATCACACACTTTGGCGTTCAAATCAAATTGTTCATTTCCGTAATTCGCACACCGTGCTCCGACGAGCAGCAGATGATCATGTAATGGTTGTACGTAATGATAATTGAACGTCTGCCCCCAGATGACAACTTCCTCAATAGTTTGATCTGTCACAATAAGCACTTTGTACGTATAGCTTTGCTTCAATTTACTTTGGACGAACATACCTCGCTCTCTCTCGGGGATCTGATTCATCAACAACACATAGACAAGGCCATCACCGCCCCACTGGGTGGAAACGATATCGAAGTCCTCGACATAATTTGAAATGTCGGCAAAAGGCAAAAGTTTTACTTTAGGATTGGGCATATCCATATCCTCCTTTGTAGTCAAATGCAGAGTCACCATCTGCATCTGTATAAGAGGATTATGACGTTCACGTACTAAACTGAACATGGCGGAAGTATAGCGAAGGTCTTCTATGGCTTTTGCAGCGTATGAGTAAGATCTTTTGAAAATGCTGCTTCGTCCTTGACACTCGTAGTACAATAAGGAAGTTGTGTAAAATTCTATATGAGAGGAGGACGGAGAGATCGCTATAAGGAGAGTGTGAAAATACATACAACGCACGTGAAGTAAAGGGATAGAAGCACCCGTAGATTCGATTTGCATTATTACTATTACGAGGAAGACTCATCTCAGAAAAACAAAACTGCATAAGGAAGTGTTACGAGGTGGAACCACATATTCAAGAGCAAAAAACAGACTACCGTCCACTAGGCGTGTCGGGATTGGGTGGTTGGCTGATTCTCATCCAGATTGGATTATTTGTTACGGTAATTCTACTTGCAGTGCAATTATTTCAGCAGATAATACCCACATTCACAACTGAGACTTGGGAAATGCTAACTTCCAAACAATCAGACTATTATCACCCATTATGGGGTCCAGTACTTATTTTTGAGATGGTGTACAATACGCTGTTTTTATTATTCAGTGTATATACAATTTTTGTGTTTTATAGCAAGAAAGCAATATTACCCCGTCTGATGATCATCTTCTATGGTCTCAGTCTGATTGTAGGTATTATTGATTACCTATTATTGCTCCAGATTCCGTTAGCAAAAGAATTGGAAGATGGAAGCTCGATCAGAGAAATTGCTAAATCTGTCATCACTTGTGCCATTTGGATTCCTTATTTTATCAAATCCGAGCGAGTTCATAACACATTTGTAAGATAAATGGTAAGCAGGAAATGCCCGATCTTGGATAGAAGCTATCTGAGGTCGGGTTTATTGTATATATGCCGGGCTAGTCATACAGTGTAAAGGTACATTGTTCATTATAGAAGTGAAAAGGAGGAGAGATCTTGAAGATTTATCTGGTAAGGCATGGGATGGATGAGGAAGGGTATCGAGGCGGATGGAGCGATCGTGGACTTACGGAACAGGGTCATATTCAATCAAAGAAACTGGGAGAGCATTTGCATCGTTACGCTGAGGAGTACAACATACATACGATTATTAGCAGTGATCTTCCTCGTGCAGTGCAGACTACACGGGAAATTGAGAAACAATTAAACATGCAAGCTAGCTTAATGAAAGATTGGCGGGAGATGAATAACGGAGATTTGGCAGGCATGCTCCATAAGGATGCTGAAGAGCATTACCCAGGGATTTATTTCAACACCCTTGAGATGGATTCGCCTTTTCCAGGAGGAGAAAGTCCAGGGGATTTTTATAACCAGATAAGCATATCTTTCGAGAATCTTCTTAGAGATATAGAGGACCAAACAGTCAAGTCCAATGTTCTATTAATTACTCACGGCGGAGTGATTAACATCCTGTATTATCTGCTTGAGAAGAGGGAATGGAGCAATAAGTCCAGCTTTTATCCCATGGACAACACCAGTGTACATACCGTTGAAAAGGGAAGGCATGGTTGGAAACTTAGCAGTGCAAATGTGTTAAGTCATCTACATTAGTTGTTTTCATGATAGATTAAATAGAAGACGGAGGCGATGACATGAGCGATAAACCAATTGAACTGTTGCAACGTTTAAAATCTTTATCCGGCCCTTTTCCAACGTGGGATACGGGGCAGTTGCCGGATCGGCCCGGGAAGCTATTCTTGGATTGGTTGAGATTGGCGGTTGAGAACGAAGTGAAAGAACCTCATGCTATGACAATCTCCACCGTGGATCAAGACGGTTATCCTGATGCGCGGGTGTTGATTTTGAAAAACGTAATTGACGAAACGTTTTATTTTGCCTCCAGTTCGGAGAGCCGAAAAGGGCAGCAGTTGAAGGAGAACCCTCATGTGGCTCTCACCTTCTACTGGCCTTCCCTTGGAAGACAGATTCGGATAAGGGGAATTGCCGAAGATTGTGGAGATGAAGCGGGTGCTGATGATTTCCGCAAACGTTCAGCTGGAGCGCGAGCAGTTGCCATGACAGGGCATCAGAGTGAGGTTTTGGATAGCAAGGAAGTGCTGGATAGTTCCATTGAAGCTCAGAAGGAAAAAATAAGACGTGACCCCAGTGTTGTTACACCTCATTGGCGTCTATATGCCGTGAATGCACAAGAGGTGGAGTTTTGGCAGGGAGATTCGGAGCGCAAGCATGTACGAGTCCAATATGTAAAGCAAGATGGGCAGTGGAAGACACTCAGATTGTGGCCTTGATTGTACAACAGGTGAGTTAGGCAACACGGACCGAACTGCTGTGTGTTTCTTTTTCCTAACAATCTGAGGGAGGATAAATCTATGAAAACGATTGAAAGTTTCTTCAAACCATTTCCCATGTTGGAAACCGAACGGACGTTACTTCGACCTCTTACCTATGATGATCTGGAGGATATGTATAGTTACTGCGTTGTACCTGCTGTATCGGAGTTCACCACCTGGGACGCGCATCAGAGCAAAGAAGACACCAAAGCTTTTTTAGATTTTGTCATGAGTCGCTATGAGACGGATCTAATAGGCCCATGGGGGATTGAAGATAAACACACCAAGAGGCTGATCGGTAGTTGTAACTATCTAGGGTGTGATAGCGATAACAGGAGAGTTGAGCTGGGATATGTGTTATCTGATCAATATTGGAATCAAGGCTACATGACTGAAGTAGTGAAACGAATCATCCGATTTGGATTTGACGAAATGGGGCTCGAGCGAATCCAGGCCAGATGTTTAGTGGAAAACACAGGTTCTGCCAAGGTCATGGAGAAGGCAGGCATGCAATTCGAAGGTGTGCTGAGGAAATACATGAAGGTAAAAAATGAGCTTCAAGATCTGAAGATGTATGCTATCGTAAAAGAAGACTTCTATACTCGTGTTAAATAAAGAACGTATTTTTGAAAGGGCGATCGAGGATGAACAAAGGAATTCTGTATCTTATGTTATTCATGACTTTTTTAAGTAGCTCAGAAGTGACATACAATCGTAATGCCGTTTCAAAAGAACCTCCTGCATCTCATGCAACAAAGATATTTACTGAGGATGAATTCCAATTTCAGATTAAATCCAAAGATATTACGATTAAATTAGGAAGTACTCGTGAAGAGGTTGAGCAGCAACTTGGACTCCACGTGGATTATTACTACTACACGAATGTCTATCAGTACAAAGATATGAGAATTCATTACAAAGATGGCATTGTGGATGGCATTATGATTGATGGCCCGGCAAAGTTCAAAACGTACAAAACGCCAAGCGGGATAGGTTATGGAAGTACAGTTCAGGAGGTCTTCCAAAAATACGGCAAAAAAGCTTTTATAGATACTAAAAAAGGAAAAGTAAAAAGTATTACATATGTCATGGAGGAAAATAAACAAGGTAATTACCATGTCATACCGTCCTTTGATCATGCAATATTGGAAGGAGGATTTGAGAACATGAAAGGGTTGTCCATGAATTTTGATCAAAAGGGTCGTGTGTCATTCATTATGCTGGCGAGCCATGAGTTTGCCTATAATCCTGAGTTCAACAAGGATGACATACAATAGAGGATTATGGGATTACCTTACATCACTCCCGATCATTGAGGAAATGGGTTTTATTTTTGTTTTCAGCAAGCAACGTACATAATGTCATATCTTGAACCTGGTGCCTTCCGCTATAATCTTCAAGTTATCCAAATGTGGATTGAATGAAAGAACCAGGAGGTACAACGAATTGACGATCAAAAACAAATATAAATCACTCGAATTGGAAACCCCCGGCGTATATGAGCTAGAAGGGCTTGAAGTGGGAGTGACATCGAACTGCAATTATAAATGTGACTACTGCTGCGCCTACAATCGGGATGATGGAGCGTGCATCAATAGTCAGGAAGTCATCCGTATTATTAGTGAGCTTCCTCGTCTCAAGCGAGTGCGATTGTCAGGGGGAGAAGTTACTCTGAAATATCAGGATTGCCTGGAGATTGTGACGTACTGTGCGGCACATGGCATCGATACACAATTGAACAGTAATGCCAGTCTGCTGACTGAAGAACGAATCATGGCGTTGCGTGATGCAGGCTTGTCCAACATTCATATCTCGTTCAATTATACGGATGCGGAGTCGTATGCTACGTACTACCACGTGCATCCTCGCATGTATGAGAGACTGGAGCAGAATATCCATATGTGTACGGAAGCTGGTCTGGAGACGGTGCTGGAAACGTTACTGTTTGAGGGTAACCAAGCGAACATGCAGGCCATTAGCGATAAGGTGTATGATCTGGGTGTGCGCATCCATGAGATCCAGAACAGTATTAAGATGCCGCATACCGACTGGACCCAGATTGTATCCAAAGAGTCCCTTGTTCGATCTGTTACGGAATTAATTAAACATAAAAAGCCAGATACAACGCTCTATTTCACCTGTATGGATCGGTTCGCTGAACAGTTGAATTTGCGCGAACAACCTGGTGTGTATTTCTCTAATTGTGTGGATGGCACGAAACAGCTGCATCTGCACGGCAACGGGGATATTCTCATCTGTGAATTATGCCATCCTGTTGTGATTGGCAACATCTATACTGGAACGTCGTTGAAGGATATTTACGCTCAGCAGCCCCCGGCGTTAACGGAATTCCTGGAGAAGCGGCCTTGTCCCGCGTACGATGCTCTTTTTGCAGATGCATAACAGGAAGACCTGTTGAAGATATGTGATATGAATGTTGAACGAATATGTACACGATATTAGTGGCCTTAGGGTTATATAGATTGAAAATCAAGGTGATCTGATTTCCTCAATGGGAAAACGGATGGCCTTTTTTGATTGAACTATTCATTTACACAATAACAGCGATTGGAAGGTTGTTCTATCATCGTAGTGTCTGTGTGAATATTCTTTAGTTCAATTGATATGGTTTCAGATTCATTTAAGCTACCCAGCCTAATATGGCCTTAAGAACTTAGATGAAGAGGTGAGCTTCACATGATAAAGATTGATGAGAAACCAACCCGGAAAGAACCACATAAACGACCGATCTCTCCAAGAAAGCACAGATGGCTCATCATCACACTTGTCATCGTGCTTGCAGTAGGTGGAATCCTGTACAGCCTGGCTGACCGTTACCTGATCCGGCATGTGCAGGTGGTTGTGGCGGATGAGAACACGGCAACGGTAGCAACGGGCAACGCCAATGATTCCAGCAGTACTACGACCACTACGACTGAAGTGAATGCAACGTCAGATGATTGGAATTATTCGAGTGATGATATGAAAGTCAGTATTGAAAAGGTACAGACAGGATCAGGCTCGGATCAGATTGCGTATTATGTCGCCGATGTTCAGCTAACGGATGCAAGCAGCCTGCGAACTGCGCTAGCGGACAACAGTTTTGGAACGTACATCACCGAGAATACGTCAGAGATTGCTGCTGCCAATAATGCGATCTTGGCCATTAATGGTGACTACTACGGATTCCGTGATGATGGTGTCATTATCCGAAATGGAACGTTGTACCGGGACAGCCCAACGCGGGATGCACTTGCCCTATTCAACGACGGTACGATGAAAACATATAACGAGAATGAAATTTCTTCCTCGGAACTGCTGGCTGAAGGTGCAACCAATACACTATCCTTTGGGCCCATTCTGATTCAAAATGGCGAGATCGTCAGTGATTTTAGCAGTGTGAAAATCGATAACAACTTTGGCAACCGCTCCATCCAGGATACAAATCCAAGAACAGCGATTGGCATGATTGCTCCGAATCATTACGTCTTTGTGGTGGTGGACGGACGGCAGGACAACAGCCGAGGCATGACCTTGGCAGAACTGGCTGATGTCATGAAAGGTCTGGGAGCAACCGAGGCCTACAATCTGGATGGTGGCGGTTCATCCACCATGTATTTTATGGGCAGAGTTGTCAATAACCCGCTGGGGCGTAACCAGGAACGTGGCGTAAGTGACATTTTATATCTGACGGAGGGACAAGGATCATGACGATATTAATTCCATCATATGAACCCGATGTGCGTTTACTGAATCTCGTTTTGCAACTGCAAACCTTTAAACTTGGACCCATTGTGATTGTGGATGATGGCAGTGGCCCCGGTTACCGTGGAATTTTTGAAACGGCAGAAGCGTATGGCTGTACGGTCCTGACACATCCCGTCAATCTGGGTAAGGGCAGGGCCTTGAAGACTGGCTTTCAGTATATTAAGGAGTATGGACCTCAGGGCGGTATAGTGTGCGCAGATAGTGACGGACAGCATCTGCCACATGATATTAAGCGTATCTTCGAAGTGCTACTCGCACAAACCACAACAGGAATTGTACTCGGCAGCCGTCGCTTCAGTGGTAAAATTCCAGCACGTAGCCGGTTTGGCAATACAGTCACAAGGGCGGTCTTTTCCCTCACAACAGGTACCAAAGTATATGACACGCAGACCGGTCTACGCGGTTTTCCCTACTCCATGCTGGACTGGCTGAACCAGATTCCCGGGGATCGGTTTGAATACGAGATGAACATGTTGTTAACGGCACACAAGGAAGGGTATGAGATTACGGAGGAGTTTATTGATACGGTGTATCTGGATCACAATGAGTCCTCTCATTTCCGCCCACTGGTAGATTCGTTCCGGATCTATATGCCAATCCTGATGTTCAGCACATCTTCGGTGCTATCGGCACTGATTGATTTTGGATTACTGTTCGTCATCCAGTATTTGACGCATAATCTGTTTCTGTCGGTTGTCGCAGCAAGGCTGTGCAGCTCCATCTTCAACTACACGATTAATCGAAAGTACGTATTTTCCGCTGGACGAACCTCTAAGGTTCGGCAGTCTTTGCCCAAATACTTCTCACTTGTCCTACTGGTGCTGTTATTAAACTACGGTTTATTGTATTTTTATAATGAAAAATTAATTATCCCGCTGCTCGCAGCTAAGCTGCTGACCGAGGTATCCATCTTCCTGTTCAGCTATTGGGCACAGCGCAGATTTGTCTATTAACTCTGAGGAGAGAGTAAGCCACTGGCTTGCTCTTTTTTGGTTGAAACGGTTTCATATGTACCCCGAAATAGGTTACGATGGAGTGGGATATAAGGAGCCTTATTTTAGGTGAAATGGATGTGGACTGATGTTGAATCGTGTGCGCAAGGACTTGCGTTATTATCTTCAGGAGCATCAGGATCGGAAAAACCGCATTTTGCATTACTTCGCGTTTTTGTCGGCGTTTGTGGCATGGATTTTTTTGTTTATTGATATCAAAGTCACGCTCCTACTCGCTGTCACCCATTACGCTTTATCCTGGATGGGGCACTTCTATTATGAAGGCAATAAACCCGCAGCTTTTCGTTATCCTCATAATTGTAAATATTCTTTAGTTGAACTTATATAAATAAATGTGGGAGGATGATTATGTATCTTCGAAGTGTGGAACTCCTGTCGGCCAAGATCGAGAATCGGAACCAATATCCTTTTGACATCCCCGCGATCCGGTCCTTGGAACGATTGGAGCTCACGAATAACGTTACTTTTTTTGTAGGTGAAAATGGTTCTGGGAAATCTACGCTGCTCGAAGGCATCGCTCATCAATGTGGATTCAATACCGCAGGGGGCGGCAGGAATAATACCTATGAGACACATGCTTCGGAATCCTCGCTCGGGAATTATCTCAGGCTGGCCTGGTTACCCAAAATAACGAATGGTTTCTTCATGCGCTCTGAATCGTTCTATCAATTCGCATCACATGTCGATCAGATGCCGGCATCGCTTCAATATTATGGCGGGCGTTCATTACATGAACAATCACATGGGGAGTCTTTTCTCAGTCTGTTCGTCAATCGCTTCAGTTCCAAAGGCATCTATCTGCTTGACGAGCCCGAAGCCGCTTTATCTCCAGCTAGGCAGCTCTCCTTATTGCGTATCCTTCATGATTTGTCGGGCACTTCACAATTTATTATTGCGACGCACTCACCCATTTTACTGGGGTATCCGGGGGCAGAGATTTTAAGTTTTGACGATAGCCATATTCAAGAGGTAGCCTATGAGGAGACCGATCATTATCAGATTACTCGCAGCTTTCTGGAGAACCGCGACCGGATGCTGAATGAATTATTTAAAGATTAAGTTCTCAGTTTAACAAGGGAAGTCACTCAACCATGCGACATGAAATTTATTTATGAGGAGAGATTGGATGAAAGTAGGTTTGCTTATTGTTGATATGCAGGAGAGTATTGTGCGGAAAAAGATGGATCAGACTTCGATAGACCATGCCTGTGAGTACATTAACCATGTGGCTAATGTGCTGCGTTCGAATGATCATACGGTCGTTCACGTGCAGGATGTGGAGGGCATGGAGGAGGCAGTGTCAGATGAGTATCGCATCATACCCGAGGTGGACGTGAATGAGAAGGATCTCACCGTTACCAAGGAAGCCTCCAATGCCTTCTGGCAGACCGATTTGGAGCAGGTGTTGAAGAGTCATGGAGTTGAATTGGTGATCATCGCCGGTTTTGCCGCAGAGGAATGTGTTCTATTCACCTACAACGGAGCGATGGAGCGAGGTTTCCGGCCGGTGATGTTGCAAAATGGAATTCTTAGCACACATCCCGAAGCAGTGACTTCAACGTACAGAGATCGCAATGTGATCTCATATCCTGTGGTTGATTATCTATATAAGTTCAACTAAAGAGGTTTACACTGAGCACTCCAATGACAGAACAACCTTCCGATCGCTGTTATCCCCAGATTTTTTTGATTCCCTTTTTAAAGGGGAAATCCGGTGATAAAGGCGAACGCTCCGCTTCTTCAGGTTATTTCTGTCTTCTCCGTTTTTGTGTAAAAAGTTTAGTTGAACCTATATAATTCGATAATTATTAGCTAAGTGCTAATGGATATTTGGTGAAAAATAAAGACAAGACCAATAATCGGACTCTTTAGGGAGTCTTTTTTTGTCCAAATGTTCATGTCCACTGTGAAAGTAAGGTTACTCCATGGTTTAAACCAAACTTTGCCTATATCTGCTGTGGTTGAAAGAATATATTGAGAACAGGGCACAGCAAACTCGTTGTGGACATCGGTAATGTCATGTATGGACCACTAGCCAACTCATTAACTGAGGGAGATGTGCAATGAAGATGAATGTACAAATTACGAGTATTTTGGCAGAACAAAAGGAATTGTTCCTCAACCTGTACAACTTGTACTTATATGATCTGTCCGAATTTTCTGGCGAGGATCTACTTGAAGAGGGGAAATATGATCCAACGAACACCTATCTATATCTGGAACGCGATGAATTACATCCGTTTTTGATTCAGTATGAAGGAAAGGTTATTGGATTCGTACTGGTCTGCTCACCTCCATATGTGCCGGAAGGTGTGGATTATACCGTGCAAGAGCTGTTCTTGGTCAAAAAATATCGCGGACAGGGGCTGGCAGCCCAAGCGGTTGACTTGGTTTTTGCTCAATTTGAGGGTACATTCAAAGTGGAACAGCTTGCTAATAATGCGGCAGCAGTTTCGTTCTGGAAAAAATATTATGAGCAACATCAGATAGAATATACTGAGTCTGAATATAACATTGAAATTGACAACATCGCTGGTAGCCACCGGATTTTGTCCCAGACTTTTGTGCGTGAAAGAGAGAAATAATATTTAAATTAGAAGGTGATTAGTATGTTCATTATCGTAGCAACCAAGGGGAGTTTGAAGTGGGTTTCGGGTGTATTCCAGGCAGAAGATGTAGCTAGACAGTATATGGATCTCATACCCGAGGAGCTTAAGGGATTACCAGAAATTCATTCAGATAGAGAACATCACATATCCATTTTATATTATAGAGCGTCAGGATTCTCCATTTAGGTTTCTTGGTAAAGATGAAGTGATTGCACTTTTTGATATAACAGATGTGTCAGAGGATGAAGATGAGGTGCACTTCAATATCTACACGATTGATTCAGATTATAGATCGAACAAACCTGGAACAGATTATATGGGAGCACTGAGGCATGATCATGTGACCAATGAATCTATAGAGATGTACCGAGAAGAAGGAACAGCATTTCTGATTAGACGAAGGATTTTATGAATGTGAGCATTGAGGAAACTAACGATTCAGCACTTTAGTTTACTACCTAATTTAATAAACGAGGATACCTATGGATACGACAACGAGGTGTCCTTTTTTTTGTTATATTTCAGTTCTGATGTGATAGGGAGGAGTAGAAAAATGTATACTGTATGCACCGAAAGTTGGGCTCTAAACTCTTTAACAGACTGGGTTTTGTAGCCATATTTCATGGTCAGTATTTTATGTATACTATTGCTGATCTTTGTGATAAGTTGAGCGAGTAAGATCCAGTAATCATACTATGAGTGAGAGGACTAATATCATGAATTGTGCTAAAAAGCTTGTGACCACTCTATTGATTACAGTTATGTTGTTTTCATCGTTTAATGTAGTATTGGGTGCCGCCGAATCTTCGGCATCAGACATCGAGGGAAACTGGGCAGAAAGCCAAATTACGAAATGGATCGACAAAGGTTTTATTCATGGTTATGAAGATGGCAGCTTTAAACCGAACAATACCATAACAAGAGCAGAGTTTTTCTCATTGGTTAATCGTTCATATGGATTTACTGAAACAGCATCTGTATCCTTCAAGGATGTTACTTCATCTAACTGGGCATATGCTGAGGTTTCCAAAGCTGTAAAAGCTGGATACATAAAGGGTTATAGGGACGGTACAATCGGTGCCAATAAACCCATTACTAGACAAGAAGTTGCAGTTATTATCAATGATCTTCTGGATCTATCGAATGAAGCTAGTACTGGAAATCACTTTACGGATTCCAATATGATAGCCTTATGGGCTAAAAATTCGGTAGATGCTATAGTGGCTAAAGGGATTTTACAGGGCTACGATAATAACTTCAATCCGAATAAACCGATCACTCGTGCTGAAGCAGTCGTTGCGCTGGATCGTTCAGTGAATGCAAGAGCAACGGATTACAGCTTAGCTGGAACATATGGCCCTGAGGCGGGGACGCAGACCATTGATGGGGATGTGCTCATTAGCACGGCTGGGGTTAAATTGAAGAATATGATCATCAAAGGAAACCTATTATTTAGTGAAGGTATCCAAGAAGGAGATGTACACCTTACGAATGTTACGATTAAAGGTGTGACACGGGTAGAGGGTGGGGGCGTTAGTACCATCTATTTAAAAAATACCGTAACATCTACCCTTATTGTTGATAAGAAAAAAGGACCCGTTCTCATTATTGTAGAAGGTTCAACGACAGTTGGAGAAGTAACCATTCACTCCCCTGCTACGCTACAAGAAACGGATATTACGGGGAATGGCTTCGGCAAGATTACATTATCCGAGCGGTTACCTGCGGGTTCAAAAGTAGGTTTGAAAGGAACATTTGATTCCTTAATCATTAAAGGCAGTGGGGTTCAGGTGGATATTCCTGAAGGCCGTATTAAGGACGTTATCGTAGCAGTTACAGCAACGGGGACGACTCTTAACTTAGGCACGGATGCAACGATTGTAAACCTTTTCTTAGATGCAGTCGCTAAAATTCTAGGCACGGGTACTATTGAAAAGGTGACGCTGAGTTCCGTTGCTAAAGGTGGTACGACTTTTGAAACTACAATTCGACTGTTGGATAAAGTCATAAATACAGTGACTCCAGCTACTCCAACTGCTCCTGTGACTTCACCTTCCACTGGAGGAACGGATACAATCGCTCCTACTCTGTCCAATGTAACGAGTGGTCATATTGCAGGTGGAGATCCTGTGGTGGGTAGAAGCAATGAAAATGGGTATCTGTATTTGGTTCCTTCCGCAACACCAAAAACAATCACAAGTTTAAATCAATCTGTTGCAGGATTGTTAGGCAAGAAGCAGTCTGTGATAGCAAACTTAGATGCCACAATTAATACAGTGGGATTAGCTTCAGGTACGTATGTCGTATATGCCGTTGATCTCGCGAACAATATATCGATGGCTTCGGCAGAGATCGTGATTGGTACAAATCAGTTAACCGTTTCGACTCCAGTACTCTCAACCGAGAAAATGTACGATGGAACGTCTTCGGCTACAGTAATAGCAGATTCACTAACCGGAGTTGCTGCTGGAGACCATGTAACCGTGAGTGCAGCAGCCACCTACAATGATGCAATAATAGGCACAGGTAAAACAATAACTGTAGTTTATACGTTGGGCGGAGCGGATGCGGCCAAGTATATTGCGCCTGCAAACTATATAATCCAGACAGGGGCCATTACAGCCGCACAGTTGACGATCGGGGAGCCGATGTTGACTGTTATTGAGAAGACAGATGGAGATTCATCGGTAGTCGTATCTTCCGGTTCCTTAGTTGGGGTTGTTCCAGGTGAGGATGTGACGGTGAGTGCAGAGGCGGTATATGATACAACTTCCCCGCCTAATTCGGCACTTGTAACTGTGGTTTACACAATAGCTGGTACGGATAGTGGCAAATATATTGCTCCAGCTAATAATACGAATTACACTGTTTATGTACAATACACCGGACATACTGGGATTATCCTAGACCTGATAACAACTTCCAAAGAGTATGACGGAACTTTAGCATCAAATGTAGCAGCGGGTTCTAGAGAAGGGGCTTGTCCAGGTAGTGGAATTTGTCCAGGGGAAGACGTAACGGTAGGTGCTTCAGGAGCTTATGATGATACACATGTAGGAACAAATATGAAGATAACCGTATCGTACACTCTATCGGGTAATGGTGCAGGAAATTATTTACCGCCAACCAGTATCGAAGTGAATACAGGTGTGATCACTGCAAAGCAATTGATGATCACGGATCCGACATTAATACTCTCCAAAGTATATGACGGAACTCTTGCAGCAAATGTAACACCAGGAGTATTAACTAACGTGATCTATGGGGATGACGTACAAGTAAATGCTGTAGCGACATACAATAATGCAGCTGTTGGTACCAGTAAAGTAATAACAATTAAGTATACTCTTACAGGGCTTGATGCAGGAAATTATATTGCCCCAGCAACTCAGACGGTTGGTACGGGGGAGATTACTGCTACACCCTGATATTTATGTATGAAGACCATTTTCATTAGTGACTTTTCTGATGAAGGTATAGATGCTAATAGAGTCTCCACTGTCGAATAAGACTGTGGAGGCTTTTTTGATTTTCTGAAAAGAGTAGAATATAAATGGTAGAGTTCAATGCTCAAAATGATTTCGCATTTACCAATACATGGGTTATGATGAATTAAGAGGATTGAACAGATATTGAAGCATGGGGAACTGTAACGGAGGTGCGGGTATGTCGAAGCATCATTTTGTTATTGAAAACAAATCGCAAGTAAACGAAGATATCTATACTTTCTATTCTTGGGACTCTAACGGCGTGATACATGGAAATGGATTAACCACAGAGAATCATGCGACCTTGGAAGACGAATTCATTGCGTACATCTATGATTCCCTTTGCTGGTTGGATACATGGAATCCATCTACCTGTATGAGATGTAGTGGACTGAACAACTATGGATTAACCGTTATTGAAGAGCAGGATGTTTTGTTGAAGTTTCATCAACTGATTCGGGCTTGGATGGATCTATTCAGCCATGCGACGGATCCGATTGTTCTAACAGGGAGTTACTGTGTTGATGGGAAAGAACAGAAGGGCAGTTACGAGAAACTCGTGTACAACAAAGTTGAATTAATCAACGAATTAAACAAGCTTGCGAACATGGCAAAGTACGCTGAGATAAATGGGAAATGTATTGTACATTTTGGAATATGAATCAATAGAAAAGGTTCCTGATTAAAATCGTAAGCTGTTGAAGTAATCCAACAGAGAGGAGCAAGAATAATGACTAGTCGTATTGTAGTTACGGGTGGAGCTATTATTCGAGATCATATGGGGAGGGTTCTGCTGCAAAAGAGATCAGATTATGGAGATTGGGGATTACCCGGTGGTGGTATGGAACCAGGTGAACGAATCGAAGAAACCATGATTAGAGAAGTGAAAGAGGAAACAGGGCTTGAGGTGAATTCTTATGAATTGGCCTCCATCTATACGGGCGAGAGGATGCACTATACGTATCCGGATGGAAATGAAGTAGTATTTGTAATGTTTTTATTTGACGTTATTGCGGAGTTGGAAGGAAAACTCTGTGATGATCAATTAACTCTTTTATTTGAAGATGAACAGAAGGAGTCATTACAGCTTGTTTTTAAAAGCCTGGATGAGATTGATATTTCCACAATTAACAATGTGCAGAAGCCTATATTTGTAGATTTGAAGCAAGGAGAGTCTAAATTGCTACGCCAGTAATTGCGTAAATATAATAGCCCAAAATGAATAGAGGTTAGATTATGGTGAAAAACATGGCAATAATTCAACCTTTTATCCCAGCATTTTCTGTTCAAAATTTGGAGTGGGTTGCTGGGTTGAATCTGTATATAAAACAAGACAAATATTATGAAAATATTTCGATAGCAGATATTACATTTTTAATAAAATTATTAAATGTTACATATGAATTACTTCTTAGATTCACTAATATTGAAAGTTTTCATTATAAGCCTCATGGTGTTCTAGTTCAGATCAGTGGGTTTAAGATTAAAGATCTGAAAGACCACGGATATCATCCGATGAAATATTACGTTGAAGACTATGAGGACGGAATATTAGGATTTTATTGTGAGGATATTGAATTGATACATGTGCAAGAGAGTGAGCACTTAGCTTTGTAAGTCATAGAACATCATAGTTGAGCCTTTTAATAAAGAAAGGAGTTTTTACATTGCCTTGGCCGATGGTACATTTTGCAATTGCATCCGAGTTGATATCCGAGCCATCCCCTGAATTGTTATTGGGGAGCCTTGCTCCTGATTCGATCCATGTAAGAACTAATCTTCGTACAGAAAAGGCAAAAACCCACCTCATGCCGGAGGCAGGAAGATTTGCAACAGACGAAGAACTTAAAGACTTTTTTGAAACCCAAAAGAAGTTAGCTTATAGTGATCCCAAATTCCTGCAATATCTGTGCGGTTACATCGCCCATATCTATACGGATCGCGTGTGGACATTCGATATGTATCCTGCATATGAAGTCCACCCCAATGGAAGAAGCGTGTATACACAGGATGTCACAAAGTTAGAGTTTATGATTCTACAGAATTGGAAAGGGGCCCATGAATGGTTAAATGAGCTGAACGTGGGAAAAGCATTTGATTTAGGTGGATTGCTGGAATCCGAAGTGTATCAGTATAGGGAAGAAAAACTGGAGTTTTTAGTTAACCCTGACAACGAACCTTTGGGTGATTTAAATATGTTATCCATGGAAGCTATGGAAGAGTTCATACATAAAACGGCGTTAGCGCTAAAAGAATTGTATACAAAATGGAATGTGTATGAAGATTTACGCAGCAATGAAGGCACTGCACAAATTCGTTCGCATGCTGCATTCGAAGATCAATGAGATTATTTTAGCTGTAAATGCAGGAAATATTGCGGCACAGCGGTTATATCTGAAAGTAGGTTTCCAGTTAATCTTGCATCATAGAATCACATAAAGGAGGAAGGACATGGACATCGTTATGACGCTTGAACCGCACGGATGGCTGGATATCCTGGTTCAACCTGATCAGGGAGAACAGATTGAGATTCCGGTTTCTTTTTTGTCGGATGCGGTGGATGAGATAGCACGTCAATTCGTTGCATTGCACAAAGGAGCCACGGAGGTAACCATGACTATGCAGACCGAACCTGGAGAATATCGCTTCTGGATCAAGAAACGTTCGCAGGTAATCGTTCAATTCATGGTGTATGAGATGAGTGATAACTTTAGCACGGAAGCCGTTACAGAGGGGCGATTGCTTATGTCTGAGGAGTTATCCTTGGTCAAGTTGACTAAGCTATTTTACAGAGAACTAAGCAGAATGAAGGAAATGGGACCGGAGGAATATCACAAACGGTGGAGTTTTGAATTTCCCCTGAATGCCTATGAGCGGATAGGCAGGGTCGTCCAGATCCGATGAAATCGAATGTGTTTGACGAGAAGGAGGGGTGACATGGTGAACATACATAAGGGAAGATACTCCGCTCAGATTGAGGGAGAATTTGTTGTTTTTATCATCGGAATGAGGATCAATCGTCTGTGGGCTATACACAAATGGTTGCCTGTCTTTAAGTCCATGGGACCGATGATTAAAGAACTGTATATGAATCCGGAGACTGGATTTCTGAGTACAGAGTATTTTATAAGTTGGCGTGGGGTGACGCTACTACAATACTGGCGCTCTTACGATGAATTGGAGAAATACGCACGAGGCGGATTACACTTGGAAGCTTGGAAAAAATTCAACCGATCCATTGGTACTGACGGAACAGTAGGGATATATCATGAAACATACAAGGCTCAGTCGGGTTCCTTCGAGACCATATACGCCAACATGCCCAAATTCGGATTAGCTAAAGCTTCTGACCATGTGCCTTCGACAGGGAAAATGGAGACATCCAGACGCAGAATGGGCGGAGAGAATGACCCGGCCGTGGAAGTACCAGAGAATCCTTAAATAGGTAAAAAGAAAGGGGCATGTTATGAAGGCTAAACTTCGACCAGAAGATATATATTCAAAGCAACTTAGCTGGCTGTGTATTGAACCAATGCTTGTTTCGGTACGGGGCAGAGATATGGCAGCCAAAACAGAGATATACCGAATGTTACACGAAGGGCAACAAGCTTTATTTCTGTTCTATTCCTATCACAATCACACGAAAAGTCTGGCAGAATTTTATTGGTTTTCGGCATATAACATCATTGAGATCAAAAGCTGGAATGGAATAAAAAATGGGATGCACTTTTTTCATTTAGATGAGATGGTTAATGTACTTGAACAGATTGAAAGTCTCATTACGGACAAAAATAAAGTGGGTGAAGAGTGGCTTGAGGTGCTGGCAACAGATCTGGATAAGGACCCAATCTTGCTTCAGAGAACAGAGGTGTTATATGACACCTATCAGACCGTGGCGCAAGCAGCTATTACACATATGAATGAGATGATCCTGCAAAATCGGGATATGTATCTGGAGATTGAGTAAGGTTAACGTAGCACCTCCTTATATTAAAAGAACTGCTCCCATGGAGTGGTTCTTTTTAGTATTTATGCAGTACCGATGCAACAAACTTGCAAAATCATGCAACAAAACGCAATACAGTGGGATTGCCGTAACTATGCTTGTAATATGAGTTGTGAGAGGAGGGGCAAACACATGAAAGTCATTTTTGAAGAGGACACGACAGTTGAAAAAAGGTTAGCCAAGGTCATAACCCATCCTGCGGAGAAGTCGAAGTGGGACCGTATTCAGAAGGCAATCTGTGAATCGGAAACTCAATTAACGGTCATCCATGCCAAGAATAATCGCAATATACAGATCCAGTTGAGCTCAGTGGTTGCCTTTGAATCAGAGGATCGGATGTGCTGTGTCCGGGTGATCTCAGGTGAGAGGTACTTGCTTCATAAACGTCTGAAATTTGTAGAAGAGGATCTGGATGACCTTCATTTTGTAAAAATAAATAATCAAACGATCATCAATACGCGGTACATCACCGCATTCTCTGCAACAGACCAAGCTCGAATTAAGGTAGACCTGAGCGATAGCTCCAGTTACTTCGTCAGCCGATTTTATATTAAAAACTTTAGGGGGAAATTATCATGATTACTCAACTTAGAAATTCTTTTTTTCAAGTATTCACTATAATGACGCTATGGATCACGTTCTTGGCTACAATATTCTTTGGTGATCTGCCCATTCAGATGTCCTATTTATGGAACATAGCGGGTATTGCTTTTATTGCAGCTTTGTTGTTTGGAATGATGTATAACATACTGTGGAACTATTTTACGTTAAAACCGGTATGGAATATCGTCATTTCTTCCACATTCAATATTGCAGGAGGTATGGCGATGGTATGGTTATTCTCGGTAGACATGTTCCAATTCATCGCTCCCTGGTTCCCCGGCATGTGGTTATTATCTATCGTGCTACACGTCATCGCTTTTTATTTTTATGCTAGAATGGATAGCAGGAAAAAAGCGGAAGAGTTAAACAACATTCTCAAGTAGGTAAGGGGAACAAATATGAACGAGGAAGAACTGTTGCAGCTGTACGGATTGGAGCCTAGAACCGTATGATTTTGTTAATTTCTCCAACGCGGAATGGGTCTCACACTATAAATAATATTATGGTGTTTGATTCGGATTTATAAGGTATGGAAGGAGGGGGACTATGCCAAGTTTGCATGACAACATCATATTAAGTTACGAAGTTGATTTAGAGAACAAAAGAATCAGGATGCGTACTCGTTCAAGTCATGATGTGTCGAAAAATATGGATGTTTTATTCTCTGGTGTAATGGCCCATGCGTTTGATACACCGCTGCATGGCAGCATTATTTTGGATCTGGATGAGTGGGAAATAGAGCATTTTATCCCTTATAATCGAGAGTTGTTAGAATCGGGGATGGGTCAGGGGTGGCCTGCCAGTTATGATTCCTATGACGAATTGCAAACTCGGCTGATAGAAGAGAATTACAAGTACATGGTGATCTCATCCTCGTATGGATTGAGTGGTTGGGTTTTGGCAAAGAACGTAGAGATTTCTGTTCAAGAAACGGGGTGAGCGGGATGGAGCGTGAGAACACGCAGCATGGTAGCAAGAGGGGCGGAGGACTAAGAACGGGCATTGTTGTGCTTGTTGTTCTGTTCGTTATTCTAGTCATGACCAATCCAAACGAAGAAGATTTTGTCGCATGGCTTGCAACTGAACATAACATCCATTCTTCGTATGATGTGAATGAAGGCAGGACGTTTACGCAGACGATCGACGGTGAAGAAAAGACGCTTCATTATAAAGGTGGACATATACTGCATATGGGAATATTTTCAACATATAGTTACCTTTTCTCGGATAATGAAGAAAAAGAGATCCAGATTGAAGCGGTCGGCATAATAAATATGTTATTTGATAGATAGGTAGATTGATTGTGGACAGTTACAAAAGTTGAGTGAAAGTTCTGCTGTTAACCACGCGCTTTGCATGATGTAACTCGTGCAGAGAAGCGTGGTTTTTTGCGCGAAATGCGATAGAAACAGAGATGGTTTACTTCGTTTATTCGCAAATTCCACATTATGGGTTATGATGTACCTTGAGAGAAAATTTTACATACATAGGAAGTCTCTATTTTAAATAAAAGTCATTTAAGGTCTTTACCAGGGGAGTGTTATCCATGACTAAATGGAGGGCTGATTATGAAAAAGTTAACCGTAGTTTCAGTATTATTTCTACTTCTGGTGGCCTGTCAGAACCAGGAAAACACTGAAGATGCACAACAATCAATAGATTCCTTGGCTCAAAGTGTCACAGCAAAAGAGACACAACAGGATGAAGAAATATCGACATCCCATGAGAAGGAAGACATCCCACCAGAGTATCTCGATGAAACAAACTATACCGGTGACAAATTGGAAATCGTCAAACTTATGAATGCCCGTATACGTTATTTATACGAAAAGGATGAAATAGCATATATGAGTTTGATTGATCCTGAATCTCCTATATCAGGTATGGGAAGATACAAAGTTCTCAAGGTTACTTCCATGAGCGATATCACTATACAGGAGCAAAGGAAACTCTATCAGGCAGTGGTGATAGTTAATGAGATAAATGAGAACGACGAAGAGTATAGCAATACGATGGTGTTTTGGAAAAAGAAAGAAGATGGCGATAACGCGCAATGGATTTTTGCAGACATTGATTAAGCACAGTAGAACACTGTCTTGATCATGGAGCTGAAAATTTTATACAACCTAAAGGATGATGTAATGATGGATAGGCGATTAATACTCATTGAAGGGTTACCGGGTTCAGGCAAATCAACGGTTGCCAAAATGGTATCCGAAATTTTGATAGGACAAGGCAAAGAGGTACAACTATTTCAAGAAGGGAACCTGGATCACCCTGCTGATTACGAGGGCGTATCTTTTTATTATGCAGGAGACTTCGAGGCTTTATTGGGCACGCATGAAGATTACAGAGAGGTTCTGGAAAGCAATGCGATTGCCTATGATCAAGGCTTCCTGATTCCATACCGTAAGATGAAAGAGCAATGGGGAATAGAGCTTCCCGATCACATTGTACAGGATATTTTCAGACGAGATATTTACGAAATTCCTTTTGAGCAAAATGTTAAGCTGATCACCAGGAAGTGGCAAGATTTCTCCCAAAACGTGTTAAGAACGAATGATGACTGCATCACGATATTTGAATGTTGTTTTATCCAGAATCCACTAACCATGGGTCTTGTAAAATGCAATCAATCCAAAGAGCAAAACGTGCAGTATGTATTGGAACTTGGGTGTATCATTCATGCTCTGAACCCGCTTCTCATCTATATCGACCAGAAAGATATATCCTATACATTTGATAAGGCGGTTAGTGAAAGACCAAAAGAATGGTCAGAGGGATTCATTAATTACTATACGAACCAGGGTTTGGGGCAGGCACAGGGTTATCAGGGTGTTGAGGGTACGGTACAGGTTTTGCAGGAAAGAAAGAAGCTGGAGTCCGAAATCTATGGGTTACTTCAGATGGATAAGGTATGGCTGGATAATTCGGATTATGACCGCGAGGCTTGTAGGCACAAGCTAGAAAAGATTCTGCAGTAACCTTAATGAAATACGAATACATACCGGAGGTCAGTTTTATGACATTTTATGGAGTAGCCTTAATTGCAATAACCGCAATCTTAATTATTATCGGTGTTCGAAGCAAACGGAAAGTAATTCTTAGATGGGGCATAGCCAGTTTAATTTTATTGCTCGTACTCATCATTCCCTCATTCATCATGGGATTCATGGACGGATTTGCTGATGGATGGTCAGCGAGATGACCACTGCAGATAACAATAATGTATCGTATGAACAAAATAACAACAAATTCAACTTCCGTGTGGCAGGTATTGTGATGGATGCGGGAAGAGTTCTTTTGCATACGACTGAACAGGATGATTTCTGGAATCTGCCCGGAGGTCGGGTGAAATTAAACGAGACAACAGAAGCGGCTATTGTACGAGAAATGATGGAGGAACTGGGTGTTCATGTAGAAGCGGAAAGGCTCGCATATGTTAGTGAAGATTTCTTTGAATATGATGGCCTGAAGTATCATGAAGTTGGCTTTTATTATCTCATCACATTGCCGGAAGCCCATAAACTATATAGTGAAACTGAATTCAAAGGTCTAGAGGATAACGGTAAGTTAATCTTCCGATGGTTTTCCTTGGACGAACTGGAGCGGATGGAAGTATATCCTGTGTTTTTGAAAAAGGAACTGACTAACCTTCTTGATGCAAAAGGCATCAAACACTTCATTCAGAAATAGAGGAATAGGTGCCTATGGACATTACATTTATTCGTCATGGTCATGGCGAACACTTGATGGATTACCCAAATCAATTAAATTGTCAGCATCCGGGCCTCACTGAATTGGGAAAAAGTCAGGTTATAGCGTTGCGTAAACAAGTGGTTTTTGCGCCTGAAGACGTCATTTTGGTTAGTCCAACGAAACGTACTATTGAAACAGCACAACTCCTAACCCCTAACAAAAATCTTGTGTTCTTCAGCCCGCTGGTTGGCCCAAGAATGTTTCTTCAGAATCCAGAGTTTGTACCTTTCGTCTGTGATCAGATCTATTCCAAGGAAGAGTTCAGCCATCAGTATACTGACATAAGAATGCTTAATTTGGGGTTGGATTGTTGGGAAGAAAGTATTAATCAGATGGATGCAGATCGGTTCCAGATATTAGCTGAAAAGCTTCTTGAATGGTGCAGGCAACAGAGCGGCAATACGTTTATCATTTCACATGACGGTACGATATCGAACTACAGGATGTTACTCGGAGAAAAAGAGTTAACCAAAAGTGATTTTCTGGGTGAAGCCGGGCAGTACACAATCCGAAACGTTTAACGATTAAAGGTGATTCCGTCAATCTCTTCTATTACACATTGCACAAGGAGTCTGTTTTGTAGGTGGTCTATAACTGTACTTAGGGGGACTTTCAAATGAAGTTATCGGATTATGAATATTTAACTTTGGCTCTGGAAGAAGCAGAACAATCACTTATTGAAGGAACGTATCCGATTGGTGCGATAATCGTGGATGTGGATGGGATTGTCGTGAGTAAAGGCAGGAACCGAGTTTTCTCGGATTGCGACCCCACCGCACATGCTGAGGTGGATGCCATTCGTCGGGCAGGAAAACATTTGCTGGATGTAGAGAAGAAGAAATTCTCGAAGAAGAAAGACTTGACGCTTTATACTACCTGTGAACCTTGTCCTATGTGCTCTTGTACCATATTAATGTCGGGTATTAAAAAGATTGTATGGGCAGCGGATGATGAAGAATATGGCGGACTTCGACGTTTCAAGGAAGGGCCTCATTTTATCCATATGTTTGACACGTTATCCTGTGTTGCAGCACCCTATCTTGATCTGGAAAACAGACAGAGAGCTTTGCTCGCCAAATGGAATATTGGTAGAGGTGTGCTTAATACAGAGTGGGAGATTCCGAAGCAATGATCTTTTTTATAAAGGGGATGAATACACATGGAATTCGTGGGAGAGAAGGTAAGAATAACAACAGTCACAGAGCAGGACCTCGACTTCATATGTCAACTTGAATGTGACACAAATATATGGAGCTTTGAGGAAACTGTTGAAACGGATGAGGAAAAGGTCCGTGAGAAATATGGCAGCCATTTTGCTGTCGCAGATGAGAAACCGTATGCCTATGATTTTGTTATACGCCGCTTGAATGATCCGGAAGATACACCCATTGGTATTGTTCAGATGTGGAGTTATGTGGATTACCGAAAAAGCTGGGAACTTGGATACGGTGTGCTTTCGGAATACGCAGGCAACGGGTATGGGAGCGAGGCTACACATCTTTTGTTACAATTTGCGTTTCAAGAGTTACAAGCTCATAAGGTCGTCGGTATGTGCAATTCACAAAACGTTCGCTCAGCAGCACTGATGAAGCATGTGGGTATGACACGGGAGGCCGTCTACCAGGAAGAACTATGGTGGAACAATCAGTGGACAGACCAGTACTTTTTCTCGATTTTGGATAGAGAATTTAAGTCAGTCTAATAGGTACGGGAGGAAATAAGATGACTACGTTGGTTCTGTTGTGTTTCTCGTAAATTAGGGCAAAGGTGGTTATAACCATGGGGAGAATTACGGTTTATCATTATGATGCTTTCTCTACCGTTCCGGGTCAAGGTAACCCGGCAGGAGTGGTTTTTGATGCGGATCATTTCAGTGAGACGGAGATGCAGCAGATCGCTTATAAGGTTGGTTTTAATGAGACAGTATTTGTGTTGAACTCTGAAATAGCTGACGTCAGATTACGTTATTTTACACCGGGACATGAGATTAATCTGTGTGGTCATGCCACAATGGCATCACTGTATGGTTTGAAGACGCGTGGGATGTTAAGTGACAGCGAGTTAATCACAATTGAAACCAATGTAGGTACATTACCCATACGATTTGAGCGCAATGCCGACACCATTTACATGGAAATGAAACAGGATCAGCCGCAGTTTATACCATTCCAGGGGGATATCGAGAAGCTGGTAAGCGCCATCAATCTCACTCTGGATGATGTTGACCTTTCAACTCCAATCGTTTATGGAAGTACGGGAACCTGGACGGTATTAATCCCGATTCGTGATTTGAACTCTTTTATTAAAATGAAACCGGATTCTTCCCTGTTCCCTGAAATTTTAATTGAGAATCCCAAAGCTTCCCTACACCCCTTTTGTTTCAAAACCCGTGATTCCGATGCGATGATGCATGCCAGACATTTCTCTTCACCTTACTCTGGTACGACGGAAGATCCAGTGACTGGAACAGCCTCCGGGGTGATGGGTGCTTATTATTTAACCTATGTGAAACCAGAGATTGATGAGGTACAGTTTGTGATAGAGCAAGGGCATGAGATTGGAAGAGATGGAAAGGTTCAAGTGAGTGTGATTCGGGATGGTGAGGATATGGATGTCAGAATGAAGGGGACAGCTGTATTTGTGCGTGAACTAAACGTTGAATTGGACATTTGATCATATACGAAAGCAAAAAGCGCGAAGGGAGATTAACATTTTGCAAATTATTGATATTCGGCAGAAGCCGGACGTGATGCAAGAAGCAGTACAGTATTTCTGGAAACAATGGGGCTCGGAATCAAGCTTCCATTTCTATCGGGATTGTATAGAGCGTTCTGTGGATACAGAGAGTGATGTGCCAAGATTTTATGTGATGTTGGACGGAGACCGAATTGTCGGTGGGTACGCTTTGTTGCGAAGTGATCTGAATAGCAGGCAGGATCTCTTTCCCTGGTTTGCATGTCTTCATGTTGATCCAGAATATCGGGGCCGAAATCTGGGTGGACAACTTCAGACCCATGCATTAAATGAGGTGAAAGCAAAAGGGTATGACAAGCTGTATTTATGTACTGATCTGACTGATTATTATGAAAAAAATAACTGGGCCTATATCGGCAAAGGATATCTGCTCGATGATGAAGAGACGAGAATCTATGAATATACGATTTGATAGAGGTTACACACGCTTTATGGCTTTGTCTTGAATTCGGGAGGAATGAACCTATGATTACCGAGATTAATAAACATGATTTCCACAAAGTAAAACATCTCACGGACTCGTGTCAGAATATTGAAGTCAAGGCGGTGGCGTCTGGCTTGAACCCGGGACGGATATATGTAGATGATGCAGAGAATATCACAGCAGCTCTAATTTGGGTACATGGACAATCTGGTTTTCAGTTGATCGGAGATTCTCGAAGTGAACCCTTTTTGAATGAATTGAAAGAGTACATGCGGGAACGTATTGAACCTGAGTTATTGGACTTACATATGCATGCTGTTGAAATTGGTGTGGTGGACGAAGCCTGGGAAGATTTTCTTCGGCACATCTCCGGGAAAAGAGATATCTCCAGTGATATTCAGCATGTATTCAAGTTGAATCCAAATTCGATAAGTCAGCAAGCACCTCTCGACATATGTGCTTCACAGGACGAGAAAGTCAGAATTCTCAGGATAGATGAAGTACTATTAGGAGAGAAAAGATATAACAATTCTCCATTCCTGAAAGATAAAATATCTCACTTTTGGAAGACAATAGATGATTTTTTACAACATGGCTTTGGCTATATTGCAGTGCATAACGATGATATCGCGAGTGTTTGCTTTTCGGCATTTATCGCAGATCAGACACATGCGGTTGATATTGAAACGGTTGAAGTCTACAGAAGAAGGAATTATGGTGCGATGGTGGCAAAAGCTTTTGTGGAAGAATGCAGTCGTGTAGGTATACATCCGTATTGGGATTGTTCACCGGACAATACAGGCTCAATTCGTCTGGCAAAAGGTGTGGGGATGTCACTCGATTTTAACTATAGAGTTTACTGGTATGATCTATCCACATAGATGGGTATGAAGGAGGATGTGCTGTGAGCGAATCATTACAGGATCAGATTCACTTTCTCATTGAGATTGATAAACTCAAAACGATTGAACGAAAGACGAGAATTATGCACGGTGAGAGACTTGAAAATGATGCGGAGCATTCCTGGCATCTGGCGATGATGGCCTTGGTTTTGCAGAGTCATGCCAACAAGGATGTGGATATCCTCAAAGTCATTAAGATGCTTCTCGTTCATGATCTGGTCGAGATTGATGCCGGAGATACGTTCGCTTATGATACGGTGGGACACACGGATAAATATGATCGTGAACTCAAAGCAGCTCATCGGCTGTTTGGTATGTTGCCTAAGGAACAGGCTGAAGAACTACTCCAATTATGGTTAGAGTTTGAAGCAAAGCAGACGCCTGAAGCACAATTTGCCTCATCTCTGGATCGGTTGCAGCCTCTGATACATAATCATCAGAATGAGGGAGATACGTGGCAGAAATATAACATTACAAGTGATCAGGTATTAAACAGAAACCGTGAGATTGCGAACGGTTCCGAAACATTGTGGGAGTATGCGCAGCAGCTTATTCAGAAATCCGTAGATCAGGGAATCTTGACCAAATCATAAGGGTAGGTTTCACGTATGCACTTTGAAGATGGGGGAGAAGCATGGATGGGATATATCATGGAGCTAAGAAAACTGGTGGGCCCGCGTCCTCTAATTATGGCGGGCTCATGTGTACTCGTGTTCAACGAGGAAGGTCACCTGTTGCTACAAAAACGTACAGATAGCTTGGATTGGGGGACACTTGGGGGATCCATGGAACCCGGGGAGTCTTTGGAGGAAACAGCTGCGCGGGAATTGTATGAAGAGGCCGGACTGAGAGCGGAATCATTCAAACTCATTAGCATTTTTTCAGGTGAGGACATGTACTATCAGTATCCACATGGTGATGAAGTTTACAACGTCATGGCTGTTTATGAAGCTTCAGGTATCAAGGGCAGCCCAACCATTTTGGATGATGAAGGGCTGGAACTCCGATATTTTGATCTGAATCAGCCGATCCCTGAGATCAATCCGTTTACGGAATATGTGTTGAAGAAGGCAGGATATATTAGAACTCACTAGTAAGAGGAGGGTATGTTATGACGCAGGACTTCTATTGTGAGTGGTAAAATTCAAGTCAAAGTTGTCATGGAAACAAATAACGTTATGGCTTATCACCATACCCGACCATACTACGAACACCATATCGTGGTGATTCCCAAGATTCATATTCAGTCCTTCATTTCAGAAGAGGAAGAGAATAATGATGAACTACTCTTAGAAATGATGCGTGTCATTAAAAAGATTGCTGCTGACTTGTTAGCTCAGACAGGCTCGTCGAAGATTATAACTAACTTGGGCAGTTATCAAGACTCGAAGCATCAGCATTGGCATATAGTCAGTGGTGAGCGAACTTAGGAAACTGTATACCAGATTAAAAAACTTCCACCGTTCACATACGGATGTGGAAGTTTTTTTGTTTTGAAACAATAAGCATACCTAACAACTCTCACATCTACCAAAAAAGTTAACTAAGGAAAAATATGCTAGAATAGGGAGTGATGATTTAAAAGGGTAAAATAGGAGGAATTATAATGATGGTTGGTTCTATAGTTACGATATTTGCAATGTTGATTAATGTGTTGTTATATGGACTGGGCGTGTATGCGCTGATCTTGTTTATTAAGCTGGCCCGGCGTGGGATTCAGGCACTGGATATCTACCTGTATGAGAAACGGGGAGAGCGTTTTTAACGTTCACCATCTCACACTCGAACAGAATTATCATTTTTCTCTCAGTGTTTTATCTTTCCTGATCTAGTATGATTAACGCATCAATCCAGTAAAGAGAGGGTTAATGACATGGATGCTTTTTTAGAGCAAATTAACAAGTTAAACGAGCTTCAGAAAGACTTGGTTAGCATACATCCTTTGTTTGCAGAACATTATCCAGTGGTTGTAGCCTATGAAGCTTTATTATATATCTATGATTATTCGTCCAAAACGCAACAATATGAGTGGGTGAAGACGGTACCGGACGATTTATATATTCCAGATGAATGCCTTGCTGCGATGCCGGTGCATCATATGAACGGACGAATGTGTGCGATTGTAACGGATACAGCGTTCAAAGATCTGGAGCAGAAAGTTTATCTGTTCCACGAATATGTTCATTGTTATATATATGAGAAATATGATGAGCGGATCGTCAACCGTCTTCAAATTAAGCATAAAATGGACGAGCTGAAGCGCGTAACATGGGAACTGGATTATGAATTTCCGTACGAAGATGAAATCGTTGTGGAGCGGATAAACTCATTGTTGTCAGCTTTGAAGAGTAAAGACCTGACGCAAGTACACACAGCTAGAAAGGCGTTGTTCACTTCATTAAATGAAGAACAAGCCGAGTATTGGAGCTGGTTGGAGTGGAACGAGGGTTACGCGCGTTATATTGAGAATCTGATTCGGGCAAAATTCGGGCAGGAAAGCAATCATATGGGAGACACTGCTCCGTTTAACCGCTTGATGTTCTATGAGTGTGGGTCGGAATATATTAGTCTGCTTGTGAAGGAGCATCCGGAGTACCACACGGATCTGGAGCAACTGTTTGACCGCATGCAAGTGGAGAGAATTCAGGGTTAATCACGCATCTACGGTGAAAAAAAGGTGGAACCTAGCGAAGTCTCACTATTCCAGTGATCTGCGTTGCACCAGTAGGTTATATCGTTTCTTTTTATTAAGTATAGTAGAATACTTCCCGATAAAAGGAGATCAACTCTATGCCGTTACCTATGGTTCATCTCAATATTGCTAATCTGATTGCAGACTCGCTGCAAATTCAGGCTGATCGAGGTTCATTATATCTGGGGAATATCGCCCCAGATTCCATACATATGCGCGAAGGTACAACCAGAGATGATAAGGAATACACCCATTTCAACCCAAAAGATGATGGAGATTACGTTGGTGAATTGAAGGATCTTTACTCATTCTATATGCAACAACTTACCGATGAAGGATGGAAGTGGTTTGTGCGAGGATACTTTATGCATGTGCTAACAGATTATTACTGGTTCCGTAGTGTGCATCCCGAATTCGTCGAACGGGTCAACAAGGTAGATCAACATATAGGCAGTAGCAGATCGAAGGATGAACTAGCGCGTTTATATTACCAGGAGACGGACCAGATCGATTTCAATCTCTATCAAGGTTCGAGTTGGAGCGAAGAGGTATGGCAGGTGCTCAACAGTTCACCAGGTTATGACATGACGGGTCGTTTAACTGCTGATGAGATTGTGCGCTGGCGGGACCACACGTTTTCTTTTCTTAATGGGGAAGAACCGGGAATTACTCCTGAGTTCATCACGGGTGAGAGAGTTCAGGTATTTGTGGAAGAGACCGTAGAGCAACTGATAGCTATGTTGTCTTCATGGGACCCGGAGTTACGTAACTTGATATGAATATAGATAGTTAGTGCAGTTGAGTCATTTCATTATATACTGTATTTATTACTTCTCTACTCATTACTAGTTTATTTAATACTAAGTCAGGGAGGCACGCAGTATGGTGAAATATGTAGGAGTGTTGCTCGTATTTGTCATTGCCACGTTCATTGCAGGGTGCAGTAAACCGAATGAATCGAACGCGGAAGAGGGGCTTCCTCTGTTGATCACCTTAACGTGTAATCCAGACCTCACCTTGGAACCATGTCAAGATGTTGAGTTTGATCGATCTGATGAGATACGGATCGTGATGGAGGCAATACATAAGGCAGAGCGTATGCCGGGTATTCTCAATTATAGTGCACAGTACGACATGAGCATAACAAATGCGGACAGCTCGATAACACGGTATGATTTTTCATTAGGAATGGATCCCAAGATGCAAGGCCTGTTAGTAAACCTTGAAGACACGAACACTGGATATAGCATTCCTCTTGAGGATTCGAATCAACTAAGAAGGCTGATTCAGCGACGTACAGATTAAGAAGGTATATGGGACGGAGAAGAACCTGTGGATGACAAAATTACCATTGAACCTTTGACGCGATCGGATGCAGATGGAGTGTATCAGGTGTTCGAGACAACCATCCCCGCAGCATTTGATCAGGAGGGAATAGGCTCGCTTCTGGATGATATTCAGGGTGAAATAACACACAAAAAAGTGATGATTCGCAAGGCACTGCAAGCAAAGGACAACATCGAAGCAAGTGTATTTTTCCTCGTCGCCAAAATGGGAGATGTTATTGTAGGCACAATCTCGTATGGACCGTGTGGTAAGGAGATTCGAGAATGTACAGAGGGCCGGCTGAACGATACCGGAGAACTGGGTAGCCTGTATGTGTTGCCCGAGGTTCAAGGACAGGGGGTTGGTTCGGCGCTCATTCTTGCACTGGTTAGTGAACTGCAACGGCTGGGAATTCAGCAATTCTGCCTGGATAGCGGTTACCAGATCGCACAGAAGAAGTGGCAACGCAAATTCGGTGAACCCTATGTGGTGGCGAACAACTATTGGGGCGAAGGAACAGATCATATGGTTTGGCTGTGTGAAGTACAGGATTTTATAGAGGTTGTTCAAAAAGCCCGCTTTTGATTACGAAGGATGCCTAGTGGCATCATCAGCATCGAATATGGAATTCAGCCGAAATAAGCGGGAGGCTTACGAAGTATGTTTCCTGAGGAAACATTGTAGTTGCTCACGTAGTTTTCCCTACGCTCCGCTACTCCATTTCTAGCTTCATCCCATCTTCTCGGTACTGAAAACCAGTCTTTTTGAACATGCACTAAAGTAAAATGAAATGAACAAAAGAGATGACGACCTGTATTGTATAGGGGTCATCTCTTTATCTTTTTGCATCGATCGTGGACGATTGTTCGTACATTGTATCATGTGGTTTTTATGTACCCGAGGAAAAAAGGAGTGAACATATGTCAATTCAGTGGAATACACCCGAGCAACGGTTATCTCCTCATGCAGTAAACCTGTGGAGAATTAGCGCCATCATATGGAATGCAATAGGTTTCCTGATCCTTGCCGTACTGTTAATACTCGACTCCATCTATGGATGGAAGACGTGGATTGGGTGGTTGTTGTGGGGCGTTACGGCCATATCTGTGCTCTATGCGGTGTGGGATATTTTCATCCAGCCTTCATGGTTATACAAGCATTGGTACTATGATGTGAATGAGGAGTTCCTGCAACTGAAGCGTGGGGCGCTAACCAAGGTACATCAGATCATCCCCATGGCGAAAGTGCAATCGGTTACAACAAATCAGGGACCTTTAATGCGAAAATATGGACTCTATTCCGTATCGGTTGGCACGATGGGTTCATCGCATGAAATCCCGGCATTGCCAGAGGAAGTCGCACTTGCACTCCGTCATCAGATTGCGTCCTATGCGCGGATTAATGAGGTGGATGAATGATCGATATGAAGCGACATCATCCATTAACCATGCTGTGGAGCTTGTGGAAACGGGTAAAGAATTGGTTCGCTATCGTCCTTTTTTTGTTTGTTTTCCGTCAGGGCTCGGAGTCCCAATGGATATTCTATGGAAGAATCGCTTTTTATGTAGGTGTCTCCATTAGCATCCTGTCCATGATCCTGAAGTGGTTCACCTCGCGTTATGTAGCAGACGATACAGCCTTTCATATCTATAGTGGTGTGTTTAACCGTACCCGAAGAACGATACCTTATACGAAGGTCCAGAATGTGAATCGTCATACAACGTTGTTTCATCGGTTATTCAGGGTGACGTCGATTCGATTCGAGACCGGAATTAAGGGAGAAGATGCTACCTTTCAGTTACACGTTGTTTCACTTTCCGAAGCGGAACAGCTGGAGAAGATTGTAGCAGGTCATATGGCTGAAGAAGCAAAAACAGTAGGAGCAACAGAGGAACATGATAGGTTGGATGCAGTTCAGGTTATGGAAGAGGGAGAGGCGCAATCCGAACCTTTTATAACTGATGAAGTCATGTCTCTGCCTGCAAAAGAAAAACAGGAACGGGTTGTTCATTATCATTCCACCCGCAAGGACATATTCAAAGCATCCTTTACCTCGCTCAGCTTTCTCGTACTGATTCCGGTCCTGGCTACGCTCTATTCCTGGGTGAAGGACTTCTTCCCTGATGAAGAAGTAACGGAAAGTTTGTTATTAACCTGGCTTGATTCCTGGTGGATTGCCGGTTTGATGATTTTAGTTTTATTGATTATATCTATTGCTCTGGGCATAGTCAGAACCTTCGTAAAGTATGGTAATTTCCAGATCACCTCGGATGCCAAACGGATCTATATCTCGAAGGGCATGATGGAGCAAACGTCATTTTCAATCCTGAAAGAGCGAGTCCAGGCCGTGAAAATTACACAGTCACCGATGAAAAGGCTGCTTGGATTAGCGGAAGTAGAACTGACCACTGCAGGTAGTCTGGGGGAATCCGAGCAGGAGGTGAACTCGCTCTATCCTTTCTTGCCTGTGAAGCAAGCCTATACCCTGATTGAGGAGATCCTGCCATCCTATCGGGTTACGCAGGAGATGGAAAAACTTCCACGAATATCACTATGGCTGCGCCTGCTCAAACCAAGCTGGGGGTGGATCATAATTACGGGTTTATTGTGGTATTTCAAACCATTGGTGTTTGGGCAGAAACATGCCTGGTGGGTGATTTCCGCGATTCTGCTCGTGTGGATTGCAACATGCAGAGTGATGGACTTTTTCCATACCCGATACATTCTGCATCAGAATTTCATTCAACTTCGAACCGGTGCGCTCACTTCAACCCTCTTCATCTCCAAACGTGAGAAAGTCATCGAAGTGCAGATCACCCGTAATGTGTTACAGCGTTGGTTCGGTGTGGCTTCCATTCATACGGTAAACCGCGCCAAGCCAGTACTGCATCATCGGGCACATGACATTTCCCTGGATACGGCCAAATCATTTCAATCATGGTACATGGGTCGTACCCAAGATGTTCAGACCCGTTAATTGCAAGAGCAAGTGCAGGAAGACCACACAAGGTTATTCTGTGCTTGCTCTTTTTAATTGAAGACAGAGGAGGAAGTAAATTTTGATTAGAGCTGTATTCTTTGATGTGGACGGTACGTTGCTGAGCGAAATAGATCGGAGTTTATCACCGCGTACAGCTGAGTCGATCCGGGAATTGATTCGTAAAGGCGTTCAAGTTGTACTCGTCACAGGCAGGCCCTATAATTTATGCGAAGAATTCAGAAATCTCGGAATCGATACAATCATTTCGGCTAATGGGGCATTGATCAAAGCAGGTGATGAAGTGATACATAAGTCTGTACTTTCAGCACAGATGGTTAGAGCATTCAGTGAGTTTGCCGAGTTGCAGGGGCACAGTATTTCATATTTTACAGAGTCATTTGAGACGAACGGGTTGTGTACAACAGATGGTCGTGTTACTGACGCTTTAAGAGATACGCTTGGACTTATGGATTCCCCACAGAAAATCAGCATGTTGGAACAGGACGTATATTGCATTTGTTTATATGCGGATGAAGCGGAGACGGAGAAATTCCAATCCAGATTTCCTTCCTTACGATTCGTGAGATTCCATCCGTATGTAGTGAATGTGCTGGAAGCGAGCGAAGTCAGCAAATCTATAGCCGCAGAGAAAGTTCTCGACTACCTGAAGATATCCAGAGAGGATACAATGGCCTTTGGCGATGGGGAGAATGACGTGGATCTGCTAGTGTATGCGGGAATCGGAATTGCGATGGGAAATGGCGGAGAACGAATTAAACAAAGCGCCGATTATGTCACCCTGCGGGCAAGTGAAGATGGAGTCACCCATGCATTGAAGCAATTTAAGATTTTATGAGAATGGATCGGCTAAAAAGATGAAGGATATCCAAATTGTGGATTTTATTGTAGAATGATATAGCACGTATTAAGCCCTAAAGCATAGGGTGTTGATCGAAGGGTGACTTATGAAAAAGGTTGTTATCGTAATCCTGTCTCTTGTCGTACTTGTTGGTGTATCCTCTTCCGCTTATGCTCATCCAGGCAGACTGGATAAGAACGGTGGACATAACTGTTCAGCCAAATCCAAACAAAAGGGTCTGTGCACGGGTTATCACTTTCACAAAAAGAAAAAATGAGAATGAGCTGTACAAGATAAACCCGGCCATCGTTCAATGTATGGTTGGGTTTGCATGTGTACCATTGATTTAAAATGATGGAGGCGGTTACACCATGCAAATACAGGAGATATCGGTGTGGAATCATGACGATTTAGTGGCGATGCTGGTCGAAAGCTCCAGTGAGGGGTTCAGACATATCGAGCGATTAATCCATGAATATGAGACAGGAATCAATACATTCGAGCAAGAAGATGAAGCGCTTTTTGAATGCAGAGTGCACGATAAGGTGGTTGGGATCTGCGGTCTGAACAGAGATCCTTATTCTGAAGTGACTGATACCGGAAGAATTCGCAGGCTTTATGTGATGAGAGAATTTCGAAGACATGGGGTTGGGCGCAGGCTGATGGATGCGGTTATTCATAAAGCGGAAAAACATTACGCTCGACTGGTTCTGTACACGGATCAACCGGTTGCCGGCTCTTTTTATCGCGACTTGGGATTTAGAGAAGTGACGAGTATGGAGAAGATAACGCATGTACTAGAATTGGGGGAGAAGAAAGATGGATCATATTAAAGCCGTTATTTTTGATTTGGACAATACAATTCTGAACAGAACAATGACCTTTGACGGCTTCACGCAGAGTTTGATTAAAACCTATTTTGGTCACCTTGAGTCAACCGAAGATATAAGCAAACGAATTATTGAACTCGACCAGGATGGTTATAAGGACAAACCCCTTCTGTTCAACGAGTTGTTGAATGAACTGCCTTGGGCAGAGTATCCGCCACATGCAGAACTGATGGAGTTCTATGGCAGAGAGTATGTGCGAAGTTCAGTTCTGATGGAACAGGCGCGAGAAGTCGTTCAGCATCTTCGGGGGAAATATCAAACCGGGTTAATTACCAATGGGCAGACCGATATTCAGTATGGGAAGATCGATCAACTCGGTATCCGGGATGATTACGACCATATTATTGTTTCAGAAGAGGCTGGAGTCAAAAAGCCCGATCCACGCATATTTCAGCTTGCGCTAGATCATTTCGGTCTAAGCCCAGAGCAATGCATCTACATTGGCGATCATCCGGTGAACGATATTGAAGGAGCAGCAAGCGTAGGCATGAGCACCATCTGGATGAAGGTCAACCAGCCGTGGCAGGACAGGATTAAAACTAGTCCTTTACATACGATTGAGCATCTAAGTGAGCTAAAGGAATTGCTGTAGAAGGCGGTTATATAAATTGAATATAACATTTACACAAAACGTAGAGGACAGAAATAACCTGAAGAAGCGGAGCGGTCGCCTTTATCCCCGGATTTACCCTTTAGGAAAGGAATCAAAAAATCTGGGGATAACAGCGATCGGAAGGTTGTTCTGTCATCGGAGTGGCTAGTGTAAATATTCTTTAGTTCAGTTTAAATAGATAAAGACTCCTATAATCCCAGTTTGGAAAGCGAGGAACATATGGAAATTAGACAGATGGCTACAGCGTTTTTGAGCAATGGCTCAGACATGCTGATGATGAAGAAGGCGGGTAGCAGATTGTTTGATTTTGAATTCTGGGGTGGCATTGGCGGACATCTGGAACAAGGGGAACTGAACACACCCATGACCGCCAACTATCGGGAGATTGAAGAAGAGACCGGGTTCACGCAAGAGGATGTCGAACACTTTCGGCTTCGATATATTCTGTTGGAAGTTAACGGTGGTGAGATTTGGCAACAGTTTGTATATTTCGGAGAGACGACGCATCGACATTTTGTGCCCTCGGATGAAGGCGAGTTATTCTGGATACCACTGGATGAGGTGTTGGACTTAAATTCGTCTATTCTGATCAAAGCAACGCTTAGGCACTATTTACAACACCCAGGAGCAGAGGACATCTGGATTGGCAACGTTCAGAGCGGAACAGACCTAAAGAACACTCCACAGGTAATATGGAACAGAATGCAGGAAACGTTATCATTTGAGCCAAAGGGGGTTAATCGATAATGTTGAAATATAGAATGGAAAGAAAAAAATTGAGATGGATAAATTACCTGTTGATCACTGTACTGATTGCTATCATTCTTCCGAGTAGTCATGTGGAGGCAGGCAGCACGATTACAGTGAAAACGAAGGTCCAATATTACAAAGGACAGCCATACATACATCTAACAGGTGGTAATAAATCTGTGACGGATAAACTGAACAAGACATTTAAACTCCACGCAGTGAAAGCAGCTCGCCTGGACAAAGAAGAAAAGAAATCAAACAAAAAATATTTCTACATCACCATGGCCAGTGTAAAATACAATGCAAAAGAAAAGTTATCTGTGGTATATGAAGATCATGTGTACACTGGCGGAGCACATGGAATGGATGCGACAAAATCATATAACTATGATTTAAGAACGGGGAAAGAACTGAAGCTAAGCAAGTATGTTAAAGACGATACTCAAATGGAGAAAGTAGAGAAATCAATCTCCAACAGTCTATTAGCCATGTATAATGCAGGAGTTTCTATTTTTGAAGAAAATATTTATGATTTTCAGCTTGATCAAACATCTGAATTCTTTTTATATGACAAAGGTATCGTCATCCGATTCCACCCTTATGAGGTTGCACCCTACGCTAAAGGGTTTGTAGATATCAAAGTCCCGTTCAGTAAATTCAACCAATAGATTGTTTGTAATAAAAGGCATGATCCAGTTCAATGAGGTCATGTCTTTTTCTATTTATACAATCATTCAAAATACTCTAAATAATTTCAATAACTTCGGCTTCTATGTTTCTACATACGGAATAAATAGCTTAACCCATTCCAAGAAGGAGGTTTTGTTATGAAACGTATTGGAAACATGTTTCAGGCTGACCGTAGCAGAGTGTAAATGCTATGGCAGCCTGAACGAGCGAACCGGTTTAATTTAGCATAGGGCAGAGGCGGTGGTTATGGGTTGTTGGAAGAAGATGATTTCATAAAACTACGCTGTAATAATTCGATCTTTCGTTCGTCTATTCCGATGTTCTATAGCCTCCTCATAATCCCCGATCAGTGTATCAAAAATATGCTCCCACGACCGCTGCTCAGCCAGCTTTCTGCCTTCCAGTCCCATCATCCTCAATTGGTTCACGTGATTTCCCCAGAGACATATCTCCCGAATCAGTGCATCAGCCTGACCTGGCTCGAATAATACACCATTGCGGTGGTGGGATATCAGATCCTTTACACCTCCGGCATTGGCCGCCACTACAGGGAGTCCTGAAGCCATCGCTTCCAGTACCACATTGCCAAATGTCTCCGTAGAGGAAGGAAACACAAACAGATCTGCCGAAGCATACATAACAGCAAGTTCTTCGCCATGCATATAACCTGTAAAGGTGACATTGGGTGGGGATTGCAGACGCATTTTCGGGAGAGATGGGCCGTCGCCAACGATGATCCAGTGTACACGGGACTGCATTTCCTGGGGCAACTGCTGCATGGTAGTCGTGAGTGTAGCGATATCTTTTTCCGGGGCAATGCGTCCAACGTAGAGTAGAATAAGGGGAGCGGTGATGTGGTATCGTTCACGGATATCCGAGCTGCGTTTATCAGGGGAGTACAGGTTGCAATCAATCCCGCGAGACCAAAGTTTCAGACGCTGAATGCCTTGGGTTTGCAGGGTGTTTAACGTTTCCTGCGATGGAGTTAGGGTTGCATCACAGGCACGGTGGAACCACTGGATATACTTCCAGTAGAGAGGAATCATACTTTTCAACCGGTAGTATTCGAGATAACGATCGAAGTGGGTATGGTAGGAGACAACATGGGGAAGATGGTGTTTGAGGGCATACCTCAGACCAAGCAACCCCATATTAAAAGGTGTGGCGATATGCAGCAGATCGGGTTGAAAGGTTTGTAGCTGCTTGTGCGTGTCTGCTCTGTTGGGTAGAGCAATGCGGCATTCGGGATACAGAAAAAAAGGGATGTTGGCAACCGATCGGACTTGAGTCTCATGGCTTCCTTCAATGACGGAGTTCGGAGTAAACAGCAGATGTTCAATTCTTCTGCGGTTCAGATGGTTACTCAAGCGGTGGAGCGTGCCAGCAACACCATTGGTTTCCGGAAGATAGGTGTCTGTGAACAAGGCCAGGCGCATCATTACCCCTCCCAAGACTCGTGATGTCAAGATCATAACAGCGGAACATTTTCCAGAGGTCAAGTGCACGTTAACTTGACGATATTCCCTGTAAATTGTTAAAGGATATACTATACCAACTTCCATAAGTTCAACTTATATAGCGTATTCTGATATGATGTAATAACGTGTCGGCGTAGTTGAACTTGAAATTTACACGATAACGGAGAGGGCAGAAAAAAACTGAAGAAGCGGAGCTAAAAGCTTTCTGCAAGAAAGCTGCTTCGGAAGCTTACACTTCGCCTTTATCACCGGATTTTACCCTTTAATAAAGGGATTGAAAAAATCTGGGGATAACAGCGATCGGAAGTTTATTCTGACTGCGTAGTGGTCCAGTGTAAAAAACACGTTCAAACTATTTAGACAGAGAGATACAGGAGGCAGAGAAAGATGAACAAGTTACAAGAAGAATTGCAGGAGTTGTTACCACTTGATCAGCTTGAAGAGATCTCAGGTGAAGAAGTGGTGGGGAGTATTGCCATGGACCTTTATCGGGCTGAATTTGCGACGATTCGAGAAAGTGGGCCGGAACTTCCGCAAGTATTTAGAGATATCATTCTAATCATTGATCTGGATACCGAGCTGTCCATGAACGGGATGACCGGTTTCCTTGAGAATTCCAGCGGACAGTATCTGGGTGAGACGATAACAGCTATGGAGCGGATCGGCAATGATGCAGATGCCGTGATCCTGAAGAAGATAGAACAGTTATTGTCCAAAAGCGGCGTAACGCACGGGCAATTACGAGATAATGTGAATGGCCTGTCCGAAGATGACATCACGACAAGCCTGCAAACACACGGGGAACAGATTCATGAGGTATTACAGCAGATTGAACTGGAAGCCGCGAATTTGAGCATGCAATCGGATAACGAAGAAAGCTTTGACCTGCTGTATCAATATGTGGACGAAAATAAAGAACGTTTGAAACAGGAGATGCAGCACATCTTGTCTAATTGAGTTGGAAAGAGGAGGCAAAATGACAAGCATGAACAAACGATTAGCGATGGAATCCTTTTTGGTTACCTTGTTATTCATCATCGGTTTTGTAGCTTGGAATGTCGTTCAAGGCATGATCATGACCATGAATTATGTACCTGATCTTACGAACACCGCTTCTTCTGTTACCCCATTGCAATCCAAGATTGCTTTTGGAAGCCGTGTTCAATGGGATACAACATCTATGATTATGGCTGTTGCCGGATTTATTTTGCTAGCTGCAGCATATTACGGTCTTCGATCAGGAATGCAGCGTTGGACACAGCGTTCCTGATGTTTTATCCGCTTAGAGTCCAGGTTCTGTACTTACTTAAGCTGCCTTTGCAGCGCACCATTGAAACTCATTTACAACTGCCCTGAGTCTATTCGACTCAGGGTTTTTTACTATGGCTAATGTTTTTCCGCTTCGAAGGGGAAATTTTCTAGATCCAAGGTCAAGGAAGAATCCGTTACAATGATCTTGTAAGCGCTTATCGTTTTGGATAGAGAGAGGAGGAGAGACAGAGATCATGATTACAACCAATCAGATTTATCTCGATCAGACATTGCATAGTAAAGAGGACGTATTTGATTTTATATCTGCGGAGGCAGAGCGTTACAGCATCACTACAAACCGTGCACAACTTGCGGCTGATCTGTGGGAACGCGAACGTGTCTACTCCACGGGACTTCAGGATCACTTTGCGATTCCCCATACCCAGAGTGAAGTTGTAACACGTCCGGCAGTGATGGTCATTCGATTGCGGGAGCCCATTGATTGGGAATCTCATGACGGCAAGCCGGTAAAATTTATTTTTGCCATCCTTGTGCCTAAAGGTCATGTAGACGTATCCCATCTGCAAATCATCTCTTCACTTGCCACCTTACTGCTGGAAGATTCATTCAAAGAGGCCATCGTAGAAGCGGTGCAGCCGGAAGATGTATATACGTTGCTTCATCAATATACGGAAGGACTGGTGTCATAATGAAAATTGTAGGTGTAACGTCATGTATCGCAGGTCTCGCCCATACCCCGATGGCCGCCAAAGCATTGGAGAAAGCAGCTCAACAACTGGGATATGAGATCAAAGTGGAACAGCAGGGAGCCATGGGGCAAGTCAATAAGCTGACGGAAGAAGATATTGCAGCAGCGAATTTTGTTCTGATTGCAGCCGATCAAACGGTGAAGGACATGGATCGGTTTGGCGATAAAAAAGTCGTGCGTGTCAAAATTGGTCATGCCGTAAGTCAGGCAGAAGCGGTATTAACCAAAGCTGTCGAGGCAGTGAACGGACAAGCTTAACCCCACCTTCCACATGAGGAGAGAGTACGATGAGAAAATGGTTTGGTGAAGCAAAAACACATCTAATGACAGGTATCTCCTATCTGCTGCCGGTCATTATCGCGGGTTCCCTGGTCGTTGCCATCTGCAAAATTATCGCACTATCAATGGGCATTACTGATCTTGATCCGTACAAAGATGGAAGCGGATTCTTGCATATTTTATATCTCGTGCAAAATGTAGGATGGAGCGGTATTGGACTATTGACGATTGTCCTGTCCGGTTACATTGCCTACTCCATTGCCGACAAACCTGCGCTGGCCGCAGGTCTGATCGGCGGGGTGCTGGCACAGCAGACCAACGCCGGTTTCCTCGGCGCGTTGATCTCAGGCTTCTTTGCCGGATACATCACCTTGTGGGTCAAAAACAAAGTTAAGATTACAGGTCCGGCCGCTGGCTCGGTACCGTTAATTATTTTACCGCTGATTACCGTTGGTTTAACCGGATTTCTGATGGCGGTCATTCTGGGTGGCCCGCTGGGCGCGCTGAATGAGTATCTCATTGCTTGGGTTCAAAACATGAGCCAGAGTGGAACGAATACCGTTCTACTTGCCATTATTCTGGGCGCGATGATCGGATTTGATCTCGGTGGACCTGTCAACAAAGCGGCATGGATGGCAGGCAACGCCCTGTTCCTGTCCGGTGTCTATCTGCCGAATATTTTCATCAATATTGCCATCTGCATTCCGCCGCTTGGTTATGGTTTGGCAACATTGCTGATGAAGAAACGTTTTTCCAAAACCTATCAGGAAGCGGGAAAAGGTGCAGTGATTATGGGTGTGATCGGTATCACGGAAGGTGCAATTCCGTTCACACTGCGTAACCCTGCCAAAATGATTCTGGTCAACATGTTTGCCTGTGCAACGGGCGCTGCCTTGACTGCACTGCTGGGAGCACATATCATCATGCCACCAATTGGCGGCTTATATGGAGCTGTGTCAGTAGGTACCCCAATCGCGTACCTTGCCGGAGGCATTGTCGGCGCACTGATCGTGGCGGGTGGCACCATGTTGGTGAACTTCCGCGATGAAGAAGAGAAACAGCCTGCCAAGACTCAGGAAGCTTCAGTGAAGAAAAACGGGGAAGAAATAGAACTCGTTTTTGACTAAAAAAAGCATCTGGAGGGATATAGAGATATGAGTGAAAGAAATCGTACCAAAGTACATGTGATTCCACATACGCACTGGGACCGGGAATGGTATTTTACGACCTCCCGTTCCAAAGTGTATCTTGTCAAACACGTCAAGGAAGTATTGGATGCACTGGAGAATATCGATGGATTCCATTATTACCTGTTGGATGCACAGGGCTCGCTACTGGATGATTACATCCGCTGGTGTCCCGAAGATGAGGAACGGATCCGCCAACTGGTTTCAGCCAAACGACTGATGACTGGACCTTGGTATACACAGACGGATCAATTGGTTATTTCCAGTGAATCCATGGTCCGAAACCTGTATTATGGTATGAAAACAGCACAAAAGTACGGACATGCGATGAAGGTTGGTTATGTCCCGGATGCGTTTGGACAATCAGCACAGATGCCGCAGATCTATCGCGAGTTTGGCATTGAACGTTTCCTGTTCTGGAGAGGCGTATCAGATAATACGAATCCACATACCGAGTTTACGTGGGAAGGATCGGACGGCAGCCGTGTATTTGCTGTACAAATGCCATTCGGATATTACTACGGTGGTAACATTCCAGAGAATGAGGAAGATCTAATCCCTTATCTGGAGAAACAGATTGGTGCGCTGGAACGCAAAGCCTCGACCAAACATATCTATTTCCCTAATGGGTTTGACCAGGCGCCTGTCCGGTTGAACCTGCCGGAGTTGATTAAACGGTTCAATGCACTGGATACAGAACGCGAATATGTGATGAATGAACCGGAACGTTTTCTGGCGGAGATCGAAGCGGATAGTCAGGATCTGCCTGTACTTCGGGGTGAATTAATGGAAGCCAAGCACATGCGGATTCACAAGTCCATTTTTTCCACCCGTGCGGATCTCAAGCAACAGAATAACCAGATTGAGAATCTGATTGCTAACACGCTAGAACCTGTACTTGCCATTAGCCATTCTCTCGGGCATGATTACCCGCATCGCATTGTGGAGGACATCTGGAAGCTGTTGTTTGAGAATGCGGCACATGACAGCATCGGTGGCTGTAACAGCGATACGACGAATCAGGACGTTGCGTTTCGTTACAAACAGGCCTATGATATCGCACTCAATCTGCTCGACCTGCATATGCGGATGATTGCTTCAACGATACAGCAGAAGGAGACATTTGCGTTCACCCTGTTCAACACGCTACCGTATGTGCGAGGCGGGGTTACTGAGATTGAAGCTTATATTCCGGAAGAATCCTTTGTGATTCGGGATACGAAGGGGCGCGAGCTGGCCTACACCATTGTGGAAAAAGTAGATCAGACCGATTATGTGCTTGGACAACACATTGACCTGAATCCAAGTCGCAAAGTGCATCTGCCAGAACGCGTATATCGCGCCAAATTGCTGGTGGAACTGCAAGAGGTCCCGGCGATGGGTTACACCCAGATTGTTTTTGATTTCAGTCAGGGCGCTGCACCTGTCATTGAACGACGTAACGTGGACACGATTGAAAATGAACATTTCAGCATTGCGCTGCAAGCAAACGGCACCTTGCAAATTACAGATAAGCGATCTGGCCAAGTGTATGCGGATCAAATGGTCTTCGAAGATAACGGGGATGACGGAGATTCCTACAATTATTCTCCTCCCGAGCGGGATCTGATTGTTTCTTCGGCAGCCAGCCAGATGAGTGCGACGACCACCCAAACGTCTGTATCTCAGACACTATCCCTGCGTTTCACGCTGGATGTCCCCTACGATCTGGAAGAGCGCGCCGCAGGCATCACGTCGGGAGCATTGCCAATACAAGTGGAGATATCTCTTCGCAAAGGAGAGAATCTGATCCGTTTCCAGGTTCAGGTGCAGAATGAGGTGTTCAGCCACCGTCTGCGTGTCCTTTTTGATACAGGAATTGCTTCATCCCTATCCATTGCAGATCAACCGTTTGGAGTCATTGCTCGTCCAACCTCATTGCCAGAAGTGGAAGTATGGGAGCGCGAACAATGGCAGGAGAAACCGATCACTATTGAAGCGATGCAGAGTTATGCGGGGTTGAACAACGGTACGCATGGTATGGCTGTGATGACGGAAGGTGTACGTGAGTACGAGATTATTGGTGAGCAAATGGATACCATTGCCCTGACCTTGTTCCGTACTTTCGGTTTCATGGGTAAGGAAAACCTGTTGTATCGTCCTGGCCGGGCCTCCGGTGAGAAAATTGTGGCTACACCTGATGCGCAATTGCTTGGCAAGCTCTTCTTTACCTTTGGCCTGCATATCCAGGCTTCCGGATTCGACGAAGCGAATGTAGCTCGTGCTGCACGTGAATATTTGACACCGATCAGCAGTTATCAGCGATGCGACTTTTTGAACGGACGACTGATCTTTGCTTTCCGCGATGAGGCACTTGTTCTTGATACAGACTACAGCCTGATGTCGTTCAGCAACGATTCCAACGTGGTGTTAAGCAGTTTCAAGAAAGCAGAGCAGAGTGACGGATACATTGTACGTGTCTTCAATCCGTATTTGTCACAGTCTGCTAACGTGAACATGCACTTTAATCAACCTGTACATGCAGAGCGTGTATCTCTTGGTGAACAACCACTGAAGCCTCAGCAGAGGTTAACCGATGGAGAAGAGGTCGTTCGTTTGCCGGAACTCGCACATTGTAAATTGATGACGGTACTTGTATCGATATAAGGTGGGCTTTAGTTTGACACAATCCTGATAAGAAGGGAGGTCGGATATCGGTATGATTTTTCCAACTAAACGGTTGAAAAAGCTGTTCCACCTCATTCATGGTGAAGGACAGGAACAGGCTTGGACGAGCCAAGCACTTGCAGACAGGCTGGAAGTTACTGTACGTACTATTCGGGATGATCTGAAAAAGCTGGATCATATCCTCGCGGGGCATGGCGGGAGCCTGGAATCCAAGCGTGGGCGGGGTTATTCCATTCGTGTGCATGATGCGAAGCGGTATAATGAGCTGTTGGAGGAACGGAAGGATGATGGGCAAAAAGGTGCTCCAGTACCTGGTTCGCCTGATGAGCGTATCCGTTATGAATTGTTTAAGCTGCTTGGTGAACCGGGTCATATCAAGATGGAAGACCTCGCTGATCAGCTGTTTATAAGCCGTGCAACAATGAACAATGATCTGAAAATCATTCGTCAGATTCTGGAGAACTACCAGCTTCAGCTTCAGATCAAGCCAGGACATGGTGTGAAGGTCGTCGGGGACGAGCACAGGTTCCGCTATTGCCTTGCCGAGTACGCCGATTCGCGAGATGAAGAACTGGGCCCCGAAGGAATGACCGTTGCACAGGAACGTTTGTTGTATCCAATCGAACCCGCGCACATCCGCGAGATCGTCATTCGCCATGTAGGCCAACAGGATGTTCGTATTGCAGATGTGGCACTGAAAGATCTGATTACGCATCTGGCTGTTATGGTATTACGTATTAAGCAGGGGCATGAACTGGAGCGATTCGAGAAAGTGGAGGCGAATGTTCAGGATCAGCAACTTGCACAGCAGATTATTCAGGATCTGGAGTTGTTATATTCCATTCACTGTCCAGTTGGAGAGCGAGATTATCTGCTGCTGCACATTGTTAGCAAAAAAATGACCGCTACCGATTGGAATGGACTTCGAAGTGACCCGTTATATCTTGCTGTACAGCAAATGTTGGGTCATATCTATGATCGGTACACCTATGATCTGCGTGATGATGAACGATTGCCGAATGATCTGTATGCCCATCTGAAGCCCATGATTACTCGCCTGGAACATGGCATGAATATGCGGAATCCACTGCTGGGACATATACGTAAATATTATCCACTCGCCTATGAGATTACGATAAGTGCAGTGAAACAGCTACAGACATACGTACCTCATGAGATCAATGACAGTGAGATTGGTTACCTGGCTCTTCATATTGGTGCAGCATTGGAACGTAAATACCAGATTCCTCATCGCAAACGGAAATCCGTATTACTCGTCTGTGGGTCAGGATACGGCACAGCCCGTATTCTTGAATCGAGATTGCGTTCGTTATTTGCCGAGCTGGAGGTCTCTCGTGTGGTTTCGCTACGGGAGTATGAGGAGATGGGGAGTGTACCCGAAGATTTGGTTATTTCCACGATCCGGTTACGTGAGTCCAAAGGCAAACCGTCGGCTGTCATTGCTGCGATTCCATCGGAACGAGACATGGCAACGATCACTCATCTGGTGCGAACCAGTGATGAGCAGGAGGAAATGACGCTACTGCGTTACTTTGATCCAGCGTTGTTCATGTTTCGGTCCGATCAGCCTGACAAAATGACACTTATGGCTGAGATGAGCGGAGCGCTGTTGGAGAAGGGAATCGTGACGGAGCAATTCTGGCCAGCTGTGCAGGAGCGGGAAAAGATGGCTTCAACCGCGCTTGGAAGAGGTATGGCGATTCCGCATCCCATGGAGCTGAGTTCAACTCGTACGACCGTATCGGTATGCCTGCTTGAGAAGCCGATTCCGTGGGATGAGGAGAATGAAGTACATGCTGTATTTATGTTATCTATCTGCAAAGAGGATTACGAACAGGCGATGGGGATATATGATCTGTTTGTAGAATTGATCCGGCAGGAGGAGCAACTGGAAAGCCTGCGATCCTGCGAAAGCTTCGATGCCTTTGCCCAACTTGTATGTGAAACGTTGAGTCTGAAAAGTACCGAAGTGTATTAATATATATATGTTCGCTAATGGATAATTACACGGACACTCCGAGTACAGAACAACCTTACGATCGCTGTTATCCCCAGATTTTTCTGATCCCCTTTTCGAAAGGGGAAAATCCGTGGATAAAGGCGAACGCTTTGCTTCTTCAAGTTATTTCTGTCCTCTCCGTTATCGTGTAATTGTTAAAGGGAACATATATAGATCAGCTCGTTACTATGTGAAACTGAACCAACCCAAAAACCGTCCTTCATCAGATTTGTCTGATAGAGGACGGTTTTTATTCGTTAACACAAACTATAGATTAGATATGTTTGGAAATGATTTCTTCTAGTCCTTGAGCGACAGAATGCGCCCCTCGCGCCAGATGTCTTTCATATAGATGCAGGCGGACAAAACTTTCATCCGTGCCCATCGCTTCCGAGAATATTCCACTGAGTCCACGAGCGCGGCGATCGATCTGTAATAGCAGCTCCAGCGAATCGCCCATGGGATAGAACAGCACTTCCAACTCATCCAGATGCCCACGAAACTTGTTTGTTGGTACAAATTCGAATTCCTGCACAAATGGCAGATTACCGCCCAGCTTCGGCGCATAGTCATTGGTTACTTCACGGAGCTTGAAACCAAGGATATCAATTGCATCGAGCACGGTGTTCATGTCTTTGCTAGGAACAACATGCAGTCTGTCCCGGTCTGAGGGGTCTACAGCACTTGAAATATCGAGGCCCGTCTCCACCCATACCTCTGCACGATGCAGTGTAATTGGCAGATTTTCTGGGAGGTCAAATGAAAAGTCTTTCTCCAATTTGGCTCCAGGCTGTAAGGTGAAACCTTCGGTGAGCAGATATTTGGCTATAACGGCTGTTTCTTTTACTTTACGATCATCGTGCTCCCGTATGTAATGGGTTTTGATTGAAAGATAGATTCGATCTACGTTCTGTTCCACATCTCCACCTTCAATGTACACAACCCCCGAGATGATTCCTCCAGGCGTGACCTCTGGTGTATGCAATTCCGTATTTACTTTGGCTGCTCCAACACCTACACTGGCTAACATTTTCTTGAAAAATGACATGCGCTCTACCTCCAGATCAGATGGTTTATTATATGGGATACATACGGCTTCGACCTTAATACGGAAGCTGGAAGAGAAGCGTTTCATATTTTAGCAAAGATATATCGTATATCCAAACAGGAGAATCGACGTACCTATGTCGAATGTTTAAATAAAGGGAATTTTTGTCAGGGGGAACTCTATGAGCATGGAATGGTACGATATGATTGCACAACGTAATGGGGGATACAAGGGTAGGGCTTTGTATACGCTGGAAGGTAACTCTGCTGAAGATATTTTTGAAGAGCGGTTGATTAAGCTTCTGCCTCAGTATACATCCGTGCTAGATGCAGGCTGTGGACATGGGGAGTTTACGTTGAAAATGTCGGAATATACCGATCACATTATAGGGGTTGATAATTCGGAAGAGATGATAAAGATAGCTCGGAACAGTCTTCATTCAAGCACGAAAACAAATGTGAAATTTGTCTGTGTAAGCACGAAAGAAAAGATGCCATTTGAAGATAAGCAATTTGGTCTGATCTATGATCGCAGAGGTCCAACTTCCATTATTGAGCATGGGAGATTGCTACAAAAGGGTGGAGTTATGATTGGTATTCATACGGATATAACAAAGGTACGTGAGCGTTTGGAAAGAAATGCGTTTAAGGATATCAAGATTGAGGAATATAACGAAGCACTTATGATTTTCTCGGATGAAAAAGAGTTTGCCATCTTTCTCTCCGATATCCCCGGAAACCCGGATTATACACAGCCTGAGTACCGGGAACAGCTGAAAGTCAAGCTGAAGGAGAACCGGGTTGATGGTAGAACTGCTGTAAGAGAATGCAAGTATATTTGGCAGGCCATAAGGAGCTGAAGCAGATTGAACACAGAATTTTCAGAACAGAAATATGGTGAAACGGGTGTCAAAACCAGCTTTGAGCAGATGGCGAACGGGGAACAGAAATATAAAATGATAACAGAAGACGGCAGTTATTATTGTAGAACCGTTGCCTCTTTCCAGGGAGCATGGCAAAACAGTCATGTACATATCAATCTAACGGAGTTTTATGTGGTGCAAACCGGATGGATTGCGTATGCCAGTTATGGAGACGATCAGATGTTTTCGATTCGAGTGGTGCGTGCAGGAGAGCACATCATTGTCCAACCTGGAATCCACCATAATATATACATGTCTGCACATAGCGCGATACATACCATCAAGCATGGATTGAATACCTCTAGTGATTGGATGACATCACCTGAGTTGGATAGGTTAACTCAATCTTTAACAGAGGAGGAGCTACTCCAGAAGTATGATTAACCAGACGGGAGGATCAGACAGATGCGTAAAAGTACAATATTTTGGATTACGGGAATAACGATAATCCTCTTGGTGACTCTGCTCATATACAGCTATGTTATTCCAAGTGTGAGTGCCCAGGATGTTGTGATGGCAGGCACGATCAGGCAGATTGATACGGATGTAGTTGAGGTAGAGTTAGAGATAACGCGAAAAAGAGAAGACAAGGACCAGCATATGGTGTATCCCGTTGTCCCTGGATGGGAAGGGGTCACATTCACTGAAGAACAAGATGATGCGTGGTACATGCCCTCGTCTGTTGGCAGCTCCTATCTTGATCAAGTCATTCTGGAAAAGTATCTGAAGGCCCAGGGGAAAAGCATGAAATCAGCTGATAATCTGATAGGATTTGCGATACCTGATGAGATAGGGAGTTACAAGTTGCGGTTAACGCTCAGATCTTTGGATGGAACGACTCAGCCGCTTGAGAATCCCATGGTGTATTATGTTCACAACGAGCATTTGTTAGGGAAGGATCTGAGTTGGGTTACGAGTGAGAATCTGAAGATCAATAAGGAGTAATCAGAATGATGAATGTATATGAATCGAATGAAATCACTGTACGTTTCTTGGACACAGAAGATGAACAACATCTGGTGAAGTGGCTGTCAGACCCGGAAGTTCTTCAATACTATGAAGGGCGTGATCGGCCGCATGATCTGGAACAGGTGAGAGAGCATTTTTACAATCAAAAAGATGGTGCTACTCGTTGTATCGTTGAGTATGGAGGACATCCGATTGGATACATTCAGTTCTATGAGCTTGAGGAAGAAGAGCGAACGGAGTATGGTTATGGAGACACGGATGAGATCATCTATGGAACGGATCAGTTTATTGGTGAGGTAGAATACTGGAATAGAGGCATTGGTACACAGTTGATGCAATCCATGCTGGCTTATCTGATTAATGAAAAACAAGCCCGTAAAGTGGTTATGGACCCTCAATCCTGGAACTTAAGAGCGATATCCTGTTACGAGAAATGTGATTTCCAAAAGATTAAGCTGTTGGAGAAACATGAGCAGCACGAAGGACAGATGCGAGACTGTTGGCTTATGGAATATGCCCTGTAGATCCTGCTTAAAGTTATTTGAATCATGTAAACAAGGAGGAATAAAGGATGGATGAAAGATTTCCGATAGGACCATTTGTACACACGGGTGAAGTTACTTTGGCACAGCGGGAGAAGTGGATTCAGGACATTGCTGAGTTGCCTGAACACGCACGAGAAGCGGTAAAGGGATTGAGTGAAGAGCAATTAAGTCTACCGTATCGAGAAGGTGGGTGGATGCTCAAACAGGTTATTCACCACATGGCAGACAGCCATATGAACAGTATGATTCGTTTCAAGTTGGCGCTGACAGAGGATACACCAACGATTCGGCCTTATTATGAAGAGCGCTGGGCTGAACTGAGTGATTCAAGAGACCTGGATGTCGAATTCTCGCTTCAGATTCTGGATGCCCTCCATCGTCGTTGGGTGTTTCTGTTAAACGCGCTGACAGATGCAGATTATGCCAAACAATTTTATCATCCCTCATCGGAAGAAACGACAAGACTGGATTACAATCTGGGCATGTATGCTTGGCATGGCAAACACCATGTTGCTCACATCACATCGCTTCGGGATAGATTGGGAATATAGCTATTAGAAATATCTTTCAAGGAGGATTCATCAATGAGTGTACATATCAGACTATTAAATGAGAACGATCCTGTAATCATATCAAAGGCGTTTCAGGAGCAGGGTTGGGGGAGATCCCCTGAGCAGTATCTTCATTACTTGGCTGAACAACAGAATGGGGAACGCGTAACCTTGGCAGCCGAGTTGAATGGAGAATTTGCCGGATACGTGAATGTATTGTGGAATTCCAGCTACCCGTCTTTCAGGGAACAAGGCATTCCCGAAATTAACGATTTTAATGTACTAATGAAGTTCCAGCGCCAAGGTATTGGTTCACGGTTGATGGACCGAGCAGAGGAAGTTATTCTGGAACGAACGGATGTAGCAGGCATTGGTGTAGGTGTGTTTTCCGATTATGGCAAAGCGCAAGTTCTATATGCCCATCGCGGGTACATACCAGACGGTCACGGTGTACACAAACATGATCATTACATTCAGCCGGGTGAAGAAACGATTATGGACGACGATGTTGTACTTTATCTTACGAAGAAGTTAAAAGCCACGCAATAAGTCTAATGTGGTATTATCCCCTTTAAGTAGACACTTGAAAAAACCTTCATGTTATCATGAGGGTTCAAGTGACACTTGGAGGGGATATTTTTATGGCCAAAAAAGGACAAACATTTCACACGTATACCGAAGAA
>NZ_PJFA01000018.1:0-106332 GCF_002843485.1 Paenibacillus sp. BGI2013
TGAATTTGACCGTTTGTTTTTTGAATTCTTCGTTATATCGTTGCCGCTGTTCTCCCATGTGGACACCTCCGTTAGTCTTATTATCCTTCCGTCCGTTAACGGGTGTCCACTTTTTATTCTAGCTCCAAGTATTCCTGCGGCGGGTTCAGAAACATGAAATACATACATAGTTTTCCTGTAACTTAATTTCGTTTGTTCAAATCTCTGAAGATGGATCCTTAAGTTTGCTAAATGTATTTAAGTTTTACATGACTCAATTGTGGTAATTATACTTACATATCATTTATACTTGTAAGTTTATTCTTGATATTTAGCTTTTTAATGTTACTTTTGTTAACGAAAAATATTGTTGTAAATGTATTTATATGTTAGTGTTTATTCATGTTAGAAAATATTACATAGTAAAGAGGGGAGCGTAATGTTTATTAACCGAACGATTAGGAGATTTGGAGTTTCAGTAGGGATTATAAGTATGTTTACATTTGCTCTACCTTCAGTGGGCTTTAGTATGCCGCTGCAACCAACAACCATCGATAAGGTAGAAGGTGATTATTATGTAACGTCTGCGATTGAGAACATTCGCTGGGGATCACTGCCTAATCGAGACAGCTCTCCGATTCTTACTGTACCATCAGGAAGTGCTGTAACATTTGATACGGTATCGCATGAGGGAATGATAGAGGATCAAGGGAGAAATCCAGTGGAGTACTTCGGCAAATTCGGTATCTCACCCGATGGAGTGTTGGATGATGCAAAGGCAATTGCGGCTTCTGCGATTAAGCATGATTATGTAAAAGACGGACCTCATATTATCACTGGGCCAGTAGCGGTTGAGGGAGCAGAGCCAGGAGATGTTCTTAAAGTAGAAGTCCTTTCGTTGCAAACTCGAGTTCCATATGGTGTCATTTCTAACCGCCATGGTAAAGGTGCCCTTCCTAACGAATTTCCAGAAAATACAGGCCCACAAGAGGGAGCTAGCGCAACAAAACCGGAATTATATAATAATGTATCTATATTTACGCCTATTGAAGAAATCAACGGCAATTGGTATGGGGTATTACCAACAAAAGCTGGCAAAAATGTACGTTTCCCAATTAACCCGTTTCTAGGTGTTATGGGGGTTGCACCAAATACCAGTGAAGTTGTGAGTTCTATCCCACCTATTGAAACAGGAGGGAATATGGATATTAATGAGTTGGGTGTTGGTGCAACTATTTATTATCCGATTCAAGTTAAAGGCGGACTATTCTATACTGGTGATCCACACTTTGCTCAAGGAGATGGAGAAGTAGCGTTAACTGCATTGGAAGCCTCCTTAAGGGGGACAGTTCGGTTAACGGTTTTAAAGAAAGGTGACCCATCACTGCCACATCGTGGAGAATTCACGCAACCTTTTGCTGAAACAGAGGATTATTGGATTCCAATTGGATTGGACCCTGATTTGGATGAAGCAATGAAAGAATCAGTACGTGAATCGATTCAATTCTTATCCGATAAGCTTGATATGGATAGAAGTGTAGCTTATGCGTACCTATCGGCCGCAACGGATTACGAAGTATCTCAGGTCGTGGACCGAACGAAAGGCGTTCATGGACTCATTCGAAAGACCGATTTCCTTGAATATGTTGACGTTGCAATGAATGTAGGTGGTACATTAATCAAACCGGTTGTTCATAACGATGAGTTCTACGTGCCGATTCGAACCATTTCGGAGCTATTGGGCGGCACAGTAGAATGGGATCATAAGACGCGTACAACGCAAATCAAATTAGGTACGAAAAATATAAGTGCTCAAATTGGTTCAGATGTGTATTCAATTAACGATAAACTAGTGTTCAATAGTAACGTACCAAAGCTTTTAAATGGCGAAACCGTAGTTCCGGTTGCTGTTATTAATGAAATACTAGGTGCTTATGTCAACTGGACGACGATCGACAAGACGTTAACAGCTAATGTATCGTTAAGTAAAAAGTAATAATAGATTTCATTATTCAACCGTGGTGGACAGATATCCATCACGGTTTTTTCCGTTATCATGAATCAAAAAAAGCTGCCACTTGATGTCTACTTCTGTGTGCTTTTAAATACTTACTGGGTTGTGTTGTTGAATTGATGTTGACTCCGAACATAGAAAAATACATCGCCGGGGCAGATAAGCCACCTGGCGATGTATTCAACATCGATACACTGCTATACGTCTTTGTGCACTTCCGCATCGCCTGTAGCCACCGGATTCTCCTCATAACTGATCCAATCCGACCAACTTCCGGAATACAATTTCACATTCGAGAATCCTGCTTCTTCCAGTGCAATCACGTTCGGGCAAGCCGAGACGCCGGAACCGCAGTACACGATAATCGCACCATCCTTGTCCAGCTTACTGAAACGCTCTTCTAACACCCCAGTATCTGTCCAACGTCCATCCCAATCCAACACATCTTTCCAAAAATAATTCACCGCACCTGGAATATGCCCAGCCTTGGCATCAATCGGTTCCTCCAGACCCGCATAACGGCGAGCATCACGGGAGTCAATTAGCACGGTACTGCCACTTGTCGAAGACTGCTGAACATCCTCAACACTTGCTAGCATGGCTGGCTGCACATTCACCTCAAAGGAAGATGGGATCTGAACCGGTACATCCGTAGTCACCGGGAATTTGGCGTTTTTCCAAGCGGAGAAACCTTCGTCCATGATATACACTTGTTCATGACCGATATAGCGAAGCAGCCACCATAGCCGAGATGCATTCATTCCGCCTTGATCGTCATAAGCAACAATACGACTATTGGAGCCGATGCCAGCTTTGGAGAGACGACTTGCGAGAACAGCCGGATCTGGAAGCGGGTGACGTCCTCCGTGCGCAGACACAGGAGAAGACAGATCTTTTTCCAAATCGAGATAGACAGCTCCTGGAAGATGTCCAGCTTCATAGGCTTGTCTTCCAGCCTCCGGCTGACCGAGCAAGAATCGGCAATCTGCAATAACTACATCCGGTTCATACATTCTGGCGAGCAGCCAGCGCATGGATACAATATTTTTCATCAAAATACACCGCCTTATGAGAGTGGTAGAGTCGTTTATTACTATGATTTACGAAAAAATACGTTATACCGTTGTAGGTTCAATAGGCCCTTTTCCCGCAACAGAGGCTTCTGCTGAAGCAATCTGAGGTTTGGTTTTGCCATATCGAATGAAAATCCATACCCCGAATATAATGACCACCCCGGCAGACATCTGTAATGCACTGAGGGATTCACCGAGCAGCATCCAGGCCAGTAATGAAGAGAATACGGGTTCCCCAAGTACGCCCATGGATACCGTCGTGGCATTCATATATTGAAGCAGCCAGTTGAAGAGATAATGTCCAAAGATCGTTGGCACAATGGCGAGCAGCAGGAAGATTCCCCACTCTGACGCAGCGTAACCTCCGAACGGATGGCCCATGATCAGATTATATACCGCCAGCGTGCAAGCAGCTACGAAGAAAACCCAGAAGTTATACGAAAATGCACTAAGTCCCGCTCGCAAAAATTGACCCAGCAGCATATGAACGGCGACTGCGATTGTGCCAAGTAAAGACAGGACATCACCTTGCAGGGCAGTACCTGCCAACTGGAAATCTCCTGCGCCAATGACGATTGATCCAAGCAGGGCGATGCCCATGCCGATGATCATCATGCGGTTAATTTTGGCTTTGAACAGCCATACCGAACCGGCAAGAATCAGTATTGGCTCCAGCGCGAGAATAACTGTGGAACTGGCAACACTGGTGAGCCGTAGCGAACCCATCCAGAGCAGAAAATGAAGGGCCAGCATCACACCGGATGCAAGCAGCAAGCCCCACTGCCGTAAGCTTAGACGCATCATCTCATGTCTGTATTTCCAGACAAACGGCAGCATTAGCAGGTTGGTGAGAAAAAGACGGTACATGGCAATGACCGCAACATCTGCGGTAGACCAGCGTACAAAGATCGAAGAAAAAGAAATGGCGATAATGCCGACAAAGAATAACAGATAGATGGATCTGCCGGCACGGTTCAAGCTTGTCATGGGTGTAGCTCCTTCTTGAAGTCTGATAGCGTAAATCACTTCATTATACAGGAGAAGACAACCGCAGGAAAGATAAAGAGAATGAAGAGATAAGTAGATTGTAACCGGGCTTGTAACTATTCTGTCATTCTCCCGATCCATTTTTCTATTAATCTTCTATATAGAGACATGAAACGAGATAATATACCAATAATCGGGAAAAAATGAAAGTAAGGAAGTGGCATGACAGTGAGAGTTCAACAAGAGAGAGCGGGAGAGCGTGGCAGTATTCCGCCTAGCACAAGTCGCACGAAAACACATAAACGAAGAAAAATCCGGTATGGAAGGGTAGTCATAGCTCTAATGCTCTTGGTACTGTTCGTTACCGGTATTACATATGTATTCTTTGGCATGACGCATTGGATCAAAAGCGTTGTGGCGCCGCCTCCGATTACTGTAATCGAACAGCCGGCCAAGCTCGGCATGATACAAGTTACTCCGGATGCGAAGGAGGAGCCGGCACGGTTTCAGGGCCAGGTTCGCAAATTGGCATACATAACGTTTGATGATGGGCCAACTGAATATACGGAACAACTGCTGGATATATTGAAGCAACATGAGGCGAAAGCTACCTTTTTTATGATCGGACGTCAGTTGAATCAACATCCGGAAGCGGTGAAACGGCTGTTGAAAGAAGGCAGTTATCCTGGACTTCACAGCATGACGCATAACTATAAAAAGCTGTATAAGAGCGGCAACTCGGCAAACTTTGTGAAAGAGTTCAAGAAAGAGCAGAAGATGGTGCAGGACCTGATTGGTTTTACACCTCATCTGATTCGTGCACCTTATGGCAGCAGTCCACAGATTGGTGAAAAGTTCAGAGGTGACATTGCAGCGGCCGGCTTCAAAATGTGGGACTGGACGACAGATTCACTCGATTGGAATCTTCCCGGTCAGCCGGACAAGATTGTGGCCCGGGTGAGCAAAAGTGTACATCGGGATAAGGAAGTGATTCTGATGCATGAGCGGGAGCAGACGGTTCAGGCTTTACCACGCATTCTGAAGTTACTCGAAGATCGGGGTTACGAGTTCGAAGTATACGATCCGGATGCACACTGGGTAGCCAATTTTAGCGGAGATACCCGCTTGTAATATAACAACAAGATGATGCAAGAGAGGAAGGACTTGGGTGCTAACGAGTAAAAAAGTGGCGCTTGCGGCAGTTAGTGTATTGCTAATTCTGCTGGTGAGTGGTTGTGGAGATCCGCAGGAGCCTGCGGCAAATCAGATAAACCAATTGGTGCTCAGCGGTCAGGAGATTGATCAGAGTTTGAAGACGCTGACCAGTCATGAGCAGGAAGATATGAAGTTATACAAGTCTATTTTAGACAAAGGCAAGAACAAAAACAGTGATCTCGAAGCACTGCTGGATCAGGCAGCAGATCATATTCATGAACGAAGAACGTTGTTGAAACAGGCGGAAGAGGCCATGAAACAGACCAACGAGAAGACGGTGGCCCTGCGCGGTTCATTGAAAGAACTATCATTTGAAAAAGAAGAAACGTTGGCACAGGCTGAAAAGGTGCTGGATCAATATGAAGCAAGAGCACGTGCATTGGAAAATTTTGTTGCTTCGTATCAGTTGAGTCTGAGTGCCGATGAGCAGTTGTATGATCTGATGAGAGAAAGTGCAGAACCTAATCTGGTTAAGATTAAGCGAGCCATTCGGGTACGGAATAGCGAATATGCGAAGCTTGCTGAATTCCGAAAGCAATTTAACCTCCAGACCAAAGCGTTTAACGGAGCCAATGCCAAACTGGTACAGATGGATCAGGCCAGCTGAGCAGAGGATCTGAGCAACGATTCAGATATTTTGCATGATTGAGTTGCCTGTCTCCCGTGTAAGTACTAGTATACAGCCAAGCCAATGGATGAGAAGCAACATGGACAAGCATCATTGCGTATAAGCTAACGGAGGTGTTCATATGCGAAAAGGAAATACAATGAAAGTCAGTGCATCACTCCTGGTTTTAATTATGGGATTCTCGCTTGTGGCATGTGGGAACAGTAATCCTGCTGCACAGCCAACAGTGAATAATACGGAAGAACAGTCACCAGCACCGGAGCAACAACCAAATGAAAGTGCTGCAATTGAAGCAGAAGGTATTCTGACTGGATGGGCTGATCCGCATACCGTTGAGATTCGAGTGAATGAGAAGCCGATGTCATTCCAGGTGAGCGAAGATCTGCAGAAGTCTCTGGATGATATCGATGACGAAGATTCCGTTCGTTTCAAATATGTAGAGAAAACGATTGATGCAACAACGAAACAGTTGGTACTTACAGAGATTGCAAAGATTGAATCTAGTGATGAAAATAACGGTTCCAATGCAGGCGGTACAGTAACGTCCGATCGTCCGAAGACATCAGAGCTGGAAGTGACGGTAGAAGGAATGACCGAGAAACGTCCAGTGACATTGGCACAAGCGAAAGGTTATTCACTTTATGTGTTTGAACCGATGGCTTTTGACGCCGAAGACCATGAATTAACAATGAAGATTGATCCGGATTATGAGGTAGAGATTGAGAAGCTGCCGGCGAATTACAATCTGGATGCGCTGAAGATGGATGCCAAGGAAGAGTTGTCCGAGACCGGAGAAGTGAAGCAGTTAACAGCTGAACAACTCAGCAACGGCCCGATGAAGGATGCAAGATTATACATGATGTCCCAGAATGATAAGAAAACAGAGTACTTTATTGTCAAAGAACTGGACGGAAATGGTTACATTTTCCACATCCAAGCACCTGTTGGTGAGCCTTCGGAAGGTTTCCTGCCCATGGCATATGCATCCCTCAATTCCATTATGAATGAGTAGAAAATTAAATTAAAAAGATTCCCTAAACAGCGTGTTTCCTTGAGAGAGGAGATGCGCTGTTTTATTAACGTTACTACAATATAGATAGATGTACCGTGCCGTGCCACGCCGTGCATAGACCAATAGCCGGAAGGAGCGATGCTGCTGCATAGGTTCCTCCCGGCTTCTTGGCCGTGCTTCTATTCAGTTTGCAGGATCGAACCCATTTGCAGGATCGAACCCATGCCCTGATCCGTTACTCAGGTTAGTATGGTCGATTCCTTGCGCCCTCTGAGTTCCTGATAACGGGCGATTACATTCTGATGAACGGGATGTTCGTCGGGAATTCCCATGCGCTCACGGATGAAGGCGGAGACGCCATCTTCGCGAATCATGTGTTGTAGTTTCATGGCTTCCTCGTCGCGCTTGTCATTAAACAGCATTGCGGCCGCCATAGCAGAAGTTAAATGAGGAATTTCAATTCCGAATTCACTGGCTTGCATCGCTGGGCGAACAAGCCGATCATGAGGTGAAAGCTTGCGAAGGGGGGAACGTCCGACCCGGGTAACCTGATCCGTCAGGTTGGGATTGGCGAAACGTTCCAGTATGGTGTCGATATATTTGTTATGCTTCTGAGCGTTGAATCCGTGCTTCTGGATGAGCATCTGACCGGTCTCTTCCATAACATGGCGCACTTTGGCCCGCAGGGTGGAATTACTCATCACCTGGCGGATCGTCTTGAATCCTTCGAGATAGCCGAAGTATGCAGCGACACAATGGCCTGTATTTACCGTAAACATTTTACGTTCAATGTAAGGTTCAAGCGAATCCACATAGTGGACGCCATCTATTTTCTTAAAACCATCCAGAAGTGCTGGACGATGAACGACCCATTCGTAAAAAGGTTCAACAGTGACCTGCAGCGGGTCTTTGTGGTTTTGAGCCGGAACAATCCGGTCCACAGCTGCGTTGGGGAAAGAAACATAACGTTCGGCTTTTTTGCGAGTTTGTTCATCCAGAAATGGATAGATGCGTTTCTTCAACCTGGTGCTACCACCGATGGCATTTTCGCAAGCGATAATATGCAGTGGAGCCTGATTATTGTTTTTCATGCGAAGTTGAATACCTTTGGCGATCGGTTCGGCGATATCTCCGAGTGCAGATACACCCACCGCGGTTGTGATCACATCGGCTGAAGCGATCTCTTCAGCAACCAGATTCTGCTCATTCACATTGATAGCCGTCACGTTGTTGACAATCGTAGTGTCCTGATCTCTATTGGCAAGTGTAATCGGATATTCCTGTCTCTCTTGAAGCATGGAGATTTTCTTCGGGTTACGTGCGACAAAGCAGACTTCGTAGTCGGAAGCGGACAACATATGACCGATAAAACCGCGGCCTATATTGCCCGCACCAAAATGTACAGCTTTCATGTGTGAACTCCCCCTTTAAGGATTAAATCGCGAAATTCGTGCAGACCTTAGACGGTAGTGACGAGTGGCTTCGAAATCAAATCGTTAAATGTAAGGTCAGTCAAGCAAGACAGCCGTTGGTGAGGCATATCGAATTCCAGTGTTCCTGTGATGGTATTCGATATGACTACGCAGTGCATACCAGCCGCAGCAGCTGCACGCGCGCCGTTAGGTGAATCCTCAATCGCTACGGCTTCGTCTGCAGTTACTCCAAGGGCTTCAAGTGCTTGAGTATAGAGTTCCGGGTCAGGCTTCACATTTGCAACATCATCTGCCGTACGAATGACTTCAAAATAATCTTTCAGTTTCAGTTGTTCCAGATGTTGTTCAACCCACTCCCGTTTGGAGCTGGATGCTACAGCGAGTTTCAGTCCGGCTTGACGTGCTTGTTCAAGATATTCCTGAATACCAGGACGCACCTTTTCTTTGTTCATCAATGCAGCGTGCTGCAACTGAACGGATTCCCTGAACTCTTTCCGATCGATGGGAAGATTCAAATCTGTGATGAGGTACTCATATGGATTAAATGTTTTCAGACTGGTACCGATGCATTGTGAATACATCTCCAGGGTTAAATCTACGCCGTGTTCCTTGTAAGCATCACGAAAAGCAATATACCATGCTGTCTCTGTATCAATAATCGTTCCGTCGAAATCAAACACCAGTGCCTTAATCATAAATTTGTTCCTCCTGTTTCAGAATTAGTTTGGGGATAAAAAGTGAAAATTTTCTGCAAATTCATTCCCTGTATTCATTAACCTGCGGGATATTAGTTGACGCAATACACCGAAAACTAATATTAATTTGGGAAAAAATATGCGTTTGAAGCTAATAAAACCGTAACATAGGACAAACCGAAGGGTCAAGCGCGTCATGATTGTTTACATTGAAAATTTTCACATGTATGATTTGTTTTCAGAAAATGATGAACGTTGCAAACCGTTAACCCTTTTGCATGTAAGCGGTGTACTGAATAAACTGTTTTTACAGCTCAAAAAAATAAAACTTTTTTTATGAAAATTTGCTATTCTGGCCGTTCTACAGCTTTCGACACTTTTATAATAGAAGAAATGGAGCTTAATTTATTGGATTTTATTAGCTTTACGCCAGATCAGGCCCTGTGGGAGAATGGAAGAAAGATTGTAAAAGTATATGGAGTAAGGGAGGAAGACAAACATGCTGCAAAAGGACCGTTTCAATGGCTGCTTCATCGGGCTTGCAGCGGGTGATGCGTTGGGAACTACCGTGGAATTCAGTAGCCCGGGCGCATTTGAACCCGTAACGGATATCGTGGGTGGCGGCGTATTCGGGCTGGAGGCAGGGCAGTGGACAGATGATACATCCATGGCTCTGTGTCTGGCAGAAAGTCTGGTACGTAAGGCAGACTTTGATCCTGCGGATCAGATGCGCAGATACACCAATTGGTACAAGGTCGGGTATATGAGCAGCACAGGCGATTGCTTTGATATCGGCGGGGCCACGCGAAGTGCCTTGGAGAGGTTTGAGATAACTGGAGAAGCTTACAGCGGATCAACCGACCCGATGACGGCGGGCAATGGTTCTATCATGAGGCTTGCACCTGTCGTGATGGCTTACGCTAATCAACCAAACGAGGCGGTCCACTATGCTGGGCTGAGCTCCCGGACAACACATGCTGCAACGGAAAGCGTGGAAGCATGTGAAGTGCTGGCCGCCATAATTGTTGCCGGTCTGCGCGGAGCGGACAAGAGCGTCATGCTGATGCCGGAGACATGCAGACAGTGGAGGGAAGAACCTACTTTTTCGCCTGCTATTGAAGAGGTTGTTATGGGTTCCTATCAGAGCAAAGAACCGCCGGAAATTAAGGGCAGTGGTTATGTGGTTCGTTCACTTGAAGCAGCACTATGGGCGTTTCATAAGTCATCAAGCTTTGAAGAAGGCGCGTTGTTAGCTGTTAATCTGGGTGATGATGCGGACACTACAGGTGCGGTGTATGGGCAGATCGCAGGTGCTTATTATGGATTGAGTGGTATTCCGGCACACTGGCGGGACAAGCTGGCTATGCGTGGAGCGTTCGAACAACTAACCGATGCCTTGTGGTTGAAGGCGACAGAAAATCGTTGATTAAGAGACAGGAGAAGAGAACATCTATGAGCACGACTGGACACACAGTACAACCACAGGTTTCACCGTCAGGTAAACGAGGGGCGTTTCCATTATCCCTGTTATGTCTGACGATAGGAGCTTTTGCGATTGGTATGACTGAATTTATTATTATGGGTCTGCTGCCCAATGTGGCAACAGACCTGAATGTAAGCATTCCGCAGGCTGGGCAACTCATTACGGGATATGCGCTTGGTGTAGCGGTAGGTGCGCCGATATTGACCGTATTTACACACAAGATTCCGCAGAAAAAACTGCTGGTGCTGCTGATGTGCATTTTCATTATCGGGAACGCATTGTCTGTCATTGCTCCTACTTACGGGTTGCTAATCTCAGCACGGATCTTAACGGCATTTGCTCATGGTACGTTCCTTGGTGTAGGTTCAATCATGGCGACGCGGCTTGTTGCGCCCGAGAGAAGGGCAGGAGCGGTATCGGTTGTTCTCGCAGGGCTAACGATTGCCAACATTATTGGCGTTCCGTTTGGTACATTTATCGGGCAACAGCTCGGATGGCGGTCATCTTTCGGGGCGATTACGATCTTGGGCATCGTTTCTTTGATTGGTATCATTCGTTTCATTCCCATCCTCCCGCAAGGAGCACCAGCGAACCTCGGACAGCAATTTCGGAATCTGGTTCGTCCACAAGTGTTGCTGGTTCTGCTTATTGGGGCGTTGGGGTGCGGAAGTTTGTTTACAGTCTTCACCTATATTACGCCGATGCTTGTGGATATCAGCGGCTTTGCAGAGCAAAGTGTGACCTGGATTCTGGTGTTGTTTGGCTTCGGTGTAACCTTGGGCAATTTGGTTGGCGGCCGTCTGGCAGACTGGAAGCTGATGCCTTCGTTAATCGTCAACTTTGGGATCTTAGCTGTTCTGTTAGCTGCACTTACGATTACACTAGAGAATCCTTATCTCGCGGTAATCACCATATTCTTCTGGGGTGTAGCCGCGTTTGGTATTATGCCGGGACTTCAGATTCGGATTATGAATATGACCCGCGAAGCGCCGCTACTGGCGACAACCTCAAGTCATTCGGCATTTAACCTGGGAAATGCCGCTGGTGCCTATATGGGTGGGTATGCAATTACGCATACAGGACTTATCTCAGTGCCTTTGTATGCCGCAGTAATTGCTGCACTGGGTTTGTTGGGTTTGTTCATCAGTCTGTTGATGAAAGACAGACTGGCTTCACCCGAGGGTGCAGAGGTAGTTAATCCAGTATCCGTACACTAAACAGATGTCAAGAAAGCCTCAGCCATCCTGTGTAACCAGGGGCTGAGGCTTTTTGGGCATGATGTTTTAATAGATTTCAAGCTCATTGATTCGCACATAGGTTGGCTGATGCGAAGGACCTTTACTCGCTACGACACGGATCTTGGAGGTACTGACTGCTGAAAATGTGTGTGAACGCGTTAACTCTTGATTGCCTGTAATCTGTACAAGATTCACCCAATTTGAGCCATTCCAGTATTGCAGATCATAATTGGCAAGCGGGTATCCCTGTGTGGTATACAGATCAATTCGCTGGATTGAACTCGATGCCGGCAAATCAATGACGACATATTGGGGAAGTGAGGAATTACGGTTATTGGCCCAGCTATAACTTTCCCCCAAGGCCGTGTTACGATCCCCGTCATTGATTCGGGCTGCTGAATACCCGGGATAGGTGGAAGTTACCGTTATGGCAGCATTTCGTGCCAGGTTCTGTCCGGTTCCCGGATTGGTAGGGGTTTTCACCAGATTCACCAAATTCCAGCGCAACTCGAAGAGTTTGAAGGACTTATTAAATACAGCTCCTTCTCCTTTGACGAGAGCATCAATCTTTAGAGACATGGTACTGGGCACATTATTGCTGCTTGTCCATTTCCCTGTGCCTTCAATGCCGGCAAAAACACTTACCTCAAGTATTTTTTTGCCGACAATTTTCAGACCGACTTCCGCTTTGGCTCCTGCCCAAGCAGTGATCTGTCCTTCAATTTTATGGGTTACCGTAAGATATCTGTTCACACTGCTGTAAGGCTGGATCTTCACGGGAATAAAGACACGTGTTTTCCCTTTGACTCCCGCGGTAACCGTGTATCCCTGATCGACCTGAAATTCAAAGGTGACGTTGCCGTCAATACCAATGACCAGAAAAACGCCGACAGATACGGCTCCGAGATTGCCAGCACCAATGTTGAAGCCCATGATTGGAACTTTGACTTCTTTTTTGAACTTGGCATCACCTTTAATATAGATGTTGGCTTTCTCACCAGCAGTAAATTTCAGATCATATTTTCCCCAAAATCCGTATTTCCCCGTAACTTTGGGTGCAATCAAGGTGAGCTTGCCACCTGCTTCAACGAACACTTTGTTACCGTTTGCATTTTGTTGATTTACAAGTACCTTCTTGAAATCACAGACAAACTCATTGCCGGATTTTTTGCAATTGGCAAAATCACCTGCTCCAGCAGCACGAATCACATCATTCAGATCCGTTGAATTAATATCAGTTAATTCCGTGGAGTTTATTTCATTCAGATCCATATCATTTGTATCATTCATGTCCATGGGTGCGATATCCGTGGAAGCGATATCCATTGTTTCTGCATCCGCAACCATGTCCGTATTTGCATCCAAATCATTTTGAATCGTGTTGTCGATGTTGAACTGTCGCATTTCAGCATCATCAGCTATATCGGTCTCTAACAAGGAAGGGGTTTCCTGAACAAGCCATTCCTTGCTATCCAATACCATCTCAGGATCAGGCATGACGATATTGCGCTCTTCGAACGAGACCTCCTGCTCGGGAATATCATAGTAATCGAACAATTCCTCCACACCCGGAGTGGTGTAATCTACCCGCATACCACCAGAGCTTCTATTGACGCTTGTAACTTTGATAGCCCGGGCAGAGGACTGATCGAGAAAGATCTGACCAGGAGCTAGGTTATTACCGATCTGGGCAGCCTCTTGGGTGCTAAGTTCTATAGAACCTTTCTCTTCCACCGTTTCAAAGACGGCATTTACCACGGGAAGTCTCTTCACCATGGAAGCAGGCATGGGTTGGGTTGGTTTTAACTGATAATCGACTTGCTCGAATTGACCTGAAGAAGAAATGGGGTTGCTAATAGCCAGTCCATCTTCGGAGACGTTAAATGAGATTCGAAAATATGCTTCTGAAACTGGAGCATTCACATTGGTCTTGCCTGCCCAGATCCAGCGTGCACTGGTCTCCTCAGGCATGCCACTAATCTGTTTCCAAGGATCACTGCCATACCGTCCGAAGTCAGTAGCACGTGACCATGACGAATCATCGAATTTGGGTTGCTCCCAACCTTCGATATATCGTTCAGATACTTTCCAGTTGAAATCCGTAACCAGATTCTCATCTCCGTAGCTAAGGTCTGCCAGCAGTCCCGCATAGAGGCCTATATCCTTCGCTTGAACTGCAATCACATTGATGCCAGATTGAATCGGCACAGGGAACGTATAGGCTTTGGCCCAGTCGGTGCCTTTTCCCGTCTGTCTGCCGTTTATAAAAAGTGTGAACTCATCATCTGCGGTTATGGATATTTTTCCTTCATTGTTAGATGCAGCATAGACATTGGATGGCCATAACCCCACAAGTAAAGGCAGCAATAATGTAATAACCAGGAATGAAGCCCATGCTTTTTTGATCGAAAAGCGTACATTGAACATCATCATTTTCCTCCCAGAAAATAAAGTAGTTGCAAAAGATATTGGTAGCCGAAACGTTGAAACTTTTGCGTAAGCATATCTCAGAAGAAAAATATTATGAATCTATTGAAATTGTTCATAGACACCCCCTATGGAAGCTATAATAAGGTAAAATATTCAATTTAACAACAGTATTTTACAATTTTAAATTATGATTCGAAAATAAAGAAGAAAGAAGAAAAACTCTGATGCTCTAAGACCATTGAATTGAATCGCTAGAAATGAAAATATTGTTGCAAAAAATGGATAAATAAGTTTAAATATACTATATAAGTAATTCTATGTCGGGAAAACAGAGTGAAATCTACATGTTTCAGTGTTTTCTGAAGGGAAGGGAGGTGATCTAACCTGTTTATTGTAAGGGCTTTCAATTTTGGGTTGAGAGGAAGCTTACTTCACCGCGTTAGAAAAAGTTGAACTTCAGCATCAAGCGTAATCCAGTGAAACTTCGAGAAACGCATACTTAAGTTTGACAAAATTGAGAGGAGAAATTGAGATGAAAAAACGTATTACAATCCTTTTAAGTCTTTCGATGATCGTTGCCATGATTGCCCCAACAATGGCTTTTGCTACGGATTCCAGCGAGGTTGGTGCTCAGAACACAGCGTATGAATCTATGAATGTATCCGGCAATGACGCAAACAATGCGCTTGCTAATACTCCGGTGGTGCCGGCACCACCGGGTTTTGATGGCTATCGAAACAATATTCCGCACGGAAATACCAATCTGATATCCTATTACTCCACAACGGTGGGCAATACACGGAAAGCGACCGTGTATACACCGCCAGGATATTCTCCGAATAAAAAGTATAACGTCTTGTATCTCCTGCACGGCATCGGCGGGGATGAGCATGAGTGGGTCAATGCAATGAAACCCAAGAACATTTTGGACAACCTGTATTCGGAAGGCAAGCTGTCCCAGATGATCGTTGTCATGCCGAATGGCCGTGCCATGAAGGACGACCGTCCAGTCGGTGACATTTTTGCTCCGGACAAAGTGGCTGCGTTTGAACGGTTTGAGCAAGACCTGCTCAAGGATCTGATTCCTCATATCGAGGCCAATTATCCGGTATACAAAGACAAGAATAGCCGTGCGTTGGCCGGTCTGTCCATGGGTGGTGGGCAATCGCTTAACTTCGGATTGAAAAATCTGAATACCTTCGCTTGGGTAGGGGCCTTCTCGGCTGCACCGAATACGCAATCTGTATCACAGCTGGTTTCCAACCCGGGACAAGTAGCCAGCCAACTCAAATTGTTGTGGATCTCCTGTGGATCAAGTGACGGTCTGTTATGGGTCAGCCAGAACTTCAAAAACGGCTTGAGCAGCATGAATATTCCGCATACCTTTTATCTGGATGTAGGTGGACATGAACCATCTGTCTGGAACAGCGGCCTGTATCAGTTCTCACAACGAATCTTCAAATAATTTAATTTGAATTAGCTTCTTGAAGCAATCGACAGGAGAAACAGGAATTCATATCGATATGTAGCCTCAGTTCTGTTCTGCACAGGGCTGGGGCTTTATGTTGGTTAGTGTGCGAATATGACATGATGAATGAGAGAGAATATGTTAGCATGAAGGAAGCAGATCCACATGGAGCGGGTAGTTAATTACATAGGTAGATACATGAAGGAGAGAAATAGGATGTTCTATTACAAAGGTGCATTCCGGGAAACGGACAATGTAATCTATTTTAAAAGCGATGTTTCATTAGCCCAGAATGATGTTGTCCTATTTGGTGAAAAGAAGTATTTTATCGAAAGTGTGGAAAAAGAATTTCTCCTGCTTCAGCGGGTGGGCTCCATTGTTTCTGTGAGTCTGTGAAATCTTCGCAAGATCATCCCCTTTTTCAAGTGTACGTGCACTTCTGGGCCTCTGCCTACATACAATAGATCGACCCTGTTCCCACATGTGCTCAGGCCAGATCGTTGTAAAACTGCAGGAGGTGTCATCTGTGCCCGGATTGTTTACCGCAATTGCTCTATTCATTAAAGAGTTAACGTTACTCGTCTCGTATGTCAAAAATAATGCGTTCCCCCAGCCACTGGCTGAGGGTGATGAAGCCAAACATTTGCGCCTTATGGCTGAAGGCAATGCTCACTCTCGCAATCTGCTCATTGAACACAATCTGCGCCTCGTCGCGCATATCGTCAAGAAGTTCGACAATACGGGTGAAGATCAGGAAGACCTGATTTCCATCGGAACCATTGGTTTGATCAAAGCCATCGAAAGTTTTCAACAAGGCAAAGGCACGAAGCTTGCCACATTTGCGGCGAGATGTATTGAAAACGAGATACTTATGCATCTGCGTTCCCTGAAGAAAACACGCAAAGATGTATCCCTGCACGACCCTATCGGTACGGATAAAGAAGGCAATGAAATTACATTAATCGATATCCTTGGCACAGAAGCTGATGATGTTGTAGATCGGGTACAGCTCAAGATTGAAAAAAGCAAAATTTATCGCAATCTAGACATCCTGGATGATCGGGAGAAGGAAGTTGTAATCGGTCGATTTGGCCTGGAGGCAGGCGGGGAGGAACGAACTCAACGCGAAATTGCGAAGGAACTGGGCATCTCACGTTCTTATGTATCAAGGATTGAGAAGCGAGCGTTAATGAAGCTGTACCACGAGTTTTATAAGCAAAAGTAGTTGTTGGATAGATAGCGCTTTTCGTTAAAAAGATGGTGCTTTCTGAACCTTCCGCATTTGTAGGGAGATGCATTAAGATCGAAAATTTGATACACTGCGCTCTCTGAAAATGGCACGGACAAAGAGGGCAATGAAATTACACTAATTGATATCCTCAAAACAGATTGGAAAAGAAAAAGGAATAGATTAACAGACCAGAGGGCGCCTTTATCGGGAGCCCTTTTTACTGTGAAGATACTTAAAACTGGATCTAAATAGTATTAATTATTTGGGATTATGACCTAAATAAAGGAATTTCCATTCCCGTTGAAGAATATCTTGTACACAGACCAATTTAATATATAAGGAGTACATCATAATGAAGCAGCTTTTTCAGAAGATTCCAGTGTGGTATTTGTTAATCTGTATCATGGGGATGATTATGATCGTTTATAACATGTTCCAATCGTATTCAAGTGTTCTTAACTATATTGCGCTATCGATGATTAGTGTTGCAAATGCTATTCGAATTTGGAAAAACGAACGTTCATTAGCGATTACCTTTTTAGTTGTTGCCGCTCTATGCTTGGCTTTTATTTTAAAATACTTCTATAGATATGTATTATCAGCATGACATGGCATGAGAATAACAAAGGAATGTACATAGGCTGATGAATAGTATGGATCGGATGCAACTTAAGTTTTAAAAGCCAGGGGCATGAAATAGGAGCATATGAAGAGGCCACCTTTTACAAAGGTGGCCTCTTTGCTGTGCAAAAAAAATATAAATGAGGGATATGTATTCTGAGCAGATTATTATATGATGAGTAATAATATTTTGCATCGTAGAGAGCATTTGCAGAAAGAGAGTGGTGGTTGATCATGCAGCAAGAAACGTTAACAAGGGGATTAAAGAACAGGCATGTACAGTTGATGGCGATCGGAGGTGCGATCGGTACAGGTCTGTTTCTCGGGGCAGGCAAAACGATTCAGCTGACAGGGCCATCCATCTTGCTGGCCTACATCATTACGGGTGTTGTGTTGTTCCTGATCATGCGTGCATTGGGGGAACTGCTGTTAAGCAACTTGCAGTATCATTCCTTTATCGATTTTGTGCGTGATTACCTGGGAAATATGGCGGCATTTATTACAGGCTGGACCTATTGGTTCTGCTGGATATCCATTGCCATGGCTGATATTACGGCCGTTGGTTTGTATACGCAGTTTTGGTTTCCGAATGTACCTCAGTGGATGCCAGGGTTAATTGCGTTAGTCATTTTACTAATCATGAACTTGGCAACGGTCAAGTTGTTTGGTGAGATGGAATTCTGGTTTGCCCTGATTAAAGTCGTGGCCATTCTGGCACTCATTGTTGTTGGTTTATATATGATATTCAAAGGTTTTACCACGGATCAGGGTCCAGCAAGTTTCACCAATCTGTGGAGTCATGGGGGATGGTTCCCGAATGGACTGCATGGGTTCATCATATCGTTCCAGATGGTGGTGTTCGCCTTTGTAGGCATGGAACTGGTGGGACTCACAGCGGGGGAAACGGAGAATCCGGAGAAGGTTATTCCTAGAGCGATTAACCAGATTCCGATCCGGGTACTGCTCTTCTATGTTGGCGCACTGCTGATTATTATGAGCATCTACCCGTGGAACGCCATTGTGCCTACTGAAAGTCCGTTTGTACAAGTGTTTGCCGCTGTGGGTATTGCAGCTGCAGCCGGCATTGTGAATTTCGTGGTACTGACTTCCGCAGCGTCAGCGTGTAACAGTGCCATTTTCAGTACAAGCCGTATGGTGTTCTCCATGGCAAAGGATCACAACGCACCCGAATCGTTTGCACGATTGAATAACAGGAAGGTTCCTTCCAACGCGCTGTTTTTCTCCACGATTGTTATTTTGATCGCGATTCTGCTGAACTATATCATGCCAGAAGGCGTATTTACGCTGATCACGAGCGTGTCGACCGTGTGTTTCATCTTTGTATGGGGCATCATGGTAATCTGTCATCTCAGATACCGCCGTACTCAGCCGGAACTGGCGAGTCGCAGCCGCTTCAAACTGCCACTATATCCGTTTTCGAACTACTTGATCCTGGCGTTTCTGGCATTTGTGTTGGTGGTATTGGCATTGGCCGAAGATACGCGTGTGGCACTGTTTGTCACGCCAGTGTGGTTTATTCTTGTTGCGGGGATCTACCTTCTCAAAAAGAAAAATTTGAGTAATAACAGACAGTAGTCTTACCATCGTTGCCAAATAAAGCCGCCCAATGATATTGGGCGGTTATTCGTATTTATATTCTTGCAGCCTCTTTGCCTTCACGAATACCTGTGTAGATGGCATCACAGATATCGGTAGTATACTGGCCTGACATTCCTTCAAGTGCTGTATTGGTGAATGCTACGACACTAAGTTCTTTTTGTGGATCAACGAACCACGAGTGACCATAGGTTCCACCCATCCGCCACGTACCCGGGGATTCCGGTGTATCAGCTGCAACAGGGTCTTTAAGTACTGTAAAACCAAGGCCAAACCCTCTTCCTGGCCAGTATGGCATCACGAGATCACCGATTTGATTGGTAGACATCTCAGCCGCAACGGCTTCTGTAAGGAGAGGCTGTCCTCCTTGTCGTAATGCTTCAAGTAAAGTAAGAAAATCTCCGGTAGTTCCAACCATACCCGCTCCGCCCGACAAGTAAGCAGAAGTACGATTCGCACGATTGGGTGACAGTCGGAAGCCAGCAGTACCCTCAATAAAAGGAATCTGCTCCAACTCCTGATGAAGGAGACGCGGTTCTTCAGAACCATTAGCATATGCGGCTGTCAATCGTTCCGAATCCACCGCAACAAAGTCAGTGTCGGTCATGTGGAGTGGATGAGTAACCAGCGTTTGGACAGCTTCTCGTAGTGACATCCCAGTTACCTTTTCGATAACGGCACCAAGTACATCAGTCGCAATGGAATATCTCCACATGTTGCCTGGCTCATACAGAAGAGGAGCAGAAGCCAGCCTCTGCAGATTCTCCTCCAGACTCATTTCAGACCAATCCATTCCATCCGATACTCCTGCAAGCTCATAGGTTCCCTGATCTTTTTGGAAGAAACGGTATGTCAAGCCTGCGGTGTGTGTCATCAACTGATGTACTAATATTAAAGCGTCCTGACCATTAGCAAGTTTGGGCCGGAATGCAGGAAGCCAGCGTGTCACCGGATCATGCAGACTCAGCTTTCCTTGTGAGATTAATGCCAGAGCCGCTGTCGAGACAATAGGTTTGGTTACGGAAGCAAGTCGAAATAGAGCGTTTTCCGACATGGTGCGTTTTTGCTCCCTGTCTGCGAAACCAGCAGCCCGGCTGTATACCAGTTCCCCTCTTAAAGCAACTTGTACAACTGTTCCTACGATTCTTTTTTCGCTTAGAGCGCGGTCAATGGCTTCATCCACATAATTATGCAATGTCGTCATGTCTTTTTTTCTCATGCTTATCTTCCTCTCACCAACTGATGTATTTGATTTCTCGTGATAACTGTGTTTTATTATATAAATGATTGATCTTGTATTATATGGTTTGTTAAAGGCATTATAATGAATTGGCGAATATACTTAAGGTAATTTCTGAATATATCTTATGTATTTAAAGGAGTGGATCACATGGACGAAATAGATCAGCATATTCTGTATCACTTGGAGAATCAGGCGAGATTATCCATGACCGAACTCGGCAAACTGGTGGGGTTATCTCAGCCCGCCGTTACTGAACGAGTCAAACGAATGGAAGAAAAGGGAATTATCGAGGAATATCGAACCGTAATCTCCCCATCCAAATTGGGCAAGCAGAGCACAGCCTATGTTCTTTTTCGTACGCGGGATTGTTATCCTTTCCTGGATTTCTGTCGTGCGTCACCTGAAGTTGTGGAATGTTATCGGATAAGCGGAGAGTACAATTACTTGCTGAAAATCCTCACAGATACCATTCAGGGACTCGAGGAGTTTCAGAACAAGTGTGATCCGTACGGTACTTACATGACTTTAATCACCATGTCTTCTCCAATTGCACATAAGAATCTAGTGGAAGGACCAAATCTGTTGGCACAGGCAGAATAAGATTCTGGTCTTTAAAATGAAAAACAGAAGAGGAGTCCACATCAAGTGAACTCCTCTTTCCTCCTGCGTGTAACTCATGCAAAATGCCTTCCTGTTATTTTACTTACTTAGGAAATCCATATTTATAAGCACGCATAGCTACAAGCAACGCAGGAATGAGCAAGATAAACAGTGCCCCAGAAAGGTATCCTGCTCCAAATAGCTCAAGAAGGATGCCCCCGATGATGCCTCCTCCGCCAATCGCCAGATTCCATGCTGTAACCAGCATCGATTGGGCGACATCTGTACTTTTGCCTCCGGCTTGAGCAATGGCAGTTTGTAGTAGCGTGGCCGCCCCACCAAACGTAATTCCCCAGATCATGATGCCAAGGATAATAATCATAGGTTGATGAGTAGCGATTCCCATCACGACAGAGGCCAGAGCGAATGATGCCAAGCTAATGATAACCAATCTCCTTAAAAATCGGTCAATGAGCATGCCGGTTAACCAAATTCCAACAATGGAAGTAAAACCGAAAATGAGCAAAATCAAGTCGACTCTGTTAGCAAATACGGTCTGGGCAAGGTAGGGAGAAATATAGGTATATAGGATGTTATGGGCAAGCATCCAGGCCAGAACAACAAACAGAATAGGCCTAACTCCCGGAATTAAAAACACCTTATGCAGTGGAAGACGTTCACCAGCTGGCTCTCCGGCAAAATCCGGCATTCTCCAGAGAACCCATACGATTAAAGCTACGGTAAGAAGAGATACCATCCCGAAGATGAGGCGCCAGCCGACATAAGAACTGAGAAAACTACCGATTGGGACACCCAGGGCTAATGCTACCGGAGTGCCGACCATAGCCACAGCCATGGCTTTACCTTTTAACGAATCCGGAACCATTCGACGAGCATAACCAGCTGTCATGCCCCATAACACACCCGCAGAGACTCCAGCCATGAAACGAGCAGCAAGTGTCAGGATGTAATCCGAAGATAAGGCGGTAACGGTGTTAAAGACAAGAAAACCACTAATGCATACCAGCAGAAGAGGCCGGCGTCTCCATCCGCGTGTAGCAGCAGTCAAGGGAATGGCAGCAACAAGTGATCCAATGGCATAAAGAGTCACCAATTGTCCGGTGAGGGCTTCTGTGATCCCCAAGTCTTTTGCAATTTGCGGCAGCAGTCCCGCAGGCAGGCTTTCGGTGAGGATGCAAATAAATCCCGCCATGGCTAAAGCAAGTAGCCCAGCCCACGGAAGGCGTTCTGAAGATATGGAAGGCAGCTCCCTTTGTTTTGGGAGGGGTGTGTTAATGGCCATGAATAAAAAACCTCTTTTCTTATCGTTTAATCTTATCCAGAACTATGCATATAAGCTTATCTGAAAAAATCAAACTTTTGCATACAGGATTAAAGGTAAGAAGGAGGTTTTAACATGATTTTTAATTTAATTTGTGAGTTTATCCGTTAATTTAGTATGTTCTAAAGTGGACTGAAAAAAAGAGCAGTGAGAATGTCTTCTCCTGCTCATTGGCTCAAGTCATTACTTCATCGGATTAGCTTTCATTTCCTGTCCCATTTTCTCAATACCGTCCAGAATTTGATATCCATAACCCCAGAACTGGCTGAAATCTGTGACATAGATCTGTTTGTTTTTGATTGCGTTCATACTTTGCAGGGCAGGGTTGGCATACAGATTTTGAATCAGCTTATCGATATCCGGTGAACCGGCATACGCGGACAAGAGCAGGTAGTCCGGGTTCGCTGTGATCAGTTGCTCAACACTTACCTCACCTTGCACACCATCAAACGTATTTTTCAGCCTCAACAGGCCAAGTGCATCAAGCTGATACGTATCATTTTGCATGCTGCTGACCGTAATGGTGTCTTCCGTAGCGGGTACGATATAGGCAAAACGTTGCTCAGGCTGATCGGCTACACTTGCCTTAATGGCTGCAACACGAGTCTTCAGACTTTCCGTGAATGTTGCGGCATTATCTTGAACATCGAAGATCTGCCCAAGTTGTGCAATATCACTATACAGGCTATCGAGTGTGCCTTTGTGATTCGTCGTTTGTAGGAACGTACGGATATTCATGTCATTCAATCCATCGACGGTACCCACGCCCCAGTCTGCATCAGCGAACAGGTCGCCCCGTCCGAGTACCAGATCCGGGCTTGCACCTACAACCAGCTCTTTACCTACATAATCCTTGGACAATACCGGAATTTGGGCGAAATCATCAGCCACATCGGGTGTAACGGAACCATAAAGAGCAGCAACACCGACCATTTTATCGGTCAGACCTAATTTGATGAGCATCTCAGCCGCAGATTGGGTATTCGCAACAACACGTTCAGGTGCTTTATCGAATACTTGCACTTTGGGTTTCCACTCGCCACCCTCACCCGAGATCGTGAAATTTTCAATGGTGAGCGGGTACGTCGTTTTATTTGTATTCTCAGCAGGAGCTGAAGTTTCTGTCGTGTTAGTAGGTGAAGTTGTTTCTTCGGCAGGGGAAGAAGTTGAAGCGTTCGAACAGGCTGCAAGTAGCAGTAACAGGAGACTTAGAGCAGCAAAGCCAATGGTTCTGGATGTGAATTTCATTAAATGATGAACCCCTTTTCTATGTGTTTTAAATTGACAAAGATAATCATTCTCAATTATAATCCGAGAAAACACATTGTAAATAGCTAAATTTAATTTGTTCTACATTTTACGCGAATTGATGGGGGAAGAGATGGCACAGACGGTTCAGGTTCAGACACAGCGTATGGGGAAAAGAGAGTCTCTGATTCATAGTAAATCCGGGTTTGCTTTACTGATTGCAGCTTTAATCATGATCACGCTTATATCCGTAGGTATTGCAGTTTCCATTGGACAGGTACAAATTCCACTGGTGGAGTCATATCGTATTCTTTTATACAAATTAACGGGATTTCAGTGGGGGACAACACCCATTGAGGCAGGTTCCTTTACCGATATTATCTGGCAGATTCGTTTCCCGCGTGTGCTGATGGCGATGTTTATCGGTGCAGGCTTGGCCTTGTGCGGTGCTGTTATGCAGGCTGCTGTGCAGAATCCACTTGCTGATCCTTACATACTGGGTATATCCTCAGGCGCTTCACTTGGAGCAACCTTTGCAATTCTTATTGGATTCGGTGCGATTGGGTGGCTAGGTCAGACGGGGGTGGCTTTCTGGGCCTTTGCCGGTGCGATGGGTGCGTCCTTACTGGTCCTGACTTTGGCAGGGATTCGGGGGAAAATGACGTCGGTCAAGCTGGTGCTTGCCGGAATGGTGATTAACGCGTTATGCAGCGCTTTTTCGAACTTTATTATTTATTTTGCCAACAATGCTGAAGGCATCAAAACGGTGACATTCTGGACCATGGGCAGCCTGGCGGCTTCCGGATGGAACAAGCTTCCACTCGTGGGTATCGTCGTGCTGGTGGCGATTCTATTTTTCCTTTTACAGTCCAGAGTTCTTAATACGATGTTATTGGGGGATGAAGCAGCTGTTACGCTGGGCATTAATCTGAGTGTGTATCGCAGACTGTACATGCTGTTAACCGCTTTGGTGACAGGCGTTATGGTGGCGAGCTGTGGCATGATTGGTTTTGTTGGACTCATTATTCCGCATATTGTCAGAGGTCTCGTGGGTTCCGACCATCGTAAAGTGATGCCTGTATCTGTGCTGTTTGGAGCCATTTTCCTCATCTGGACGGATGTTATTGCACGATCCCTCATATCCAGCGTGGAGTTGCCAATAGGTATTATTACGGCCATGATTGGTGCACCAATGTTTATGTATATGCTGGTCAAAAAAGGCTACGGTTTTGGAGGAAATTAAACATGAAGCTGAACGTAGAAAATGTATCCATCTCTGTGCTGAACACGGACATCATCAAGGATATTTCATTACAGGTGAACGGTAAACAGTTCGTTGGACTGATCGGACCCAATGGTTGTGGCAAGTCAACGCTGCTCAAGAGCATCTATAAAGTGATCAAACCGCAGCAAGGTAAGGTTTTTCTGGACAATACCGATATTCTCAAATCCAGTCCAAAGCTTGTTTCCAGACACATGGGCGTTGTCGGCCAGTTTAATGAATTGAGTTTTGATTTTACAGTACGTGAGATGGTCATGATGGGCCGTACCCCGCACAAAAAAATGCTGGAGACGGATAATGAACGGGATCACGAAATCGTGGAGCAGGCTCTGGAAAAAGTACATCTGACTGGACATGCAGACCGCAATTACGTGTCTCTGTCTGGTGGAGAGAAACAGCGTGTGGTCTTGGCACGTGTCTTGGCACAGCAACCCCAATTCCTGATCCTGGACGAGCCGACGAACCATCTGGACATCAAATACCAGCTACAAATTCTAAATATTGTCCGTGGACTCGGCATTGGTATATTGGCAGCGCTGCATGATCTCGAACTCGCCGCAGAATATTGCGATTATCTCTATGTGGTGAAAAAGGGCCAGATTGTAGTCCATGGCAAACCGGCAGATATTCTGACTCGCGAGATGATTGGTGAGGTATTTGATGTCGATTGTGAAATCTATACAAATCCAGTTACGGGCGGCTTAGGCATTGCTTACCTGAGTACACGTTGATTGGGACTATATCTTCGTTTGGAGACCTGGAGCAATCTTTCGAAATAATCAATTGAAATGAACATAGACCGTACCTGTTGGAGCGATGTTATTGCATGCTCGCAGGGCCGGTCTTTAATTTTTGATGGGGCTAGGAGCGTCTATTGAAGCTTAGGATCAACGGGATGAACATGAGCACCTTTACTGACTTCTTGGAAAATATCTGAGGAGTTATCGCTATGCGTTGAAGAATTGTTGCTGTTGTCTTGTTGTGGGTGTTCTCCCGTTGCTGGACTACTGCCTGTAATTGCATAACTTCGTAGGATCTCTTCCAGATCTCCAATCGTCACGGGACGAGCATGTCGTTTCAGGACATAACCAAGTTGGCCATTGGGTTCCACCGTTGCCGTCTCCAGATCGTCTACACTTGTAATTCCGTGCTGTCGCATATGCATCTCAAGCTGATCCATCGTATAACGCATGCGTTTCAGATTCGGGATAATGACCTTTCCGTCCTCTACCACGATTTTGGAACTGCCACTCATTAACCGTTCAAAAACATTAAATTTCAATTGCAGTTGTTCCACCACAAGTAATGTCAAAATGAAGACCGATGCTGATCCAATCGCTTTGCCAAGCTCATGATTTGCGATGGGCTGTACAATCGTTGTTCCGATGGAGATCATGATGACCGTTGTGGCGACACTCATCTGTGAGATCGACTTGCGTCCTGCAATTCGCAGCAGAATCATGCCGATAAGTACAAGTAAAACAGATTTCCATATCCAGTCCATACGTATATTCCTTTCTATTCCAGTATGCGCTTTGTTTCTTAGACTGTTCTGGAGTTGGAGGAATTATGCAGATGGATAAATCCATAGCTTTCATTCCGCCCACCAGATCGTTTACAATAGGGTATTGATGAAGTGAACAAAGGAGCGGGTTACAGTGGCAAAACAGAAATATTATGTTGTCTGGGAAGGCAAGAAGCCGGGTGTGTATAACACATGGGCAGATTGCAAAGCGCAGACGGATCATTATACTGGAGCAAAATATAAATCCTATGAGTCCAAAACAGCCGCAGAAGAAGCGTATCGTGCTGGCTGGAAAGGGAACTGGGGTTCAAGTGCAGGCGGAGCGTCGAAGACAAAGTCGGCTGGTAGCGGAAGAAGTGCTGGCATGGAAACGTCAGAGGAAGTGGATTACGACAGCGTCTCTGTTGATGTGGGCACACGTGGTAACCCCGGACCTGTAGAATACAAAGGAGTAGACACCCGCACCGGTGAGGTTATTTTCTCCGTCGGACCGATCTCCAAAGGCACGAACAATCTGGGCGAATTTTTGGCCATTGTACATGCCCTTGCACATCTGAAAAAAGAAGGCAGTACCAAAACGGTGTATACCGACTCGGTCAATGCCATGAAATGGCTAAAGCAGAAAAAAGTAGCCACAACGTTGCCAAGAGACAACTCCACGGAAGAGATCTGGCTGATGATTGATCGTGCGGAGCAGTGGCTCCAGACGAATACGTACAGCAATAAAGTGCTAAAATGGCAGACCAAGCAGTGGGGCGAAATCAAGGCAGATTACGGCCGGAAGTAAGTATTTATCCGTATCAATTTCATAATACCTTTCGCTGCTTCAATCAAGGCTAGATATAGATAAATGCGGTTTAATTTGTCTATATCTAGTTACAAAAATCCATTTTTAGTGAGTTATGAAATTGATTTTTCCAAAGGATGCCTCCTTTATTTCTGGTCTATTAGAATCGTTATTTACAATTTCCAGTTTCCGCTCTATAATCATCTGAATATGATTAGTTAAACATATGGAGGAGCCTGTCATCTGCAGGCCCTCTTTATCTTTTTGGTCCACTGATTAGCAAGTCCATTCAATAGAATGGGGTATTTGAGTATATATTGCAGGAGGCAGACATGAGTTCCATTTATAGAAGTGAAGAAGGCAAGAGCAGCATACTTGAAGAGTATGAGATTTATTTGAACGAGTTGGGTGAGGAATTTACTCGGGAGTATGTAGAGACGCGTTTTGGAAAGACACATGTTTTACTGACGGGTCCTCTAGATGGCAAGCCGTTATTTATTCTCCAAGGCGGTAATTGTGTGAATCCGATGACGTTGTCCTGGTTCTCTTCTTTATTTAAAGAATACCGGATTATTGCTCCTGATACGATTGGTCATCCTGGTTATAGTGAGGAAGCAAGTATCTCGACACGGTTTGATAGCTTGGCATTATGGGTATCGGATCTGTTAGATCACTATGATATTGAAAAGAGTGCATTTATCGGTCCATCGTTTGGAGGAGGCATTATCCTCAGACTGGCTACCTATATTCCGGAACGCATCTCGTGTGCCGTATTGGTTGCTCCTGCGGGTCTTGCGGTCAATTCCAAAATTAAAACAGCTCAGGATATCACGCTGCCACTCGTCAAGTATCGTATGACGTCTTCACCATCTTCTTTGCAAAAAATTACGGACAACATGTCATGCAACTGCATGAAAGAAATGGATAAAAACATTATCGGCAAACTTTTTAAATACGTCAGCATAGATCAGGATCTGCCCAAGCTTACGGAGCGGGAAGAACTGGTGAACTACACGTCACCAACCTTGTTATTGGTGGGGGAGAAGGATGTCTTTTTCCCAGCGGATAAGTGTATTGAGCGAGCTCAAAAGATTATTACGAATGTAGAAGCCATCAAGTATGATACAGGACATTTTCCTTCACAGGACGTATTGGTTCAGATGAACGAGGAAATCGGGCGTTTTTTACAGAATAATTATTAATAAAAGCTGTAAATGAAGGATGAGAAATGTTATTCTCCAGTTTAATAAAGTAATTACATCCATCTGTCGATACTCTATATAAGAGAATGCTTTTCTTCTATAGAATAGTGTGGATAGGGATTAGCAGTAGAACGAAGAAGGCTTGATATCATTAATATTTAAATATTTCGCGTAAGGTGTTTCAAATTGCATCATTTGGTTTATATGTATAGTTGGCGATGAATTGCTGACTGGTCGAACCAAGTGATGCATTTACGCGGAAAGTCTTCCGATCGACAAGGTTGAAAAGAGGTCTGTTATGAGAAAAGACAATTGCAAAATGGCATTGCAGCGCAATGTGATTATAAATGATACATATCAGGTAAGACAGGTATTAGCCAGCAGTGAGTTGGCTATTGTATATGCAGGGCGAGATCGTAATACAGGTGCCAAAGTAGCCATTAAGGAATTTTTTCCACAGAGAATGGCTGAACGGCAGGCAGACAAGCGAGGGGTGTTCTGCTCTTCACGAGGATACGGTGGGCAATATCAGGAGTTACTGGCTGCATTTCTGCTCGAAGGTGAACTGTTATCGAAACTGGATCATCCTCATATTGTATCGTATTTGGATCATTTTGAAGCGAATGGTACGGGGTATCTGGTTATGGAATACTGCACGGGAATCACATTGACCGAGTATTTGAATGAACATAATCATGCTCTTGATGCTGCCTTCATAACGGAGACGCTGCTTCCACTGGTGGATACATTGGATTACATACATAAGCAAGGCATTCTTCACCGGGATGTGAAACCTTCCAACATTATGGTTATGGAGGATGGTACACCCAAACTTCTGGACTTTGGCTCAGCTACCCGTTGGCCGATGCAATCTGGAGAGAAACAGGTGATATTTACATCGGCAGGTTATTCTCCGCTAGAGTTTTATTCGGAGAAATCCAGTCAAGGACCGATGTCGGACATCTATAGTTTGGCAGCTCTGCTCCATTATTGGACATGTGGGCAACCCCCTATGGACGTGAAACAGCGGTTGTTCCAGGATGAATTGCCATCTGTTCGCTCACATAATGAGTATGTGAATCCGTGGCTCGCTCGTGTTATTCATTGGGGGTTGACGGTTCGTTCTGAGAAACGCTGTGCTTCCTTAGCTTGGGTCAGAAGCTCGCTGCGAGTTCAAGCCTGGGTATGGAAAGTGCGCAAGCCAGGTACAGTGGAATGGTCTTTAGCCGAGAATGAACATACGCAGGTCTATGAAGTGGAGTCGAAAAAGCAACATGAGATGGCTTGAGTTATAACACCTCTTTTATAAAATGGTATGCTAGATGAGCATATTCGTACGATAAATTAAACCAAGTCGACTTATAAAAGAGGAGATTTGGTTTTTTTGTTATTTATTATGTTATAGGGAATCGGATGTAATTGAATGACGTTATATTTTATAGAGTTCGTCTCGAAGTTAGCCAGACGATAAATCATGCCGTGATTAACAGCTCCACCTATAGATAGAATTTGAAACGAACACCCCAACTCCGATACAATGTTCTCATAGAGTCTAAGAGAATGGATCAAATACGGTGCAGAAATGGAGAAAACCAATATGACTGAATTTATCAACGCTGACGATATTAATGACGTAATTCTGGCTGCGGCAGCAAACGAGTTGGAGCAGATGGTGGACAAAATGTGTGAGCTGATTGGCATGCCTTTGGAACAGACAACAGAACTGGAGCGTCAGGTCATGGCTGCTTTTGGTTTTGGCGCGGTGTATGGCATCACTCATCGGGATCAGCTGGCGGAGCCGCAGGCCCATGCCTTGAGCATTCGGATGCTGATTAAACCGTTTAATTACAGTGAACAGCAGGCGGTTGATTTTGCCGATGATCTGATTCGGGTGGCTTCCGATCGTGAGGTTCATCCGGTGATGAATACGATTATCCAACGTGGGATTGATGGACACCGCCAATTCAATCAGGAAGACGATGAAGGATTGGAACGTAACATTCAGGAGATTTTAACAGCGGTTCAATCGCAAAAATAGACGGTTTTATTAGATGTGGGAGATGATTGCATTGGATCTGATGAAATTAAGCAAGGAACTCTCATACGCTCTGCGACATGCACCATGGGAGTATGAGCTGGAACTGGACGAAGAGGGTTGGGTGGAAATCTCGCAATTACTGGTGGCTTTACATGAAAGTCCGCAGTGGAAGGAAGTCACGCAAGCCGATCTGGAGCAGATGATCCAAACCTCGGAGAAAAAGAGACATGAAATCCGTTCTGGCCGCATTCGGGCATTGTATGGACATTCGACACCTCATAAGATATCGAAAATATCTGCTGAGCCACCGGAAACCCTGTACCATGGGACCCCGGCACGCGCAGTGCATTCTATTATGGAACATGGCTTACAGCCGCGGCAAAGGCAATATGTACATCTGTCCGCAGACATCGATACAGCCAATCAGGTGGGACGAAGACGGGATGATCAGCCTGTCATTTTGAGAATCAATGCTGCTCAAGCTTCCACAGACGGAATCCTCTTTTATCATGGAAACGAAAATATCTGGCTGGCCGATCACATTCCTGCACGTTATATTCTTGAGCAGTGACTGGTGAGCAATGAGTGATGAACTGTTGTGGAAAGCATAAATACCTATCTCGAATTGCAACAGTCGCAATGAATGGATTGAATGTGCAGTCTTCCGTTCAAGTTGTATACCGTTGTATTGATCGTTAGCTACACAAAAAAAGGGACGCATCCAACACTTGTTGGTGTGTCCCTTTCTCATATCCAAAACTTACTTGCCTACAATTGCTTTAATACCTTCGCTAAGTGGCTGAGCCGGACGGCCAAGCAATTTCTCTAAAGTATCACTCTCTACAGCCAATGCGCCTTCACGGATGGCACTTTGCATATCAACAAGCATCGATACGACAAAGTCTGGTAGACCTGCACCTTTCATGATGTCGGCGTAAGCGGCATCGTCCACGTTTTGCACGTTGATTTCCTGCCCAAGCACTTCACCAACAATGGCAGCCAGTTCAGCTTGCGTGCGTAGTTTGCCGGACAATTCATATACGGTATTCTCATGTCCTTCGCCTGCGAGTACAGCTGCTGCAGCATGGGCGTAGTCACTGCGGGTAGCCCAGCCTACTTGGCTGTTGTTGGTGGCATGAACCCAAGGTGCACCTTGCGTAGCTGCTTGCACACTGCCTGCTTCATTTTCCAGGTACCAGTTGTTGCGCAGGAAGGAATACGGAATGCCGGATTCACGAATAGCTTTTTCTGTAGCGCGGTGAACTTCCGCCAGGGAAAGGGTGTTTTTCTCTGCATTCACAACGCTTGTATAAGCGATGAATCCAACACCTGCGCTCTTGGCAGCGTCAATGGCAGCCTGATGTTGGCGAATACGCGTTTCATTGTCACCATCAGTTGAGATGAGCAACAGACGATCTACACCGGCAAAAGCTTTCTCCAACGTCTCTGGTTGATCGAAATCACCGTGACGTACGTCAACGCCTTGAGCGCGGAATGTTTCCGCTTTTTCCGGATTACGTACACTTACTGCCACATCCTTGGCAGAATTGTTTTTTAACAATGCCTCTACAACCAGTGAACCCAATTGACCTGTTGCGCCAGTAACCAAAATTTTCATTTTCTTTTCCTCCTAGGATATGTGTTTTGTTTGCATATGGATGTAATCAAAATTGTTATAACAGGTGTGATTACAACGAAAGGGTTAAAAAAAGCTCATTATGAGCTTTTTTATTCAGAGACATGAATCTGATCCATCATCTGTTGTATGGTTACACGATTCAAGCGCTGTTCCATGGCTGTCTGAGCCTCAATGAGTTCGGCACGCAAGGTGTGTTCAATCATGTTGCCGACTGGACATTTCGGATTCGGATGTTTGTGAAAGTTAAACAATTCCCCATCCTCCACGACCTCAAGCGCTCGATATACATCAAGAAGGGTAATGTCGGCTGGATCTTTCAACAAGGAAGCACCACCCACACCGGGTCTGACGTCAATCAGTCCAGCCTGTTTCAGCTTGGACATAATCCGCCGAATAATCACGGGATTTGTATTCACACTCTGCGCGATCACATCTCCGGTGCATTCATTGGGCATAACAGCGATCAGGGACAGGGTATGAACCGCAATGGAAAAGCGACTGCTGATTTGTCTCATGGGATAATCACCACCGTTGTAACTATAATAGTTACAAAGAGATCGGATGTCAATTCCTTTATATTATATTTTAATGGATAGTTGCTGTTGTTCTGTAATCGTAGATGATCAAACAGATGATAATTGAACTATCAGCTATGTCAAATAAATGAGTTGTGGTTCTTTTGAAGCGTTAAAAAAGAAGTAGGTTTCAAACCTTTTAATGTAATAATAGGGCTAAATTCCTATTATTTTCAAGTTAAATGGAACTATATGGTTTTCTTGTTTGCGTACAGAAGAAGAAAAATGACAAAAGCTTCGACAAACTAGAAAATTATGTATGAATTGACAAATGTAAAAGCGATTATATAATGTGTTTAACTACAAGATTGTACATTTAGTTACAAATGATTCCAAATAACAAACGGCGGGAGTGGGACAGGCATGTGGTTTTTGGTTCTATGGTTGTTAGGTCTAATTTCAGGGGGAGTACACCTATATGTGTTAGGTTTTCCCGGGGAAATGAGCGAGATTAGCAGGGTGTTGCTGCTTCATCAGTTTGTGGTTACGTTTGGATTGGTTGGAGTGATTGGTTATGTTGTCAACATTGCCAGAGCGGATCAGACAGCCAAAATGTTAGGATGGCCTGGTGGACCATTTCAGGTTAAATATGGTTTTTCCCAGGTAGGGCTTGGAGTTATGGGGATTATGGCCATCTGGTTCCAAGGGAACTTTTGGGTTGGTGTATTGGTAACGATGTACATATACGGATTAAGTGGTCTTTGGTCACATACTTATGTCATGATTAAAAATCGCAAGGCAGATGGAGACAGTATCGGGAATCTCATTATGGATGTGGTGTATCAAACGTTTATCACGGTTCTCTCCGTATTGGCTGGTGGAATCTGGGTAATGCACTAAGCTGTAACTGATTTTTGCCTTACACAGCTTGAATCTCAATTAAACGATGAGGTGTGGTCGTGATGGTACAAAAAACCGTTGAACTTTCCGAAACACAAAAGGGAATCTATTTTGATTGTCAGGTGAATGATCCCACTTCGTATAACATCTCAGCTTCAATGCAATTTGATCATCTTCAAATGGAGATATTTCGCCAATCCATCGAATTGCTTATGTATGAGCAAGTGGTGCTGCGTACTCGGATTGAGATTCAAAATGATGTACCCGTGTTATCCGTTCATGAAGATATGGATTATTCACTTGCCTTGTGGGACCTAAGTAGCGAGAATCAGGAGAATCCAAAGGAACAACAGTTAGTAGCACTGGTGGATGAATGCATCGGGACACCTTTTGAGCTGGAGAAAGGTCCTCTGTTCCGTATAATGATTGTTCAGATGGATAAAAGCCGATATATTCTGACCTTATGTATTCATCATTTAATATGTGATGGCTTGTCGCTTGAACTGATGAAAAACAAACTTATTCAGTCATATACGTGTCTTCTTGAAGATCAGCCTGTGGATGTCAATTTGGATGAAGGATTCATCTCTTATGTTGAGGCAGAGAACAAGAAACTGCGCGAAAACAAGTACTCCAAAGAGCGGGAATACTGGTTAAACAAAATGAAGGGAGCGGAACCTCTTTCTCTAAAGCACGACTTTCCAGCAGGTTCTGTACAAGAAGGGATTGGTCATGAACTGCGATTTGATATTTCGGAATCGTTAATGGCTGATATTACACAGATGTCCAAAGATAATGAAGTAACCGTTTTTATGTTCTTTATGGGTGCCTTTGGCATTCTTATGAGTAAATATGTCGGTACAGACGATATCACCTTTGCCTCCCCATATTCTCATCGTCCCGGTATGGACTTGGAAGAAACGATTGGATGTTTTGTCCATATGTTGCCTATGCGATTCCATATTGACCTCGAATCAACTCTAAAACCTCTGCTGCAACAAGTAGCCACTACCTGGATGGATACGTACAGGAACATCGGATATCCCAATAACCTCATTGTCAGAGACAGCATGTTACAGGCTCAACCCGGATCACCATCATTGTTTGATATCTCCTTTGTTTATGATTCCTATGAGGAAGATATGCTCGGAACTCGTATTCTGGATCAAGATAAGGTTACGTTTCCAGGAGATCTAATGGTGGTGTTGAGCCGTTTACCGCAAGGTGCTCAGTTGAAGCTGCAATATAAACCGAGCTTGTTCCGTGAAGATTCAATGGAGCGAATGGGCCAACGATTTCTATATTTGCTGAATCAACTAGTAACCAATTCTGAGCAAAAAATCAGGGAGTTCAGCCTCCTGATGCAGGATGAGAAAGAAAACCTACTGTACCGATTCAATCAAACTTCTTATTTTCCCTACACTCCACAACATATTATGGATATATTTCACGATAAAGTAGCACGTTTCCCGGAGCGGGTAGCTCTAATGGAAGGCAAGCAGCATCAGGCCTATGCGCAGGTCAACGCAAAAGCGAATCAATTGGCTAGGCAGATCGTTGCGATTAAAAAAAGTGATAACGCGGCAGTTGGCGTGCAGATGCCACGTTCCTCGGATATGGTCATTGCCCTATTGGCTGTATTAAAAGCCGGATGTGCTTTTGTGCCTGTAGACCCTTCCTATCCTTTGTCCAGAAAGGCCTATATTTTATCGGATGCAGACATATCCATCGTGCTGGCTATGCAGCCCGAAAAAGATGACGAGACTCTGGATGTCCAGTACATCTACGTTGAGGGCGATCAGGCCTATACGGGGGATGTCTCAAACCTCGAAGAGGCGCTGAATCCGCATAGCCTTGCCTATATCATGTACACGTCCGGATCAACAGGCAAGCCAAAAGGAGTCATGGTTGAAAATCATAGCGTAGTCAATACACTGCTTGATCTGGAGCGTCGTTTTCCAATGCAGGCGCAGGATGTTTACTTGCTGAAAACGGCATATACCTTTGATGTGTCGGCCACGGAACTTTTCGGCTGGTTCATGGGTGAAGGTGCACTAAGTATTCTTGAGCCTGGAGCAGAAAAAGACCCTGCTCGTATTGTGTCTACGGTGGCATCACATAAGGTTACACACATCAACTTTGTTCCAACGTTATTCCGTCTTTTTCTGGAAACGATGGAGCTTCGCTCCGATCTGTCAGCATTGGAAACGCTGAAATGGATGTTTGTTGGCGGAGAGGCAGTCACGCCAGACATCATTGAGAAATTTAACAGGTTAGGCATTGGAGCAAGTCTTGAAAATGTATATGGTCCAACCGAATGCACCATATGGGTTTCTCATTATCCATTAAGCCATTACGAAGGCTTGGGCAATGTACCGATTGGCTACCCGCTCAATGAGTCCAGATGGTATGTCGTCGGAAATCATGATGAGCTTCAGCCGTTAGGTATTCCAGGGGAGCTTTGTCTCAGCGGTGTTGGGCTTGCACGTGGATATCTGAATCTGGAACAGATGACCCGAGAGAAGTTTGTCCCTAATCCTTTCTTTCAAGAAGGACAGGACGCAGAGCATTTCAGGTACATGTACCGCACAGGGGATCTGGTACGTTCACTCCCAAGCGGTACGATCGAATATCTGGGACGCATTGATTTTCAGGTTAAAATTCAGGGAGCCAGACTGGAGACAGGCGAAATTGAGAATACCCTGTCATCCTATCCGGGTGTCATCCAGACCGTGGTAGTCATGAAATCATTTGAAGGTAGGTCCGGCTTGCTGTATGCCTACTATCTGTCAGAGCAGGAGCTGCCTTCTGTCGAATTGAGAGAGCACCTGTCTCGTTTGTTACCGGCATATATGATACCATCCGTTTTTGTACATAAATCCGAATTTCCATTGAATAGCAGTGGGAAGATTGACCGGAAGGCACTTATGGCAGATATCACGCATGCTCACGCTTCCAGTACGTTCTATACCGCCCCGTCTTCTGAGCTTGAGAAGGTTATAGCCGAAGTGTGGGCCGAAGTGCTCGGTGTTGAGAGAGTAGGGCGCGATGACCATTTCTTTGAATTGGGCGGAAATTCATTTTCTGTCATTCAGGCTCACAATAAACTTAAGCATTATACCGATGTGGAGTTCCCTGTTCCTCGTTTTTTCGAATGCCCGACATTGCGTCAATTTGCCGCGCTGGGACCAAAAGATGAGGGAGTTCGGATACCGACTGAAAGGGAACAATTGTTTCAACGAAAAGACGGCATTATGCGTGAGGACATTGCAATTGTGGGCATGGCGGTGAATGTGCCGGGCGCTGAGGATATAAGGGAGTTCTGGAGTAACCTTGTTGAACGGCGGGAAAGCATTCACTTTTATAGTGATGATGAATTGAGGGAGCTTGGCGTGGAGGAAGCGCTGCTGCGTTCACCTCGTTATGTCAAGGCAAAAGGACGTGCCAACGGCATCGATGAGTTTGACGCAGGGTTCTTTGACTATACTCCCGGTGAAGCCAAAATGATGTCTCCCCAATTCAGACTTTTGTATCAGGGAATATGGGAAGCACTGGAGGATGCAGGCTGCAGACCGGATGAAGCGGGTAAGGTGGGTGTGTTCCTTGGTGGGTCCGATGACTTCGAATGGTACCGTCAAGTGCTTTTTAACGATGCTAACTATAGCAGTAAATACGAAGCATTTACGCTCAGCACCAATCATTTTCTCGCTACCCGAATGGCTTATAAGCTGAACTTAAAAGGGCCGGCCTATACCGCTCTGACGGGATGTTCTACTTCATTGGTTACACCTCATCTGGCATGTCAATCTTTGATCGTTGGAGAATGTGATGTGGCCGTGGCTGGTGGGATCACCGTGGAGTTGCCCAATGAAGGGGGTTACATATTTGAGGATGGCATGATGTTCTCCACAGATGGACACTGTCGTCCATTTGATGCGGCAGCCAGTGGAACCGTCTTCTCCAATGGTATGGGAATTGTGGTGCTGAAGCGGGTAACCGATGCACTGCGGGACGGAGATCATATCTACGGGGTCATCAAAGGCTCAGCAATTAACAATGACGGACAAGAGAAACTCAGTTTTCTTGCTCCTAGCGTAAGCGGACAGGCTGAAGTCATTCAGGATGCTTATAAGGTAGCTGGAGTAGACCCCGAAACGGTGAGTTATATCGAAGCACATGGTACGGGAACGTTGCTTGGTGATCCAATTGAAGTAAACTCGTTAACTCGGGCCTTTGCTTCCGACCAAAAGCAATTTTGTTATCTGGGTTCGGTCAAAGGCAATGTGGGACATATGGATACAGCCGCAGGTGTGGTTGGTTTAATCAAGGTAGCGCTCAGTCTTGGACAAGGTTATATCCCTGGAACAGCGAATTATGAGCAGCCTAATCCCAAAATTGATTTCTTAAATACGCCTTTTAAAGTTAATGCACAAGGTGTGGATTGGAAACAGGGCCATGTTGGAGTCATGCGCGCAGGGATCAATTCATTTGGTGTGGGGGGCACGAACGCTCACATGGTATTGGAGGAGGCTCCCGAGATGGAGAAGTGCAGTCCGGATGATGACGTAAATATATTGCTTTTTTCCGCCAAAACAGAGTACTCGCTGAACCGCACCGCTGAACGGATTATGGAACATCTGACTCAGCAGTCGAATCAATCTGTATCGAACGCAGCGTGGACCTTGCAGTCAGGTAGATCTGTTTTTGCGTATCGCAAGGCACTCATTCTGGATAAGACATGGAAAGATAATCCGGACAAGCTGATACAGCAGCTGGGAAAAGCACGGGTATACCATTCGGCTCAAGGCACTCGTCCCGTATACTTTATGTTCCCCGGACAGGGCAGTCAGTATCAGGGAATGGGTGCAGAACTATACAGATCTATAGAGCAAGCAGGCCTAGCTCCAATCTTCAGAAGTTATATTCAGGAAATATTGGACCTTCTGCCTGCGGAAGAACGAGAAGATATGCTGTCCGTTGTATACGGGGATCAGCAGCCTGAGCGAATAAACCAAACAGAGTACAGCCAATTCGCACTGTTCATGACAAGTTATGCGCTGGCCAAGTCGCTGCTGGATCTGGGCATCAAGCCAGATGGCATGATCGGGCACAGCATTGGTGAATTGGCTGCCGCAGCGGTAGCGGGTGTGTTCGAACTCGGAGATGCTGTCAAGTTAGTTCGACTTCGCGGACGTCTGATGCAGCAACAACAACCCGGGATCATGCTTGCCATTATGGCGGATGCACAGCAGGTGAAGTCACAACTGGAAGAAGACGTGTGGCTTGCCCTGGTGAATACTACAGGTTCCAGTGTGATTGGTGGGACAGCTGAAGCCATTTCACGGATGGAAGCCAAGGCTGAAGGACTGGGCTGGAAGTGCATTCGTGTGAAGACTTCCCATGCATTCCATACGCCAATGATGAATCAGGCCGCTGAGGAATTTAGACGTTATTTAGCGGAGCATACACTTCATACGCCACAGATCCCATTACTGTCCAATACCAGTGGAACATGGGCGCTTGGAGATGAGATCACACAACCTGACTATTGGTCCCGTCATATTTTACAGCCGGTGTTGTTTGAATCAAACCTGGCTGAAGTGTTAAAGGATGAACGGGCTGTATTAATTGAAGTAGGTGCAGGACGAACGCTAAGCTCCTTTGCCAGACAGCACAGTCTATCAAGAGATTCCCAGACGGTACTGAATATGCTACGTCACGTAAGGGAGACGGAGCAGGACAGTATCTATGTGAACCGCAGACTTGCGGAGTTATGGTGCGAAGGCATTGAACCGGACTGGAAGGTGCTCAAAGGTCAGACGGTACGACGCAAATGCTCTCTGCCTACTTATGTTTTCAACAAACAATCCTATCCTGTGGGTGTTTCTCTTTCTGGCTCATCAGCGGCAGCAGGAATGGATACCGGGGATGATAGGCAGCATGCAGATCTGGGTAAGGGAAGTGGCTCTACTCTAATAAAAGGGACAGTTTATACTGGTGGTTCAGACCAACTGAAACAGATTGTCCTGGACGCATATCGAACGATTTTTGGCATCGATGATCTAGATGAAGAGGTTAATTTCTTTACGGTTGGAGGAGATTCTCTCAAAGCAGTCAGCTTGTCTGCATGGATCCGATCTCATTTAGGAATTCAGCCTGAGGTAGCAGATGTTTTCAATCATTCAACGCCTATTCAACTGGCGGAGCATCTCTATGTCATGGCGAAACCAAAAGTGGACCAACAGATAATTCAATCTGCACCCACTATGGATGCGTATCCAATCTCTTCTGCACAGATGCGTATGTTCATACAAGCGATGCTTGATCCAGGCAATACGGCCTACAACCTACCGTCTGCAACCATTATTGAAGGTGAATTGGACCGTATAAGAGTTGAGGCTGCTTTGCAGAAGTTGATGCAACATCATGAGGCGCTCAGAACATCGTTTGAGATACGGGGTGGTCAGATCGTTCAGATCATCCAACCTTCGGTTCGCTTAAGTATGGGTTATGCAGAGCAACATGTGGCAGATGACCAAGAGTTGCCTGCGATGATCGAGACATTGATTCGTCCTTTTGATCTGGGGAGTGCTCCGCTTATGCGGGTTGAACTGATTAAGATAGGCGAGCGCAAGCACCTGCTATTCTTTGATATTCACCATATTATCGCGGATGGTACATCTGTCGAAATCATCACTCGTGACTTCAATGATTTATATTTTGGCAAAGAGCAAGCAGTCCGATTGCAGTACAAAGATTACGCGGTATGGCAGCAGCAGCGTCTCGCTTCAAATGAATACAATTCACATCAAACGTACTGGCTGGACCATCTTGGCCCTTCTTTACCTGTGCTGGAGCTTCCACTTGACCACGAGCGTCCATCACAGCGATCCATGCAAGGGGGACGTCTCCATTTCACGTTGAATCGTTCGTTGACACAACACTTGCATGAGCTGGCTTCCTCATTGGAAGCATCCATGTATATGGTAATGCTAAGTGTGTGGAATCTTCTTCTTGCACACCGCTCAGGTCAGCAGGACATTGTGGTAGGAACGCCTGTTGCAGGAAGGATGCAAGAGGAGTGGAAAGAGACGGTAGGCATGTTTGTCAATATGATTGGGATGCGGAATTTTCCAACGTTTGATCGGACGTACACTGATTTTTTACGCGAACTCAAACAACATACACTGGATGCTTTTGCGTATCAGGAATATCCGTTTAATGAGCTTGTGGCACAACTGGGCGTGACACGTGAGTTGAACCGAAATCCGGTATTTGATGTTTGTTTTGATTATCAGAACATGGACTTGCATGGACTTGAACTTCATGGTTTGCAATTCAGTTCTTTTCCGGTGGAGACGGGTACGTCTACTTATGATCTGTTAATGACCTGTCAAGAAAACAGGGAGAAGCAGGTGATTGAAGGATATATCGAATATTCGCTGGATCTGTTTCGCCAGGACACAGTTGAAGGTATGATGCAGGAGTTTATCGGACTCTGCCAAGAGGTTGTACAACAGCCTAATCTGTCTCTGAGCGAACTGTTTGAGAGAAACATTTCTCATGAGCACCCAGTCCATCGTCTTGCTGGTCCACGTCTGGATTACAATCCTGCAGTGGGTCTGCATCGGCTGTTCGAGCTGCAGGCAGAACACACGCCAGACAAGAAAGCTCTCCTTGTATCATCCGGAGCCTCTTTAACCTACAAGGAGCTTAATGAAAAAGCTAATACGCTGGCTTGGAAGCTGATTGATCAAGGTGTGCGCCGGGATGAACCTGTAGGCATATTATCCAGACGAGATGAATCGTTGATCATTATGCTATTGGCGGTGCTGAAAGCTGGGGCGGCTTATGTGCCTCTGGACCCTGCCTTTCCGCCGCAGCGCATCGTGAATATGATCGAAGATAGCCGAATGAACGTATTGCTGTGTACGCCTGATGAAGAAGGCACAGTGACTTTTAGCGGAGAGCGATTTGTGTATGATCCAACTGCTCAGGATGTGCGCTCATCCGTTAACCCGGACGTAAACTTCCTGTCTTCGGACCTGTCCTGTGTGATTTTTACCTCAGGATCGACGGGTCGTCCCAAAGGGGTCATGATTACTCATGAGGCGATGGTCAATTTTGTTGAGGACATCAGGCACCGACATATTTTTGCACATGAGACAGATCGCATCATCAGTGTAACGACCATATCTTTTGATATTTTCGGATTTGAAGTGTGGACACCATTATGCACCGGATATTCGCTGTATCTGGCCAATGAGCAGGAGCAGCTTGACCCGGCTCTTGCTTCACGTCGAATACGTGAACATGGTGTTACGCACATTCTTAGCACGGTCTCACGCATTAAGGCATTTGTCGAAAATCCGGAATTCGCTCAGGCGCTGGGTAATCTGCGGTGTGTTCTTACTGGAGGGGAAAACGTCCCTGTGGGACTCCTCACCGATCTGAAGCGGCTTACGCCCGCTCGAGTCTTTAACATGTATGGACCAACGGAAACTACGATCTGGTCAACGACCAAAGAATTGAATGACACAGCCGCAATTACCATTGGCAAGCCCATTACCAATACAGAGATTTATATTCTGAATGATGAAGGTGAAATACTGCCACCTGGAAGTTATGGAGAGCTGTGCATTGCAGGAAAAGGGTTATCCCGCGGTTATCTGCACAATGCTGCTGAGACCGATGCCCGATTTATTGCAAACCCCAATGTTTTGGGAGGCCGGTTGTACCGAACTGGCGATCTGGCCCGTATACTGCCGGATGGGGATGTTGAGTTAATGGGACGGTTAGATCAGCAGGTGAAGATTCGGGGTTACCGGATTGAACTGAACGAGATTGAGCAGGCAGCGATGAATTATGAACGTGTAAGAGAAGCTGTCGTTAAGGTAGAAGGGGCCGAGCAACATTCATTGCAATTAATCCTTTTCTACAGTCTGAAGCCTGGGATTGGGCCTTCCGTTATGGGAGATGAAGACGTACAGCTTCGGACCTGGTTAAAGCAGCGGCTTCCACAGTACATGATGCCTTCTCGCTTGATTCGTCTGGAAAATCTGCCTGTGCTGCCTAATGGCAAACTGAATCGCAATGCCCTTCGTCTGGCTGATTTTGAAACGGGAGAGAAGGCTAATCCGGCTCTGGTTTATGGCTCATCGATTCAAGGAATCGAGCGGGCAAAAGTTGACCTAGAGCAGATGCTCATTGCAACGTGGAAGGAAATATTGAATCTGGATACGGTTAATATCCATGATCACTTTTTTGACATCGGAGGCAACTCGCTGGGGCTTATTCTGATCAATAATCGGCTGAATGCCTATCTGGATAAAAGCGTTCCGCTGGTGCAATTGTTTGAGCATTCCTCCATTGCAGCACTGGTCAATCATCTGGTGGCTGAGCAGATGCTGCCGACAGTTACACAACAGGTACAAGAGGAGAGCGGACATATCGCTTCGACTGGATATTCTGTTACGGACCCGGAGCCGACAACAGCTCCAAAAGAGTATGTAATGAGCACAGTTGAACACAGCAAAGTGGAACAGAGAAGACCAGATCAGGGCAGACCGGAACAGAGTATCCCGTTTGCTTCAGAACACAGTAGCAGAATTTCTTCTTCCTCGGATATCGCAGTCATTGGTATGGCAGGGCATTTTCCCGGTTCAAGAAATATCGAGGAGTTCTGGGATAACCTAATGGCAGGTAAGGACGGTATCACCCGTCTGAATGAGGAGGATCTAACCGCTGCGGGTGTACGACCGGAAGACTTCAAACATCCTGATTATGTACGGGCCAAAGGTGTACTGGAAGATACTGAGTATTTTGACTCCGGATTTTTCGAATATCCGCATCAGGAATCCAACATGATGGATCCGCAAATACGGCTGCTGCATCAGTGCTCATGGGAGGCACTTGAGCATGCCGGGTGTGATCCTTACAGTTATGAGGGATCTATAGGATTGTTTGCCGGAAGTGGACTGAGCTTACCATGGATGGTGCAATTTCTCGGTCGCTCCGGTAATCTGTTACAGGCTTTTGAAGCCATGACTTTAAATGAAAAGGACTATATTACAACCCGGGTATCTCACAAATTAAATCTGAGAGGGCCGAGTATGGCAGTCCAGACCGCATGTTCAACTTCTTTGGTCGCTATCCACCAAGCTGCTGAATCATTGATTCGGGGAGAGTGTGATGTGGCACTTGCGGGAGGTGTCTCTATCTCCTATCCGCTCAAAGAAGGTTATCACTGGCATGAAGGCATGATTTATTCAAAGGATGGTCATTGCAGACCGTTTGATGAGCAGGCATCTGGTACTGTGTCTGGTAATGGATGCGGAATGGTTGTGCTCAAGTCACTCCGCGACGCGCAGAGAGATGGAGATCATATCTATGCAGTCATTAAAGGTTCAGCGATTAATAATGATGGCATGGACAAAATTGGATATACGGCACCGAGTGTGGCCGGGCAGGTCAAGGTTATTCAATCAGCCCTGCATCGTTCGGGAGTGTCTCCAAAAGAGATCTCCTATCTGGAGGCGCATGGAACAGGAACCAAACTGGGGGACCCGATTGAAATCGAAGCGCTCAGGCAGTCATGGGGAACAGATCGTAGAAATTATTGTGCTCTAGGTTCTGTGAAAGCCAACATTGGGCATCTTGATGCGGCAGCAGGTGTCGCCGGTTTTATTAAAACCGTACTGACGCTTTACCACCGGGTGGTTCCGCCACAGATTCACATGAATCGGACGAATCCGATGTTGGAGCTGGAGCATAGTCCCTTCTATATCAACAAGGAGCCACAGCCATTAGAAGACGCGAAGCGTATCCTGCGAGCAGGTGTCAGTTCGTTTGGGATCGGGGGGACCAATGCTCACGTCATTCTGGAGCAACCGCCCGTCCAAGAGAGCCAAGCCAAGTATGAATCTTTGCTTCTGCTGCCCTTCTCGGCCAAGAGTGAATCTGCGCTGGAACGCACGTACGATTCGGTTCTACAGGCGATCCATGCATTGCCGGAGCAGTTGCCCAATGCTGCGTGGACGCTACAGAAGGGAAGAAGCAGATTCATTCATCGTAAAGCGCTGATCGTTGTAGATGGTTATATTCCGCCAAGCGAGCAGTCTGTAGAGTTTGAGACACAGGCAAGTGTGATGAATGGGAAGCCTAAGGTCATGTTTTATCTCAGCGGAAATGCAAGTTGGGAAGCTCGCAAGATTCGGGAACTATACGCTTCTGTGTATCGCAGTCAGGTCTCAGAGATATTCAAACAGCACTTTGAAGAGATACTGAACCTCTTTGAGTCCAAGGAACAGTATGCCATTCGCCAAGGCATAGGGCGATCGTTAACCGATTCAAGGCTTGAGCGCATGCAGTGCTTTGTTGTGCAATATGCTCTTTATAAAACCGTGATGCAGCTTGGTATCAAGCCAGATGCTGTCTGTGGGCAAGGCGTTGGCGAACTGGTGGGGTTGGTTATTAGTGATGCACTTGATCCAGTACATGCCGTGGGGCTTTTATACAATCTGGAGCATTGGTCACTAGAAGAAGGAGCATTGTCAGATGCTTTGACAGGAAGGATGACAGATGCAACTGTAACAGACCTTGCGTCGAGTATTGCACCACTGTTATCTCCAAATTTCCTGTTTACGCTGCTAAATCGCAAGACGCTTTCTGAATCTGCTGGGCATACGCTGTGGATCGTTTCGAATCAGCTGCAGGATACAGAACAAATAGCCCCGGATTCATTTTCAGAGCCAAACATCATTGCTCTTACTGGAGATCGTCAGAGCTTGCTTGAGGCAGATGTGTATTTAATGAAAGTACTTGCTTTTTGCTGGTGCTCTGGCATGGAATTGGATTGGGAACAGTTAAACGGAACGGGGCGTAGGCAGAAAATCTCGCTGCCGACGTATTCCTTTGACCCCATTGTTCATCAACATGATGTTGCGTTGTATCAGCTTGCAGGTATGTCGCAGGTTGCAGCGGGTTCTATCGCAGCATTAGACCAATCTCCATCTGGGAAAGTCAGGGTTCAACGGACTGATGATGAGATAAGGCATGTATTATCGCAATTGTGGCAGGAGTTGCTTGGTAATGGAGCAGTCGGCCTTGAAGATGATTTCTTTGAGCTTGGAGGTCATTCTTTAAAAGCGATTTCCTTGGCGTCGAGGATTAAAGAAATGTTTGGACTGAATTTGGGGCTGGAAGAGGTTTTTGATCATTCTGTATTTGAACACATGGTTCAATGGATTGCTGAACATCAGGTTACAAGTGACTCTGATTCAGTGAACCCAATCTTGCCTGTTACTAAGAAAGAGAAATATAAGACCACTTCTGCACAGCGAAGAATGTATGTGGTGCATGAGTGGATGAAAGGTGAGAGTACGGCGTACAATCTCGCCAGCTCCTATAGGGTAAGAGGAAAACTTGACCCTACCCAATTCAGAGTAATAATGGATGCACTTGTAGAGAGACATGAAGCATTCCGTACCAGATTTGAAATGATTGACGGTGAGCTTTTCCAGGTTGTCGAGGATCAGGTTCCAAGCGTTGTGGAGTTGCTGGAATTAGAAACAGCAGGGTTAGAGCAGGTCATGGAATGGATCAAGCCTTTTGATCTGACCAGCGCACCATTGGTTCGTGTTAAGTTGATTCGCCTTTCTCAAGAGGAACACATCTTATTCATCGACATGCATCATATTATTTCGGATCAGAGTTCCATTGCGATCCTGATGCAGGATTTTGCACGCATGTACAGAGGAGAAACATTGCAATCTCTTGACATTCAGTATAAGGATTATGCGGAATGGCGTGATGAAGCTGCGTCACATGCACAATCTGTTGAAGACGCCGAGTTTTGGATACGGGAATTCGAGGACATGCCTGCACCGGTTGAATTGCTTACAGACTTCCCAAGACATGGCGCGTCATCCTACAGCGGAGACAGCCGTTCCATTGAACTCGGTGAGTCGTTAAGCACACAGGTCAATGACTTCTGTACTCAACAAGGGCTTACACCTTATATGTTGTTTATGGCAACTTTGAATTTATTAATCTGGAAGTATACAGGTCAAGACGACTTGGTCGTTGGTACAGCGGTTGCGGGGCGTGATAAGCCAGAGCTCGATAACGTTATGGGTATGTTCGTGAACATGCTTGCCATTCGCACCAGCATGGACAGAGAATGGTCCACAGAGACGTATTTGAATGAGATGCGGGGCAAGCTGTTATCCTGTTATGAGCATCAGCATTATCCTTATGAAGCACTGGTGGAACAACTTGGTCTATTCGGTGATTTAAGCCGCAACCCCCTATTTGATGTGGTGCTAAATTACATTAATATGGGGACCGATGATCCTGAAGCCGGGGAACTGATACTTGAACCATGGGTCGAAGGTAAGGTGGATGCCAAATTTGATCTGACTTGGACACTGGTCGAGCATAAGCAATGTTACACGGTTGAACTTGACTATCGCTCAGATTTGTTTAAAGCGGAGTCCATGGAACTGATGCTGGATAAATTCCGGTATATCCTGTCTCAGATCACAACAGGGCATAATGAACGAATTGCTCAGATTAAGCTCACTACACCGGAGGAAGAGGAATGGCTGCTGTACGGAGTCAACGATAATGCCGCCCAGTATCCGCGAGATGCGACCATTTCCCAATTATTCGAGGAACAAGTTCATGTGCATGCACAGAAGACAGCATTGGTCTGGGAAGACGGTGAATGGAGCTATGCGGATCTGTATGAACGTGTTCAGTGGCTGGCGTTCAGGTTGCTTGGACAAGGGGTAAAATCAGGCTCCAGTATTGCTCTTATTCTGGACCGCGGACCGATCCAGATGATCAGTATTCTTGCTACACTCCAAGTGGGTTGCAGTTATGTCCCGATCGACCCGGCTTCGCCGCCATCGAGAATTGAATTTATTTTGCAAGATTGCGATGCGGCTGTGTTATTGACTGAATCGGCGTATGCCTCCACATGGCAATCTGTAGTTCCTTGTATCGTGCCGGCAGATGAACTGGCAGCATTTGATTCAGGAGACATGCAGGAGCCCGTTGAACATATGAACAAGACTGCTCTTGACCCGGCTTATATCATTTATACATCAGGGTCAACAGGAACCCCAAAAGGGACTGTGATGAGTCATCGCAATGTGACCAAAGTTATGAAAAATAGCAATTTTGTCACCGTCGTGCCAGAGGATCGTATCCTGCAAATTTCTAACTATGCGTTTGACGGTTCCATTTTTGATATTTTTGCTTCATTAATAAATGGCGCTACTCTTGTATTAATCTCAAAAGAGACCATTTTGGATATGGCTCGTTTGGCGGATGTCATCCGACAGCAACGGATTTCAGTATTTTATATTCCGACATCCTTGTTTAATATGCTGGTGGATTGGGATGCTGAATGCTTGAAGAATGTGCGTAGAGTGATGTTTGGTGGTGAAGCTGCATCGGTGAGTCATGCCAACAAAGCGCTTGCATGTGTGGGGCCGGGCAAGCTGTTAAATGGATATGGGCCAACGGAAGCAACCTTTTTTGCCTCCTACCACTTATTACAGCAAACAGAGCCTTATACTGGCTCACTGCCTATAGGGTATCCCCTGTCTAACACAGCCTTGTATGTTCTGGATGATAAGCTGAAGCCTGTACCACCCAACGTTCCAGGTGAACTGTATATCAGTGGGGATGCGGTAGGTATTGGATATCTTAACCGTGAGGATCTTACCCGAAAACACTTTCTTGATGATCCCTTCCGCACGGGAGAACGAATGTATCGGACAGGTGACATCGTCAAACGTCTGATTGACGGCAGTCTGATTTTTATTGAACGTTCGGATTTCCAGGTCAAGATTAGAGGTTTTCGCATTGAGTTATCGGAGATAGGCAATTGTATGGAGCGTGTTTCGGGAGTTCGTGATGCCTTTGTCATGACAGTTACAGAATCATCAGGAAGTCTATACATTGCCGCTTTTTATACAACCGATACTGGAGCAGATACTGAGTATATTCGAAGAGAACTTCACCAGCAGCTGCCAGAGTACATGGTACCTGCACGCATTATTCGAATGGATTATCTTCCGATTAATGCCAATGGCAAAGTGGACCGAAGAGCATTGTCCGAGCATTTGGTTGAAGAGCAGCAGAGGTCTCTGGAAGTGAGTTCACCTCGGGCAATAACAGAGCGTGTCATTCTTGCCGCCATGCGACAGATCTTGGGTAATCCGGGCATTGGTGTGGAAGATCACTTCTTTCAAAATGGGGGGCATTCGCTCAAAGCGATTGCATTCACTCAAATTTTGGCAAAAGAAGGAATTGCCATCAATGTGAACGAATTATTCCAATATCCGACAGTTAGAGGACTTGCCAAATTGGTAGATATTAATCCTCCGGCGTCAGTTTGGTCCGAAGATAGCCTGCATATTCAGTCCCCGATAGTCATACCACAGGACATAACACTTCATGAGAAACAACTGGACAGCCTGGTCCTGCATGTCTTAGACAGCTGCAATCAGGTTTCATCTTTTATGGCGGGCATGACCCCTATGGGGCAATTCCCACTATCTCCAATTCAACAAGCACATGCTTCTACGACTTCACGAGCAAGCGGATTTACAACAACGCTGGAAGGCGAATTGAATGAACAAGCTGTAAAACACCTGATTCTTGGGGTTATATCCCGGCATCAGTTGCTGCACAGCATGATATATGAGGAAGAACAATTGTATTGGCATCCATGTGATATATCGTTAGCGGCGGACATGCTGCAACAGCTTATCCCATATCTTGATATTCGTCATTATGCTTCGGCTACGATTGAGCAGTTGGAGTACAAACTGGTTCAGTCTCTGTTACACAAAACGTATACGTTGAAGGAACTACCTTGGCGTCTGTGTATTTTACGTACAGGAGCCAGAGAGCATAAGCTGATTTGGAGTTTTGATCACCTTGCGTTTGATGGTATGAGTGCCCAGATCATCAAGCAGCAACTTGAGTCGAAGGCATTATATAGACCGCAAGGTATAGAGATCGAGAGTGATCTTCTGTACCAAGTACGAAATTATGAGGATTATGTAAGTTTTCTGTCTCAAGGCCCCATAGGGGTATCAGAAGATGAAATGGAGAAACAATTTTCGCTTCAGGCATGGAATAGATGTAACACCATCGTCATGAACAAGTTGAAGGAAACAGAAACATTGTCTCCTTCAGCGATGACTGTCGAGTTGTCCCTTGCAGGGAAGGAGCCTGCAGATGTTTGGTGGACATGCTTTGAAACTTTTTCCAACATCATTGCGACTTATCTGAACATAAGCCAATTGCCAATAGCCCTGGTGCATTACGGAAGGGAGTATGGCGAAGATTCCTACTACGATTATGTGGGAGAATTCCTTGATCTGATTCCAGTGCTGGTAGACAGTGAATTCACACAGGAGGATCTGTTGGAACGTCTGGAATTTACGAAGCAACACAGCATTAACTTTATGGCACTTACACATGATTCTTCCCTCTCGGCAAAATATGATGGCATACAGGAACAATTGGGAACTGCCTACAGGCAAGCAGAACAGGAGCCGCGTCAGATGATTCTGTTTAATTATCAAGGCTTCATCTCCAGCAGCGAAGCGATCCCAATGTCGTCTCAGTCGTCGGATGACCAAGATTGGAATTCGGGACTCGCCCAATTCGAATGGGTTATTCGCTACGACGAAGAGTGTCTGTACGTACATCTGGCCTGTCAGGCTGGTCTGGACATCAAACGTATGAAACAGCTGATTGATGACAAGCTTGGTAGCGATGTGAGAGTGGTAGTTCACAATGAGGCAATGGAGGTGCAACATGTCCAGTAAATCCATACAGCGAGGACCCGAGCTGATTGTGCCAGAACATTATTCAACAGTGGCTGAGATGCTAATCTACATTGCAGATACTCATCCAGAAAAGGGAATGACCTATATCAGCTCTTCAGGTGACGAACAGTTTGAATCATATCCTGAATTACTGATGCAGGCGCGCAAGTACCTGCAGTCTCTTCAGGAGAAAGGCATTCAACAAGGACAGGTTGTTATTTTGGAAATTGACCAGTCACAGGAATTTTACCGTACCTTTTGGGCTTGTATGCTGGGGGGCATTATTGTCGCCCCGGTTAGTCCTCCGGCTGCCTGGGAACCAGGCTCAGCCGGTCTGGAGAAATTCACGAAAGTGTGGGAGGTACTCGGGCGTCCAGTCGTTATCGTCGAGGAAGCCTACATGCCCAAGTATAAACAGCTTGCGGAAAGTCCGGTATTCAAAGGTCTTATGTTGATTAGCGTGAACCAGCTTCAAGCAGGCCAGCAGATGGCTGATCTATGCCCAACCTCTCCTGATGACATTGTGTTCCTGCAATTCTCATCAGGAAGCACGGGAATTCCCAAAGGTGTGCAGTTAACAAATCACAATATTATCGCCAACAGTATTGCATGCAAGACTTTTCTTGGAGCTGAAGAAGGAGATAATGTGTTTACCTGGTTGCCGCATACGCATGATATGGGGATATTTGGACAGCATCTGACACCCGTCCTGAGTGGAGCCAACATCATGGTGATGTCACCTTATACCTTCGTACGGTCGCCTTATCTGTTCTTGCGCAAGATTACGGAGCATCAGGGAAAATGGTTTTGCTGTACCAATTTCGGTTTCGAATGGATGGTTCAGAAGATCCCGGATTCCAAGCTCTCAACGCTTGATCTGTCTTCATTGCGTATGACCTTGAATGGTGCAGAGCCTATATCAACGTCTGTTATCGAGCGATTTGTCAAAAAATTCAGCTCTTGTGGCTATCGTTCCAATATGATGTTTCCTGCGTATGGCATGGCAGAAGCGACAGTAGGTGTATGTACCTCCAGACTGGGGGAAGAGCCGCGAATTGAACGTATTTCGCGTTCGCGGCTGGTGCAGGAAGGACTGGCTGTGCCAGTCCAGCTGCCTAGCAGTGATAGCCATACTTCGGATGTGATCGAATTTGTTCATGAAGGATATCCCATGACAGGGATTCAGATCCGGATTGCGGATGAACAGGGGGAAGTGCTGGATGAACGGGTTGTTGGCGAAATCCAGATCCGTGGGGAATCGGTAACCTCCGGATATTACAGTCTCCCGGAGATCAATCGTGAAATGTATGTGGATGGGTGGCTTCGCACTGGAGACTTGGGTTATATGGCTGACGGCTCCCTAGTTGTAAGCGGACGAATCAAGGACATTGTGTTTATTCGGGGACAGAACCATTATGCGCATGATCTTGAAGAAATTTTGTACCAGAATAGCAGCATTCCGAGAGGGAATCTGACGGTAGTCGGGCACTTTAACAGCCTCAAACAAGTAGAGGAGCTACTTGTATTTGTTAAATACAAATCGGGCACTCCACAGTTTCTGGATGTACGACAGGATCTGATCCAACGTATGAGGGCTGGATTGGGTATTGAGATCACCCATGTTCTCCCAATCAAGGTTATTCCCAAAACGACGAGTGGCAAGGTTCAGCGCTTCATGCTGAGAAACGAATATGAGCGTGGAGTATTTACCAAGGACATCGAGGCCATTGAAGAGCTGATTCGCGAAAACACACAACAGCAAGGACACGAGACGGTTTCCACATCGTCTTTGGAATATACCGTACGTAAAGCCTGGGCCGAAATTCTTCAATTGCCCGCAGGAAAGATTGAGATGGATACTTCTTTTCTTGCACTTGGAGGCAATTCCATTTTCTCCTATCAATTACTTGACAAGCTGTCTGCACATATGGGACGTGAATTAGGACAAGAACTACTTGTTTTTTGCAGTACAGTACGTGAGATGGTGGAATATCTGCAGGAACTTCCAGCAGAAACGAAGGACTCTGAACAAGCTGAAACAACAGATAATCACCTGAATGTACATCGTGCTATTGCTATTACCGGACTGTCTCTACGTCTGCCTGATGCTGACACCCAAGAACAGTTCTGGAGCAATCTGGTTAACGGGTTAGATAGTGTTGACCGGGTTAGTTTAGAGCGTGCAAGACGTTCCAAGCAACCTGGTTGGGATGACTGGATTGGGGAACTGAAGCAACCGGATACGTTTGATCATGAGTTCTTTGAAATCCCGTCTGAACAAGCTGCATTTATGGATCCGCAACATCGGAAGCTGCTGGAAGTTGCTCATGAGGCGCTGGAGGATGCGGGTATGCTCGTGGATCATGAGGATAAGCGTGATGTGGGTGTGTATGTAGGGATTAACCCCAGCACATACTTCGATCTGGTTATTGATTATATGAACCGGAGTCTTGGAAAGGCTGTTCATTCTCACGCTATGGTAGGCAATATGTCCAATATTGCAGCGGCCTCCATTTCACACATGTACAATTTTACAGGGCCGGCACTGTCCATAGATACAGCATGTTCTTCTTTTCTGGTAGCACTGACACAAGCTGTGGCGGCCATTCAGGACAAGCGTATCTCTGGGGCAGTTGTAGGCGGAGCGAACATTTTGGCTACACCGCATGTTCATCAACTATCACGCAATGCTGGAATCTGTTCTTCCACTCAACATACGAAGGTATTTGACCGGGAAGCAGATGGTTCAGTCTTGGGAGAAGGTGCTGTTGTTGTATATCTGGAGCCGCTAACAGAGGCAATTCGCAACAATAAACATGTTTATGGTGTGATTCGCGGGACAGCGGTGAATAACGACGGATATTCCCTGGGCATTATGGCACCCAACCCTCAGGGGCAATATGAGGTACTCCGTGCCGCTTATCGCGACGCCAACCTAAACCCGAGCGAGATTTCTTATATTGAAGCACATGGATCGGGGACAAGGATTGGAGATCCAATTGAGGTGAATGCCTTGCTCCGACTGTTCCGGGAAAATGGATATACAAGCGATAATTCGATTGGATTAGGTTCAGTCAAAACCAATATTGGTCATTTATTTGCAGCCTCCAGTGGAGCCAGTCTTGCCAAGGTTCTTCTCAGTATGCAGCATGGGGAACTGGCACCAAGTCTGCACATGGATAATCCGAATCCGGCCCTCCGACTGGAGCAATCGCCGTTCCATATCGTTAGCGAGCATAAAACGTGGGATGTACCTGAAGGAAAAACACGGAAGGCAGGCATCAGTTCATTTGGCCTGGGAGGTACGAATGCCCACATTGTGCTGGAGGAATGGAAAGCCCCTGTCCGTGCAGATGCCCCCGCACGTGGCCAGTTGTTAACGTTCTCTGCGAAATCAGAACAGGCTTTAAAAAAGCTGATTGATAACACGGAGCAATATGTGAAGAAACATGCGGACCTGGCACTAGAGGATCTTTGTTTTACCCGGAACAGATATAGAAAACATTATCGGTATCGTGCAGCAGTAGCTGTCAGCTCAACCGGAGAGTGGAACATCGAAGAGATGGAATTTGGCTTCAAGCCTAGAAACCGAGCTGCTCGTGTCAATATTGTGGTTGGGGGGCATGAGATTCGCGGAGAAGATGAAGCTCAAGCTCGTAAGGTACTCAGGCCAGACGATTCTAATGAAGATACGGTATCAACCTTGAACTACTGGGTGACCTTGCTTGAGACACTTGTACGTCTGGTCCCTTCCATTCAAGAGATTCGAGGAATAGCTGCAGGAGAGGAACTTGTATCCAGTTTACATCTGGATGGCGAGGAACATCACAGCGCTCATGCAAGCCAATCCTTTCCAGTGAACAACAGAGTGACGTTAGACAGTCTGCAAGACACACCTGGCAAGATGCCAAACGCCGACATTGTAATTATGATTGCTGCAGATCAGACAGAGCAGCAGCTTGAATACAGTGGCAAGGAGAGCTTCATCCGCCTGTCTGCCGAGCCGACACTTACCATGGAGGATCAGCTTGCTTTATTGCTGGGACAGCTTTATGTACGTGGTGCTGCGCTGGATTGGGAACAGTTACATCCGAATGGCTCTGGCCAGATCGTACATCTGCCAGCACACCCATTCGAGCCGTATGTACATTGGATAGATGTGAATCAGGGAACGGAGGTCATGATATGACAAAAGAAGAAATTGAGCTTTTTCTTAAAAGCGAGATTGCTGCAGCGTTGAATCAGGAGCCAGAGGACATCGATGAAGAGATGAATTTTTTGAAAATTGGTGTCTCATCTGTGCAGGCGCTCAAGATCATTAACCGTGCGCGTAAGCATCTTCAAGTTGACATCAGTCCGGTTGCGTTGTTTGAATACAAAACAATTGCCGAGTTCGCCGCTTATCTCAATGAATCTCTTCTTCAAGAGGGGGTTGCCGAATGATTGAAGCAGATATAGAGCAAGAGATCATTCATGAAGCTGAATTGTTTGCTGCCCGTGAAATTCGTCCTTATGCTCAACAGATTCAAGAACAGCAAGCCATTCCCAGAACATTGATCCGTGCCATGGCTGAAAAAGGTTACTTGGCTGCCTCGATCCCGGCTGAATATGGCGGCATGGGTCTCGGTCCTAAGGCGTACGGGCTGTTGACTGAAGTATTTGGCAAGGCTCTTCCAGCCGTTCGCAGCTTGTTAACGGTACATACTTCACTTGTAAGTGAAACGTTGGTACGTTTCGGAACGCCTGAGCAAAAATCGTCCTGGCTGCCCAAGTTGGTGAAGGGAGAATGGATTGCTGCCTTTGGTCTGACTGAACCGGAAGTTGGTTCGGATGCCAAAAGTGTAAAGACCGAGTGGAGAGAAGAATCGGACTGTTTTGTTTTAAATGGAAAAAAGAAGTGGATCACGTTTGGACATCTGGCAGATGTATTTATCATTATTGCCTCGAATCAGGGACGAAGCACTGCTTTTTGGGTCGAACGCCAGTTTGAGGGTGTACAGACCCAACCTATTGAAGGTGTCATGGTTGCGGGAGAGACAGGTATAGCTGAGATTGATCTCCATGAGGTGCGTGTACCAAAGAATCACATTATTGGACGTCTGAATGAAGGTTTTGAGTACATCGTAACCGGGGCGCTGGACCAGGGCAGATATAGCATTGCCTGGGCAGGGTTGGCGATTGCGCAGGAAGCGCTGGATGCCATGGTGACTTACTCAAGGAAGCGGAAGCAATTTGATCAGAAGCTGAGTCATTTTCAGCTGATTCGCGGCATGATTGGAGATGCGGTGACAAAAGTCCATGCAGCACGAGCATTATGTTTACGGGCAGCCGAGCTGAGAGAAGCCAAGGACCCGCAGGCCGCCATGGAGACAACGATCGCCAAATATTTTACGTCCAAAGTTGCTGTTGAAGTTGCAAGTGATGCGCTACAGGTTCATGGTGCGAACGGAATTAGTAACCAATATCCTGTTGCCAGGCTGTATAAGGAAGCCAAAATTCTGGAGATTATTGAAGGTTCTTCTCAGATGCAGCAGGAGATGATCTCGCATTACGGATTAAAAGCCTATTACAAGCGTGGCGGTAGCGTATGACGTTCTGTGCGCTATTTCCCGGCCAGGGCAGCCAGTATATCGGAATGTGCAGCGAGTTGTTGGACAGTGAACCGGAGGCGAATCAGATCTTTGCGGAAGCGAGCGAGGTGATCGGATTTGATTTGAAGGCACTGGTTATGGAAGGGACCCTGGATCAATTGACGGTCTCTGAATATGCTCAGCCTGCTGTACTGACGGCAAGCTACGTTTTATTTGACTCATTTGTTCGCCGAACAGGAATGACTCCAGATTATGCAGTAGGTCACAGTTTGGGGGAGATTTCGGCTTTAGTAGCGGCGGGAGCACTGCGATTTGCTGATGGGATCCGTTTTACAGCTCAGCGTGGTGCGTTGATGCATCGCTCCATTCAGGAGCAAAAAGGAAGAGCGGGTATTGTTGTTGATGTAAACCAAGAAGCGCTTGAAGAATTAGTCAAGAATATTCGTCAGAACGAGTATGTGACGATCTCCGGTTATAATTCACCGGGACAGTTTGTCGTCGCAGGTACTGCGAAGGGTCTTCAACTGCTGGATGATCAGGTGGATGGCTACGGTGGGGAATTCATTCCTTTTCGCATGATGCCAATGAAGGCAGATGCACCTTATCATAGCGAGTTGATGCAGTTCATTCAGCCTGAGCTTGAAGAGATGCTTGCAGGGATTTCCTTCTCTGCACCGGTGTTTCCCATATGCTCTACAGTACATGGGGAGTTCATTCGCGGAGCCGAGGACATTCCTAAGCTGCTGAGCAGCCAGCTTTTGCAACCCATTCGTTGGAATCAGGCATTGGCACGCATTCAAAATCTGGGAACGACGGTATGGATCGATATCGGTCCAGGCCAGAGCGTAAGAAATATGCTGGCTGAGAATAAGACCTTGTCTGCAGCCTATTCACTGGATGATCCGCAAGATCGGTCCAGGTTACTGGATCGATATGAAGCAGTAAACCAGACAAGTGGGGGAGGCGATAAGGGATGATCACGGAGATGATGCAGTACAATCAGCGGGTGAAACAATGGCTGCCTGGAGGTGTGCACTATAATTTTCACCTTCCTTGGGAAGAGACGCCGCTCCATTTCAAGCATGCTTCCCGAAGCAGAGTGACGGACATGAACGGCAACGAGTATTTGGATCTATATGCCCGCTTTGGTGCCCTCATCGTTGGCCACGGCAACGAGGAGTATAACGAGTGTCTGAAGGATACCATTGACCGTGTTCTTTCCGTAAGTCATTGCGATCTGGATGCAGAGGCTCTGGAACTGATCCATCAATATGTACCTTCAGCAGAGATGATTCGTTTTGGGTTATCAGGCACGGAGATTGTCCAGAATGCACTTCGTCTTGCCCGGGCGTGGACAGGTAAAAATCGCTTTGTACGTTTTGAAGGCCATTATCATGGCAATGCGGACAATATTATGGGTGGCAAGACTGCACGTACAGGTCTGCCTGTACCTTCAGATTATCCTGGTGACATGAAAGGAACAAAGGGGAGGGCAAGGGATGCCATGGAATCTCAATCCTACCTCCTGCCATGGAATGACGCCCCCCGTCTGGAGGAACTATTTCGCCAGCATGGAGACGACATTGCAGCAGTAATCATGGAGCCGGTTTGTGTAAATGGAGGCGGAGTCATGCCTGCTCCGGGTTATCTGCAAAAAGTCAGACAGTTATGTGATCAGTACCAGGTCGTGCTCATTTTTGATGAGATTATAACAGGATTCCGTATGGGACTCGGTGGTGCCCAACAGTTATTCGGTGTAACGCCCGATCTGACTACACTTGGGAAGGCAATCGCAGGTGGCGGAGTTCCGGTGTCAGCCCTGGTTGGCCGAGCGGATATCATGAAGTTGCTTGTAGACAAAAAAGTAATTCATGCGGGTACGTTTAATGGCTATCCATTAGGTACAGCTGCTGTAAAAGCTACGCTGGAAATGTTGGGACGCAATGGAGGACAGGCGATGCACAGCATGAACCGCCACGCTGAGATGATGCATGACATACTCTGCCAGGAAGCAGTGAAGGTAGGTCTGCCTTTAATTGTTCAGGGTCCGTCTGGCTGTGCTTCTTATCACTGCTGCACGGAGCCGCTTACGGATACGGCTGATTATACGTTTGAATTGATGTCTTTTGATATTTTGTTAAATAGCAAGCTTGCTGAGCACGGTGTTCTGGTATCTACGCTCTCGCGGATGTATCCGAATATCCTGCTTGATATGCAAGATGTTGCCTGGTTCGGTGAGCGTGTCCCCGCAGCACTTGCAGAAATGAAAGAGATCTACGACGAGCTGATCTAACGGTAGCTCAATAAGGAGGTGATTAGGTATGCATAATCGACTCATTGCAATCATTGGCGCAGGGGTGATGGGATGCGCCACAGCACTGGATGTCGCGAGGGCTGGTTATCGTGTAATTTTGCAGGATATTTCGGCGTCGGTCATCGAACACGCCCCTGATGTTATACGTCGTGAATATCGTTCAGCTTGCTTTCTGAAGCAAGGGTACGGTCAGGTGCCCCTGGATCAGATCATGGAACGGATCTCGTTCCAGACACAAGATGAAGGTGTGGAAGAGGCAAGTATCATTATTGAAAATGTAACCGAGAACCTGGAGTTGAAAAAGGAAGTTTATGCACGACTATCCCACAAGGTTCGTCCGGATGTTTTATTTGCGCTAAATACAAGCTGTATTTCCGTGACAAAGCTCGCTTCATTTTTGCCTGACCCAGGTCGAGTCATTGGGGTGCATCTGATGAATCCGGTTCCCGTTAAATCCATGGTGGAGGTGATCAAAGGACATCATACAACGCAGGGTACGGAACATGAGATGGTAGCGTTTTTGGAAACTCTTGATAAAAGTCCAGTTGTCATAGAGGATCTGCCCGGGTTTGTCTCTAATCGCCTCTCGCACTTGTTAATGAATGAAGCGGCGTACATTGTACAGGATGGAATCGCTACACCCGAGCAGGTGGACGCCATTATGAAGAAGGGCTTCAATTATCAGATGGGGCCGCTGGAGACGGCGGATCTGATTGGTCTGGATACGGTAGTGCATTCATTGAAAGTATTGTACGACAGCTATCAGGACCCCAAATTCCGATGCTGTCCGATGTTGCAGAAAATGGTTGATGCAGGACAGTGGGGGCGGAAGACGGGTCAAGGATTCTATGCCTACTAAGATGAAAGGTGGCAAGACCATGGAAAAGCTCAAGGATATCAAGTGTATCGTTTGGGATCTGGACCACACCATATGGGATGGGGTTTTGCTTGAATCTGCAGATGTGCAACTGAAGCCGGGCTTAAAGGAGGTGATTGAAAAACTGGACCAGCGAGGTGTTTTGCACTCTGTTGCCAGTAAAAATGATGCAGAGCTGGCTTGGGCGAAACTAAACGAACTGGGCATCGCCGAATATTTTCTGTATCCCGAGATCCATTGGGATGCGAAGTCCGTCTCTGTTCAGCGGATTCAGCAGAACATTAATATCGGCATGGATGCCATTCTGTTTGTGGATGATCAACCTTTTGAACTGGAAGAAGTGCAAAGTGTACATGCTGACATTCAGGTACTTCATGCGGATCAATATGAAACCATGCTTGATGACCCAAGGCTGATGCCTCGATTCATTACAGCCGACTCTGCGTGCAGAAGGCAGATGTACCAGGCGGATACGCTCCGTAAACAGGCTGAGGAACAGTATGAGGGACCTTCAGAACAATTTCTGGCTACGCTTGGCATGAAATTTTCCATCTACGAGGCTACTGAGGATGACCTTCAACGTGCAGAGGAACTTACCGTTCGCACCAATCAGCTAAATGCAACGGGAATTACCTACAGTTACGAGGAGCTGTACCAACTGATGACCTCGCAGGACCATATGTTATTGGTGTGTGAACTCGAAGACAAATACGGGACGTATGGCAAAATTGGGCTTGCACTAATTCACATGCAGCAGAAAGTATGGCGGCTAAACATGCTTCTGATGTCTTGCAGAGTGATGTCTAGGGGAGCAGGGAGTGTACTGCTAACGTATATCATGCGTGAAGCTCAGAAGCAGGGCAAACAGATGCTTGCAGACTTCAGGGATACCGGAAGGAACCGGATGATGAATATCAGCTATCGCTTTGCCGGTTTCAAGCAGCAATCTGCAGATCAGGAAGGAAGAGTACTGTTTTATCATGATTTGCAGCAGGCTGTAGAATTTCCAGATTACATTGAGGTTTTAGTGCCCGAGGGGCAACATCAATAACAAGGGGGAAGGGCAGTGGATTATCGTCAGGAAATTCGGGAGTTTATCGGGAACAACCTCACCATGGATCATGAGGACACTCAAATTAATGATAATGACAATTATTTTGAGCAGCGGTTCGTCAATTCGCTCTTTGCGATGCGTTTGGTGGACTTTGTAGAGCGTAGATTCCAGATTGAGATAGCAAATGAAGATCTGGATTTGGCTAATTTCTGCACGATTAACCGTTTGCATGATCTTATTGAGAGAAAGTTGACTGAGAAGGAGGCGGCACTATGATTACAGCTAATCAGGCATCCATTCGTCCAGTCACAAGTCCGGCAACCAGCCCGTCCAACAAATATATGTATTTGTTTTTGGGAATTTCCTTTGGCACATGTTATGGAATCGCAAGTTTGTTCATGTTCTTTGCGGATTTTATTGTACCCATAACAGGTGAGTTAACCTTGATGCATCCACTTGCGATCGTTGCTCTGTATTCACCTTCCATTGCCGGATTAATTACATGTTATGTGATGGGCGGAAAGGAAGCATTAAAAGGAATGTTTATGAAGCTGGTTCCGCGCAGACAGGACCTGTTCTGGATACCGCTCATTATTGGAATTTCCATCATCTTTGCATCAACAATGCACTTTGGTTCCTTGTTATTCGGCATACCGGTCCCTGAACTGACATATAGTGTACCTGAAATGATCTGGTTGGGGATTGTGAATCTGATCAAGGAGACGGGGCTGATTGGTGGGCTGTTTGGCTGGATCGGATTTTTGCTTCCATTCTTGCAAGGGAAGTTAAAAAATAATATAACAAGTGGTCTGATTACCGGCCTGTTGTTCGGATTATGGGTGCTTCCGGGATACTTGATTTCCTCTTTTGGCACCTCAACCACTTACATATACTACGTTGTTCAGCTTATGGCATTTATCGTGTTCCAAAGTTATATCTTCAATGCAACCAAAGGTACACTTCTGTTTTATCTGCTTGCATTCTGGCTTGTAGCTACAGGAAGTCAAATTGATTTGTACTACTTTAATCCGCAAGTTCAAATTATGCAATTCTTCTTTTTTGCAATATCGGCTATTGTCATACATGTCATCTTCAAGCGTAAAAATGTGGATACTTCACTTCAGACATTCCCTGCATATGTTCTGGAAAGAAAGTAAGCCTGGTTATGGTGGTGGATAAGTGATGGAACCGATCTATTTGGAGCAGCTACAAAAGGGGGAGGGAAACAGACAAATGGTCTGTTTTCCTTATCTCGGTGGCAACTCCAACAGTTTTCAGCCCCTAGTGCCGTACCTTCCTGACACGGAAATTTGGGCGTTTACGCCCCCGGGTCATGGTCTGAACACCGAAACACCCCTGGAGCATATGCAGCAACTCGTAGAACTGTATACCAGCAAGCTGCTGGATGTTATACAGCCTGGCAGTCTGTTATTTGGACATAGTCTGGGAGGAATTACAGCCTACTTCGTTGCGCAGCGCTTATATCAGGAACGTCCAGATGTAGCTAAAACGCTACGGCTTGTGTTATCAGCCTGCAACACGCCTGACGAATGCGGGATGCAGAATTATGATCGGATGTCAGACGAAAATCTGATTGATCATCTGTTTTCCTATGAAGCTCTCCCGCATGAACTGATACATGAAAAAGAATTATTGAATTATTTTCTGCCCGTCATCCGGGCGGATTTCAGGATGCTGGAATCTGCAGCAACGCTTGAATATGAGCCGCTCTCATTGCCGGTGTTGTATCTGTGGGGAGAACGGGATCGTACCGTTACCCTTCAATCCGCGTTGAGATGGGGCCGATATTTTGGCACATCCATGAAGCTTCAAACCATCAAAGAGGGTGCTCACATGTTCATGATGCATCAACCTTCAACGGTGGCGCATTGTCTGACAAGCTTTATGACTCCAGATAAATAGGAACAACTTGTAGATGAGAGGAGCCATGTTCGTTTATGCTGCTACGAATGCTGAGAAACGATATAACGAGAAAAAAAGGGATTACGGCTGCTTTATTTATTTTTGTACTGCTGGCCGCCTTGCTGGTATCTTCGGGGTCACGAATGATTATGGAACTGACGAGTTCCATCCAATATCTATTTTCTGAATCCAAAACACCACATTTTGTGCAAATGCATGCCGGAGAACTCGATCAGGTCAAAGTGAATACATGGGCTGAAGAAAATGCCATGGTCCAGCAGCATCAGATTGTGGAAATGGTTAACATTGACGGCTCTAATCTGTTTCTCGGAGCAGAGTCCGAAAAGAACAGCGTTATGGACATTGACTTTGTTACACAGAATCAGGGTTTCGACTATTTGTTGAATCTGGACAGTGAGATTATTCAGGTGAACGATGGCGAGATCGCGGTTCCGGTATATTACATGCAGCAAAAAAAATTGAGCGTGGGCGACCAGGTTCGGATCGATAATGGTCAATTTGAGCGTTCTTACACCATCGTTGATTTTGTCCGTGATGCTCAGATGAATCCATCGGTTGTGCACTCCAAACGTTTTATCGTGAGTGCAGGGAATTTGCAAGAACTGAAGCAGAGCATCGGAGAGATGGAGTATCTCATCGAATTCCGGTTGACCGATCCCGGACTGACAAGTGAATTTACCCAGGCTTACCAAAATGCCGGACTTCCCAACGCGGGTCCAGTCGTAACCTATGGGCTGTTCCAGGTATTGAATGCCATGACCGACGGAGTTATTGCAGCCGTTATTATTTTGGTCAGTCTTGTGCTGATTCTGATTGCAATGCTCTGCATCCGATTCACGATGCTTGCGACCATCGAAGAGGATTATCGTGAGATTAGTGTCATGAAAGCGATAGGGATTGCAGAGAAGGATATTAAAAGACTGTATCTGATGAAGTATGTATTTATGGCGGGATTTGCATCCGTGCTTGGTTACATTGCATCACTTGGCGTTAACAGATTATTTGTTTCCAACATCATGTTGTATATGGGAAAAGCACCTGCAACCCTGTTGCATTTCGCGATTCCGTTATTAGCCGCTGGAATAATATTTGCCATGGTTGTTCTGTTTTGTCGAACGGTACTGCGGCGTTTTCGTTCCATCTCCGCGGTGGATGCTCTCCGTACCGGGAGCCTGGGAGATACACAGATCATTCGAAACCGGCTTAGTTTGTCCCGCAATCGCTGGTCTTCCGTACCTGTCTTTCTTGGTCTGAAGGAAGTGATACAGCGAATCAAGATGTTCCGATTATTGTTATTTGTCTTTGTAGTCAGTTCATTTATCATGATTGTGCCGGTCAACTTCCTGAACACTTTGCAGGCGCCAAGTTTTATCTCTTATATGGGTGTTGGACAAAGTGATATTCGCATTGACTTGAGGCACACAGACGATGTGGAGCAGCGTTATGACAATCTGGTTGCCCAGATCCAAAATGATAAAGACATCAAAACGTATTCCCCATTGGTAACAAGCCAGTTCAAGATTAAAAATGCGGAAGGAAGTTACGACAATCTGAGTGTAGAAACTGGGGATTTCAGTATTTTCCCATTGTCTTATGTTAGCGGTAATGCGCCAACAACCGAGAATGAAATTGCGTTATCTGATGCCAACAGTAGCGAGCTGCGCCTGAAGACTGGTGAGCAACTTACCTTGCTGGTTAATGGCAAGGACCAGATGATGACGGTCAGCGGAATATACCAGGACGTTACGAATGGTGGGAAAACGGCGAAGGCCTTATTACCTTACAACAAGGATAGTGTGTTGTGGTATGTGGTCAGTTTGGATCTGAATAATCGCGGGGACATGGCTACCAAAATTGCTGAATATGAGGCGGCTTTCTCGCCAGCCAAAGTAACCGATCTTCAAGGTTATCTGGATCAGACGTTAGGCGGAACCATCCAACAATTGAAAATGGTGACGATGCTGGCCTTGGTCATCGGTGTCTTCATATCTATTTTAATTACAGCACTGTTCCTTCAGATGTTAGTAGCCAAGGACAACAACGACATTGCTGTACTAAGAAGCCTTGGGTTTGCCTTGTCTAAAATCAAGTTCAAGTATGTCGTGATGTCACTTGTCATATTAATCTTAGGGGTTGTTACTGGAACGATATTGTCCAATACGTTGGGTCCGTTGCTGGTTAGTGCCATTATGTCGACGTTTGGTGCTTCCAATATTGTCTTTGTTGTTAACCCGTTACAAGCATATATTTTGTGTCCATTGTTACTTGCAGGCACGATTGTACTGACAGCATGGATTAGTATCCAATCGATCAAGGAAACGAGCATATCCAAAATGATTGTCGAATAGGGAGGATCAACGATGACAACTATACTTGAGGCTAAAGACGTGAATAAATCCGTAGCGATCGGCGAGAATGAAGAACATAACATCTTAAAAGATATCAACCTTCAATTAAAAAAGGGAGAATTTGTTTCCATCATGGGGCCATCTGGCTCAGGCAAGTCTACCTTACTGTACAACATAAGTGGTATGGATCAGATTAGTGCTGGAAGTGTCTATTTTAATGGCAAAAAAATATCGGCATTTGAGGAGAGGGATCTGGCAAGTCTACGTTTGACCAAGATGGGATTCATCTTTCAAAATATTCATCTGCTCAAGAATCTGAATCTATTAGACAATATCGTACTTTCCGCGTATCTGGCCAAGAATAGCAGCAGAGAAACGATTAATACACGGGCAATGTCATTAATGAAAAAAATGGGGATTGATGAGCTTGCTGGGCATAACATCACCCAAGCCTCAGGCGGACAGCTTCAACGGATTGCCATCTGCCGTGCGCTGATCAATAATCCAGATATTTTATTCGGCGATGAACCAACGGGGGCGCTGAATTCCAAATCAACGTATGAGATCATGGATATTCTGGGCGATATTAATGCAACGGGTACAACCATTCTGCTGGTGACCCATGATGTGAAAGTCGCTGCCAGATCGGAACGTGTACTGTTTATGATGGACGGTAAGCTGGTTGCAGACAGAAATATTGGAAAATATGCAAGAGAGCGTCAGGATCTGAAAACAAGGGAAAGCCATTTGGCGCAATGGTTGACTGAAATGGGGTTCTAAAAAAAGAACTCCATGACTACAATAGACCGACAGTCGGTCGAACGTATCGGAGGCCAGGATATGAGACTGATAAAAAACCCGGAAGAACGCAGGAACGAGATTTTGGATGCCGCCGAGATTCTGTTCATAACAAAAGGGTACACCAAAGCTACGGTCATGGATATCCTTCAGGCGTGCAACATTGCCAAGGGTACATTTTATTATTATTTTCAGTCCAAGGAAGAGGTCATGAACGCCATCGTCATGCGTTTTATTCTGAGCGGGGAGGCATCGGCCAGGCACGTGGTGTCCGATCCCAAACTGAATGCCCATGACAAAATTTTTCGCATCATGATGGCGCAGAATCAGCCTGACGGCAGAAAACATGATCTCATCGAGCAATTGCACAGTGTTCATAATGTGGAGATGCACCAAAAGAGTCTTGTTGAGACGGTAATTCGATTAAGTCCCATCTTGGCCGAGGTGGTAGAGCAGGGCATTCAGGAGGGGGTATTTCATACACCTAACCCAAAGGAATCCATCGAATTCCTGCTCGTATCGTCACAATTTTTGCTGGATCGAGGCATCTTTCAATGGGAGGAGGAAGAACTCCAAAAAAAGGTTGAAGCATTCACACATATTATGGAACGTGTGCTGGGAGCAGAACAAGGAAGCTTCGCCTACGTCACTCGCCTTTATTTTCCGAATCAAGGTTAGCCGAGAAAGGAGTATTATCCATGGAACATACCGTTCAAAAATCATTTAAAAAGTTTCTGGTCGTATGGTTCGGTCAGCTCATCTCCATGATTGGGATTGGACTTACGGCCTTCTCCCTGGGGGTGTATGCCTTCGAAAAAACGAATACGGCAACAAGTGTTGCATTGATTACCTTATTCACGTTTCTGCCGAATATCCTGCTTCGACCTATTGGAGGGGTACTGGCAGACCGATTCGACCGTCGAACGATGATGATTATCGGCGACCTGGGGTCGGCAGCCGGTTTGATTTTCATTCTGTCCATTATGCTCACAGGTGATATCCAATTATGGCATATCTATGTGGGAGTGGCCTTTAGTTCGGTGTTTTCCGCGTTGCAGAGCCCGGCATATAAGGCCTCTGCTACGGACCTGCTGGATAAGGATCAATTCTCAAAAGGAAGCGGTCTTGTACAACTGGCTGAATCCTCGAAGTTTCTGTTTTCACCCATCATTGCGGGCATTCTGCTTAGTATAACAACCATTGAAGTCATTCTGGTCATTAATATTCTGACATTCCTGGTTGCCATTCTGGCTGTGCTGGTTATTCGGAAGAGCATGAAGGTGGAGCGAGAGGATCGAGAAGGAAAAAACTGGATCACCGATATTCAAGAGGGCTGGAGAGAAGTTGTAACCAACAAGGGAGTACTGTTGCTGGTGGTGATTATTTCACTTGTCACCTTTTATCTGGGATTCCTGGAGACACTCATTGGTCCGATGCTTCTGTCATTCACGGATGCAAAGACACTTGGAACGTTTCAGTCTGTTAGTGCCATCGGCATGCTGATTAGCAGCTTGTGCATCGGCATATTTACAATAACAAAGAGATATGCAAGTGTACTTGTGATGGGGCTGATTTTGTGCGGTTTGTCCTTTTCGCTTCTGGGGATATCCACTAACATTTATTTTATTATCTTCGCAGGTTTTCTGTTCCTGTCATCGCTGCCGTTTGTCAATATGAGCGCAGATGTGCTGGTGCGAAACAATATCGCCAACGATAAGCAGGGCAGGGTATGGGGAATCATTGGTATTCTGTCACAACTCGGGTTTATTATCGCGTACAGTTTGGCTGGATTTCTGGCCGACCATGTGTTTAATCCGTTGCTGATGGAGGGGGGAGCACTGGCTTCGTCTGTTGGTCAAATTATTGGAACTGGGCCAGGCAGAGGTATTGCCTTTCTGTTTATCATCGCGGGTCTGTTTGTTATTCTGATCGCAATAATCACATCCCGTTTGAAAATGATCAAATCTCTGGAGCAGAGCCCAGATATAGCGGCTCCATCCGATGTTGGCGGGTTGGCGCACGATTAATTCGAATCCAACAGCGTAAGCCCTTGTCCGCAGCAGCGTGTGATACTTCTTCTGTACGAAGAAGTTGTTCACACGATGAAGCAGACAAGGGCTTTTTGTGCTGAGGAGTCAGCAGATGTACTTAGAAAAGATGGGTTTGTGTATTTAGATTGTCGGTGGAGCTTACCCTTTAACCGCCCCAGAAGTTAGTCCTCCTACAATATACTTTTGCCCAATGAGGAACACAATCAACACAGGCAATGACGTGAGCACGATATCGGCACTGACCAGATTCCACTGGGCACTGAATTGTCCAAAGAAGTTATATACAGCCAGCGTCATCGGCCACATCTCCACTGTATTCAGCATATAGAGTGGGGCAGTAAACTCATTCCAGACACTCAGGAAATTAAGAACAAATACCGTTACCAGCACCGAGGTTAACAAAGGTACAATGATTCTCAGGAACAGCTTGATCCCGTTACATCCGTCCATGATCGCGGCTTCATCCAGCTCCTTCGGGATGTTAGACACAAACGCATACGTAATGAACAGCGAGATTGGAATCCCCATAGCCGTGTAGAGCAGAATCATGCCGACATGTGAATTGATCATACCCATGGACTTCATGACTTCCATCAGCGGAATGTAGTTAAGCGGTAGGGTGATACCAAGAATCAGGAAGAAGTACAGAAACTTGCTGAGCCTCGAATGGTTGCGAGATAACGTGAAGGCCGAGAAGGCCACAACAAACACCAGTAGCAGAGAAGAAGCCCCAGAATGCAGCAGACTGTTGAAAAAGGAACCGCCCAAATGTCCCTGTTCATAGACAATTTTGTAATTTTCGAAAATAAACTTCTTGGGCAACGTCAGTTTAAGCACTTTGGCCTCGGCGTCCGACTTGAATGAATTCAGTACAATGACGACAAAAGGAATCAGGACCACCAGGCTAAGCAGCCAGGCGAGTACATTTAACCCGATCGAAGCCAATCTTTTTCTCAATCGCATGTCAGTATTCCACCTTTCGGTTCATCAAACGAATGATGAAAAAGGAGATGATTGCCATGATGACAAACAGGATGGTGGATAGTGCACTTCCGAGTCCCCAATACCCTTTGGCAAAAGAGGAATAGACCGCTGTGTTAATCACATCTGTTGCGTTACCGGGTCCACCATTGGTTAACACGTATACGGCATCGAAAACTCTCAGCCCATATGTAATATTAAGCACCGTGGCGATGGTAATGGTAGGCATCAGCATCGGAATCGTGATTCGGAACAGCTTCTGCCCGAATCCGGCGCCATCAATGGATGCTGCTTCGTAATAATCACGGGGAATGGCGAGCAGTCCGGCGATGAACAGCACCATGATGTATCCCATGCCTTTCCACGTATCCACTGCCATAATGGATGGCATGGCCCAGGTCAGGGAGCCCAGCCAGTTCTGGGCGAGAACGTCCAGTCCCATGGAACGCAGGGTTACGTTAACGAACCCGTTGTTGGGGTCAAGCAGACTTTTGAACACAAGTCCAACAATCAGGAACGATAGCACCTGTGGTGAGAAGATAATCATCCGATGCAGATTGGCGGCCTTTACACCGCTAACCAAGAGTAGAGCCAGAAATAAGCCCAGCACGGTCTTGGCGATGGATGTAACCAGGGTGAAGAGGACTGTGTTTTTGATAAAAAGCAGATAGGTCGGATCCCCCGCCAGAATGGTGCGGAAATGCTCCAGACCGATAAAGTTCTTCTCCGAACTATAACTGTTCCAGTCGGTGAAGGAGTAATAGATGCCCAGCAGGGCGGGAGCGACAATGAACAGCAGATATAACACAATCGCTCCAGATGAGAAATACCAGGGATAGATTTTGTTCGCATTCATAATCCGTAACACCTTTCCTTCCTGCCAAAATACATGAGCGGGCAAACGCCCGCTGCATGTAACGTTGTTCAGCGTTTATATTTATCTGAGATGAGCGCTGTTACTACCACTTCTCATCTTTCAGCACTTTGGCTTGTTCAGCACGACGTTTATCAATATTTTGCAGAATCTGATCCGGTGTCATTGCGCCAGCGAACATGCCTGACAAGTCCTTGCCAATATCCATCCATTGTGGATCAATGTATTTCACAGCGGCCTGCATAACCGTACCTTTTTCATGATCTTTCTCATAGTCGATGTAGTCCTGTGTCAGCTTTGGTTCGATTTCCGGCCAGCAGATCGTCAGGTTGCCTTCACCTTCATCGAACACACGCTGCAGATGATCATGCTCGGTAATCCAGCGGAAGAATTTCAGCACTTCTTCGGGATGTTTACTGTTTTTGTTACCAAACATCGCAGCCGATCCGCCCGGATTCACTCCAATCGTCTGATTATCTCCCCACGGCATGACGAAGAACCCCATATTGTCTTCCATTTCCTGATACGCTTCGGACACTTCCTTTTCCGTACCTGGCACCCGTAGCAGCATGGCCGCTTTCTCCTGACCAAACGCTTCAATGCCCGCTTCTACCGTATTGGACAAGAAGTCTTTGCCGAAATAACCGAGATCCGCAAATTCTTTCAACTGTTCAATGACCGTCCTAAGCTGTGTCATATCTGCGACTTTCATCTCATTGTTGTTTAATTTCTCGTAAGTTCCCGCTGTTGTTTGCTCATAGTTAGGTCCCGTTTCGAACAAAGGCAGAACCTGATACCACCCGCTGGCAGGTGCTTGATAGAACGGAATGATGTCTTTATCCTTAATTTTCTGGCTGATGGCCTTGAATTCCGCATAGGATGTAGGAGGCTCTATGCCGAGCTCTTGGAAGATACGTTTGTTATAGTACACATACCAGATTTTCGTTGGCGCAAAAGAAACCCCGTACACCTTGTCATTATGACTGACAGTTGGCAAAATCTCTTCAGACATCCGACCTGTGAATTCCTCATTGGTCAGGTCAATGGCATTCTCCTCCGGTCTTACGTTAGCCGGCATGCTCAGTGGGTCCACATCGACATTGAAAATATCAGGTGCTTCGCCAGAAGCGAGCTTCACCTTGATCAGGTCACGCCACTGTGCGTCAGGCACGACCTGGAAGTCAATTTTGACACCCGTCTCCTGCTCATATTCCTTGGCCATCGTCTGCATGATGCCTGTACGCGGAATACCGGATTGACTTGTTCCAAACGTGAGAGTCACCTTACCCGAACCTTCCGTACTTTTACCTGAGTTGCACCCGACAAGCAGCAGAGTGGAGAGCAGGAGCACACTTGCAAGCGAAAATAGAAATCGTTTTCTCATCATTGAACCTCCCGGAATATAAAGAAAATTGTCACTTGCCGAAACGCTTTATGTAAGCGTATTCTTATGTGGATAACTTTACTGTGAACAAGGGATGTGCTCAATAGACAAAAGCGTTCTGTTGGGTGGACATTTTCGAATGGTGTGACAGATATCATCATAGGACGAGGTGTGTGAGGATTGCGATATCGATTTGGAACGCTTCAGCAAAGTCTGTTTGCCTATTACTCTGCGGTATTTATTATCTTTTCGCTGATTGTGGCGGGGCTTCTGTATGTATTTCTCGCAAGTGACATTCGTCAGCGAAGTGAAGAACAGCAAAGACAACTGGGGGTATCAATTGTCAGTAACCTGGATCAGGAAGTGGTGAAAATGAACAACTTCTCCATGAATATCGTGTATTCCAATCTGGTCAAAGAACACTTCAGTCACTACTTGGCACCAGCAGAAGACAGTGAGCAGACAATGACGAGTGATCCGGCATTGTATAAGGATACAACCACACTAATTGACGTCATTCTCGCGATCATCAGCAGCTCCAATACAGCCAAGCAGGCCAACATCTATGATGTGAACGGCAAGATGCTGGGAGCGGGTGCATTCAACGGTCAACTGTCGGTAGACCTGACTCAGCGACCGTGGTACAAGGAAACCTGGGAGCGGAGTGGCTGGCGAGTGATCCAATTGTTAGAGGGCGGAGCCTTGCCCATGCCGACCGGCGAGGGTAACTCAGATCAACCTTACATTTCGCTTACCCGTGTATACAAAGATGGCAATTATGTCAGCCAGGGTGTCGTTGAGATTTTGCAGGATGCCGGAACCCTGTTCCAGCATTTGAATGATTTGCAGACAAATAACGACGATCTTCGGATCTATGTAGTGGATGAACAAAATACAAGGTTGTATCCACTTTCTTCGGATGCCGATGCTTCTCAAGCAGGCCATTTCGATGATGTGGACTTGATTCAAAATCTTTCATTTCCGCCTGATACGATGCAGGAGATCACCGATCCTATGAGTCAGTCCAAACAGATGATGACGTACATGACGTCACAGGAGACGGGATGGACCGTTATTGTCATGCAGTCCAAACAGTCCCTTTTCGCGAGTCTCAACCGGATGGCTATGATGTTTATCGGTGCCACGTTAGCTACTCTCATGCTGATTCTGGTTCTCTCGTATCTGATCTCCAAACGGGTTACTTTGCCGCTACATCGTTTGCAGCGCATTATTCAGAAAACGGGTGTGAATGATCTGGTATCGGGTCAGGATTCCGGTCAGTTGTTCAAGCTGGAGCATCCCGGTTCTATTCGGGAGATGGATGAGCTGAATGATACGTTTATCCGGCTGAATCAACAGCTTGTGCAATCGTTTCAGGACAGGCTGGCGATGAAATCTCAGGAGACAGAAGCGAGATTACTGGCGCTGCAATCCCAGATGAACCCGCATTTTCTCTATAACAACATCACTAATATTAGCATCATGGCGGAAGAGGGCATGAATGAGCAGATTGTCGCGTTCTGCGCCAATATTGCGTCTATGCTGCGTTATATTTCTACTCCGGGAAAGAATGGGGTTCCCCTGTCTCAAGAATTGGATTATTGTGAGCGATATCTGGAGTGTATGAAGATTAGGTTTGAGGATGATCTACACTACGAGTTTCATATTCCGGAAGAGATGAAGTATATCCAGGTTCCGATGCTGATGGTACAACCACTACTCGAAAATGCCATGAAATATGGACTGGGTGATACCCCGCCATGGAAACTGAATATTACTGGAGATATGGATGCGGCACAGCAGACCTGGCAGATCCACGTGGAAGACAACGGACCTGGCATGGAACCCGAGGCACTTGCCAAGATCATGCATTACATCGAACAGTCACAGGAGTGGGAGCGTATGCCTGACCTCGAAATCAACGGCATGGGACTCAAGAATATATGGGTCCGATTGAAATTATGGTATGGCACGGCAGCCCACATGCAGATTACAAACAAGCCTTCCGGCGGTGTCCAGATTACAATAGGTGGTTCCATTCGAAAGGAGCATGACTGAACCCGTGACAATCAAATATAGAACGATTATTGTGGAAGATGAAGCCCTGATTCGCCGGAATGTCTCGCGCAAATTCAGAGAGTTGGACACCCGGTTCGAGGTGATCGGTGAAGCGCGGAACGGTCAGGAAGCATTACAGCTCATTGAACATTCTGTACCTGATCTGGTTGTAACCGATATACAGATGCCGGTAATGAATGGATTGGAACTCGCCAAACATCTGTACTTTGCCTATCCGCATGTGAAAATTGTCATTCTGAGTGGTTATCATGAATTCGAATATGCACGGCAGGCGATCAGTTACAAGGTGGAGGATTATCTGCTCAAACCATTATCGGAAGACCAGCTTCGTACACTGCTGGATGCGATGGAATTGAAGCTTGGGAGCGCTGTGGATTCGCTTGCCCATGTCAGTGCCGTACTGGATGAGCAGGTGAAGCCGGAGGATATCGCAGAGGCCGTTAAGTTGTATTTGAAGCAGAATTACATGCATGAGATTACACTCCAGGACATGGCGGGACAGATGTATTTTAGTGTGGACTATCTGGGAAAGTGTTTTAAGAAAGTAACGGGTGAGACTCCGCTAAAATATATGACAGGCCTGCGGATTAATGAAGCGAAGCGCATGCTCGTTACGCACGAGAATATGGATATCAAGACTATTGGTGGAGCGGTAGGGTATAGTGATTCCCACTATTTCAGCCGGATCTTCAAAAACAAAACGGGCATGTACCCTAGCGAGTACCGACTGCAATTGCAGGAACGAAAAAAAGCCCTGTCCATGGATGATGAGCACCATGTTGACTTGAGCTGATTACTGGGCCAGAGCTTCTTCGGTTATTTTGCGAATATCAAACGGGGAGCGGATACCTTCTTCGATCATGTCGGGGAGAATCTGTTCCAGGAAATACTGCACACAGTGGAGGTCGATATTTTTGATTTTTACCAACGCATAACGGTACATAACGATAAATTCTTTCTCCGTATTGCCACGTTGGAGCTCAGCAAAGGCTTCATATACCTGATCCATCTTGTCTGCGACTTCGAGAATCAGTCCTTCAACCGATTGGTCTTTGCCCTCACGCAGCTGTCTGCGGAAAATAGGCTGGAACTCTTCAGGAATATTTTCATTAATAAAATGTTCAACCATGCCTTCTTCCACCTTTTGCAGCATCGAACGCAGCTCCAGTGAATAATGTTTGACGGGTGTTTTGATATCACCGATGAAGATTTCGCCATAATCGTGACTGCTCGTAATTTCGTATAACTTCTTCCAATCGATGGTGGTTCCATGTTGCTCCTCAATATCTGCGAGCGTTTTGGCGTACTGTACGACTTTCCAGGAATGGGCGGATACGCTGTGTTCTTCGAATTTGAATTTGCCAGGTGTACGAATAATACGTTCAAGATCGTTTAGTGACCTGAAGTACGTGTGAATTCCCATATAAGCGTTCATCCTTTGCTGGTTGAGTATAAGTGTGAGTATCCATCGACTATACGCCAGTTATGTCAACTGTGGATTAACGCGGATAGCGACGAAGGTAAAATGAAGTTTTAATTCTCTATAGAAGGACAAGAGGATGAAAGGGAAACGTACAAGAGAGTAGCAGCTTATCGACAAACAATAAAAAGCCACGATGTGTGACTGAACGTGAGTTCGGCATCCATCGTGGCTTCAGTGTGTAGATGTTGTGCTCTAGCGCTACATAAGTGCAGTTGAATCAAGAATTATGATTTTTTACGTACCGGCGAAGTATACCAGTACGCCATTCCAACAAAGAGGGCACCGCCGATGATATTACCAAGCGTTACCGGAATCATGTTATGGAACCAGCCTGCCATCGTGATTGTATCCGGGTGGTTTGGCAGCAACCAGGATAAAGACAGCAAAGTCATATTGGCAACACTGTGCTCATAACCACTTGCGATAAATGCGTACAGACACCACCAGATCAGAACAAGTTTGGCGATATCTTCTTTGGAGCGAGCTGCCATCCAGATCGCCAGACAGACGAGCCAGTTACAGAGAATGCCGCGGAAGAACAACTCAGACACGGGCGCCGCCATCTTTTTGGCAGAGACAACGAATAACAGATGTTCCGGTGTGGCCGTTTTGAATAGACCGCTACCGACTATAAGTAAACTTAATAGAATTGCGCCGAGCAGGTTACCAACAAAGACGAGCCCCCAGTTCTTCAGCGTTTCGTTCACTGTGGTTCGGCCTGCCAGTGTACTCATGGTAAAGAACATATTGTTACCTGTAAACAGTTCCGATCCGGCAAAGATAACCAGCGTGAGCGCGAGTCCGAAGGACATGCCCATCAACATAGTTTGCAGTGGTGACTGTGCCGCAAGGAGCGGAGCACCAATACTGAAGATCAGAACGATGCCAAGCCCTACATAGGCACCAGCCATCAAGGCAGCAACCATATATCGTGACAGGCTTGCGTTCATTTGATCCCGTTTTTTAACCGCAGCTTCAATAATTCCCTCAACACTTGGTGTATACATCATGGTTTCCCCCATTATTTTGCATCAATCTTCGAACGTTTCAATGGAGCTATATTTCAATCCAGACCTGGCCGTTCTCTACCTTCACTGGATACATCTGTACTTGACCGTTGTCTGGTGCTTGCACAAGACCGGTAGTCAGGTCGATTTTCCAATCATACAGCGGATCGTACAGATAATGCCCGGACACGATGCCTTCAGCCAGCGGCCCACCCTTAGGATGGGGGTTGTGATTATCCGCAGCGAAGATGGTACCATCCGATGCAAGAAAGACAGCAAGCTGATGATCCTTAATCTCAACTACTCTTCCGATTCGTGGCAGGAATTCTTCAACTACTCCGGCAGGGAAGTAGGTGCCTGATTGTTTTGTCGTCATCTTAAACCACTCCTTATCTATATTTAACATTCCGGCAGTATTAATCTGCAAGCTTACTTATGGACGAGCTGATACTTCGATGCCATGGAACATTTTACTTTGGCCTTCTTCATTGCGAATCGCTTTTTGCCAAGGTTCTTCAACATGCTCAAGTGCAAATTCAATCCGCTGCATCAACGCTTTACGTTCCTCAAGGTTATCCACAACAACCGAACGAATATGCTCCAGACCCATGCGTTCCACCCACTCGGACGTCCGTTCCAGATAGTTACCTGTCTCGCGGTAATATTGCATGATGGCGCCGCACAGTTCAATCAACTCTTCATCCGTTTTCACTTTGCATAAGGAATCAGCCAGTCTTGCTTTAATACCGCCGTTACCACCGATGAAGATCTCCCAGCCTCCGTCGTTACCAACGATACCGATATCTTTGGTACATGCCTCTGCACAGTTTCGCGGACAACCGTTGACGGCATATTTAAACTTGGCTGGCAGATCCAGACGTTCGAATTTACGTTCGATGCGAGCACCCATGGCCATGGAATCCTGTGTACCGAAGCGGCAGAATTGGGAGCCGACACATGTTTTGACCGTACGCAGCGATTTGGCGTATGCATAACCTGAAGGCATATCCAGTTCAGCCCAGACTTTGGTCAAATCTTCTTTTTTGACACCAATCAAGTCGAGACGCTGACCGCCAGTCACTTTGACTGCTTTCACATCATATTTGACCGAAACGTCAGCGATGCGTTTGAGGTCTGCCGGTGTAGTTACACCGCCATACATCCGAGGTACAACCGTATACGTTCCATCTTTTTGAATATTCGCGTTCATACGTTCGTTAACAAAACGGGATTCTTTCTCATCTTCGTGTGTGTCTGGTGCAATCATGCCAAGGTAATAGTTGATCGCCGGACGACATTTGGAACAACCTTCTGGCTGACTCCAACCCAGTACATTCATGACCTCTTTGGTCGTTTGTAATCCTTTTTCACGAATCTCGGCTACGATTTCATCTCGACCCATGGAAGTACATCCGCAGATGCCCTGTTTGGCTCCAGTACTGAAACTGTCTCCAAGTACATATTGCAGAATCTGTTCCACAACCGGTTTACACCCACCGCAAGAGCGTGTTGCACCGGTACAGGCTTTGATTTCATCAACAGTGGTAAGGCCCTGGTTTGTAATTACATCAACAATGGCTCCTTTGGTTACCCCGTTACATCCACAGACGATTTCGTCCTCGGGCATCGTTTCAACAGAAGTTGCTTTCTTATGACCGCCGCAGCCTGTACCCATGAGTGAACCGTACAATTCCTCGGTCATTTCGGTTTGATTTTTAATCAGTTTCTGCAATTCGGCAGAATCCGTAATGTCACCGAAAAGAACAGCGCCGACCATTTTATTATCACGAAGCAGAATTTTTTTGTAAGTCCGTTTCCAGTCATCTTTGTGCGAAATGACGGTGTGCTCTGGACTGTCGATGAATTCACCGGTTGAAAAGACATCTACACCCGAAATTTTCAATTTCGTGGATACAACTGAACCTTCATAAGGAGCGGTCTCCACACCGCAGATATGTTTCGCCAGAATCATACCTTGTTCAAACAATGGGGCAACGAGGCCGTAACATACCCCGCGGTGCTCTGTACATTCCCCGACCGAGTACACATTCTCAAGTGAAGTCTGCATATAGTCATTCACGACAATGCCCCGGTTGACTTCCATACCGCTTTCCCGAGCTACGACCGTATTAGGTTTAATCCCTACAGCCATGACAACAAAATCAACATTCAGAACCGTATCATCTGCAAAACGTATCCCTTCAACGCGTTCGCCGCCCAGTAGTTCGGAGGTCTGCGCACCCATTTTGAAGCGGATACCCTGACGTTCGAGTTCCGCCTTCAACATGGCTGAAGCTTGTGGATCAAGCTGACGCTCCATCAGATCTTCCATCAGATGCACTACGGTAACTTCCATGCCAAGTTGTACCAAACCTTTGGCAGCTTCAAGGCCTAGCAGTCCGCCCCCGATAACGGCCGCTCGTTTATACTGCTTAGCAGCTTCCAGCATGACATTACAATCGGCGATATCGCGGAAACCGACAACACCTTCTTTGTCATGTCCTGGTACAGGGAGAATGAAGGAGTTGGAGCCAGTCGCAATGATGATTTTGTCATAAGGAACGCGAGTTCCATCTTCAGTCACAACTTCGTGTGTCTCGGCATCGATTCGTGTAACCGTTGTGCCTGTGTGCAATGTAATGCCGTAATCTTCATACCAGTGAAGGTCGTTCAGCACGATGTCATCCAGTGTTTTGCTTCCTTCCAATACATAGGACAACATAATGCGGTTGTAGTTAGGGTAGGGCTCTGTGCCAAAAACAGTAATATCAAATCGCGATGTTAATTTCAAAATTTGTTCTACGGTACTGATTCCTGCCATTCCGTTACCTATGATAACGAGTTTCTCTTTTTTTCCGTTCATGTGTGTATGCCTCCTTGGATAGACGCTGTACATTACCAACAATTTTAGTGGTTTATATTTGAAATTATACAAGTAGTTGACGACAGTTTATGTGATTTAATTCACTAATAAAGATAGAAGAGTCATAAATATAATAGTGTGAGCCCTATCACAGAAAGTTATATTTATTTTCATACAAATAAGAAATGCGAACTATTGTTCTTATTTTGTTTTCGTTGTAAAATCGGAACTGGGCCGTATTGTTCCCGATTTCTTCGAAAGGACGTTTTTGCATCATGATGGGAAGATCCCACCTTATTATCGGGACAGGCGTGTCGCTTTCTGTTCTGCAGTTGGCCGGTATGCCGGTGACTGCACCGGCAGTTACGGTTGCTCTGATTGGTTCGTTATTGCCTGACATTGATGAGCCAAATTCGCTGCTGGTATCCAGAGCCTTGCCTAACAGTCTGATCAGGTTGTTACAGACGATTCTGTTGCCCACAGCTGTATTTGTGTACTTCTATGTTCATGCCAAACCATGGAACCTGTTGCTTGCGATCCTCATTGCGCTCGTGTCATTCCTGCCTTCACGTTCGCTTCGCAAAGTGTTGATGTTTGTGATTGGACTTGGGCTGGTCTTCTATGGTCACGCGTTCGCACCGTGGAACTTGATTGCAGGCAGTTTGTTAATGCTCTGCACCACACTGACTCATAGGGGACTGACACATACCCTATACGGAACCGCAATATGGGCGGGCTTGTTGTACAGCACGACCCAGCAGCAGGGACCGGAGATTTGGGTAGCGGGAGGCACGGCATATGCGATGCATCTGTTGGCCGATTCACTAACCAATCGGGGTATTCGTCCGTTACCACCACTTAAGTGGCGCATACGGGTGAATCTGATGAGTACAGGGACCAAGCGTGGGGCCGTTGTAGAGAATGTCTGCATTGTGCTTACTCTTATTTTGGCCTGGATTGCATTCTCACCGCTATTTCTATAGCCATCCAAAAACGCCAGCCCGCATATTGTGGGCTGGCGTTTACAGGTATGGATTTCATAATGAATAAATCGTAATAACCTAGCCAATTCAGGATTGAGAAGGAGAATCAGTCAGGTCGTCAATATCGGAAGAACCGAATACAAATAAAACAACAAGAATGACAATGATCAGTAGTTCAGCGAACCCATTTCCGTCAAAGTCAGACATCACTTCAACCTCATTTCTTGGCGTTTAGGAATTGATTCTCTGTTGGAAAGCCCGTATAACGTCATTCAACGTCATATCGCCACCGATCTCATCGAGGAATTGCACCAGTTTGTCTTGATTCGAGGGTGTAATATTTTGTAGCGATTTATACTGCCCGACCAGTTCAACGACCAGTGTAGCTTCTCGAAACAACGTGACCGCATCCACTCTTAACTTCCCACTTACCAGTAATGCTGCAACGATAAGTTCCAGATTTCTTCCTTTAAGGTTGCCATTGAGAAGGGTGTTTGCGGCATTTGTTTTTTTGGAACCTTTATTCGATTTTCCGTTCCTTCTCACTGCCATAAAAGGTCCCCCGCTGCTTGGTGTTTAATTCATCTTCCGTTATTGTATCTTATGTGTAATTCCCTATAATGTTCGGCCTATTAATCTACGTGTCTAACTGATATCGTTGTGAATATAAAAAAAGAGACCTCCCGATGGTTAGGAGGTCTCTTGTCAACTGTTACGCGTTATTAATTATGGTATTCATCGTTGTCCGATCCAGACCTTTGACCAACTTCACGATCAGTTCTTTGGCCGCATCGTAGTCATCCGTATGAATGATGGAAGAAGAGGTATGGATATAACGTGCGCAGATACCAACAACTATTGATGGTACACCAATGCCACTCAGGTGAACTTGACCTGCATCCGTACCCCCTGGTGAGATGAAATACTGCATTTTAATCTGATTGGATGAAGCCGTATCTTGAACATATTCCACCATTCCGCGATGGGTGAACATACCCGGGTCAAAAATACGAAGCAATGCTCCTTCTCCGATATGTCCAAATGACTGTTTGTCACCTGTCATATCATTCGCCGCGCTACAGTCAAGTGCAAAGAAGATATCAGGCTGAATCAGATTGGCCGCCGTACGTGCACCGCGAAGCCCCAGCTCTTCCTGAACCGTTGCACCAGCATAAAGCGTGTTAGGCAGTTTTTCCTTGTGCAGCGCTTCAACCAGTTCAAGTGCAAGTCCTACGCCGTAACGATTATCCCACGCTTTAGCCATAATTTTCTTAGGATTGGCCATAGGCGTAAATTCACAGATCGGCACGATCTGCATCCCTGGATGAATGCCCCAGGATTCTGCTTCCGCACGGTTGTCTGCTCCAATATCGAGATACATGGAATTCAGATCAACAGGTTTGTTCCGCTGGGACTCGTCCAGCAAGTGTGCAGGTGTAGAACCTACAACTCCGGTAATCCGACGATCAGGTGTGATGATTTCCAATCGTTGAGACAGTACAGCCTGACTCCACCATCCACCCAGTGGACGGAACTTGATCATACCTGTTTCGGTAATGCCAGTAGTCATGAAACCCACTTCGTCAAAGTGTCCGGCTACCATAACTTTGGGACCGGATTCCTCCCCGCGTAATACACCAAATAGACTCCCCAGGCGATCCTGGACGAACTCATCGGTATAAGCGGAAAGCTTATCTTTCATCCAGCCGCGAAGCTCACGTTCAAAACCGGATGCGGAAGGAAATTCCGTCAACGTACGGAACATATCCATCGTTTTTTCATTCATGTGTCAACAACTCCTCTGTTGGTATGTATTTCAGGTCACAGTAGAACGGCTACCCGCCTGTTGTCCTTTTAAGATGTAGTTCAAAAAGTCTTTTATCTTTTTGAACATGCACTTTAATATGCTGAGGACTTGTTATTTAACCACTGGTCACATTACAGTATGAACCTTGCGCAAGTGATTGTCCATGTTTATGTCACGTATTTAAGGCATATTTTGGGCGCTTACCGTGTCCAAGTTTCATGACTCTATCCGCTGTAGTCGCAGTCCTGATGCCACTTCAATGAATATGAATATATGGAGGAGATGTCATCATTTTGTGAAGTTCTTTATTTCAATATTTGTTTGTCTGTTTACAGGAAGGAGCTAAATATCCAATGAAGCCTCCAGAAGAGGGCACGGAAAAAGTACTGTTTATCGTTCTTTTTATCTTGCTCGTGATTGTTCTTCTTTATTTATAGACGTCTCTAAAAGTCCTCAGATCCGGCGTATTCCCATCTTGCTTTCACAACATGATCTTGTTGGAAACATATGCTGTCTGTCGCCGGATACATAACCTTCCGATTATTAACAAACAATGAATATAGGATTACACACATTGGCATTCAGCCGTAGCTTTGAACCATTTTCACATAGAGGAGGTCTTGTATCTTGCCAGCTCAATCTGCATCCGGAAGCGAAAAAAAATCATCGTCCCTGTCCATGGATGAAAAGGAGTACAAAAAAGTCGCAAAAAAACATGAGCCGCCTCGTCCAATCCTGAAAAATTGCCTCAAAGCATTTCTGGTTGGGGGTACCGTCTGTTTGATTGGACAGGCCATTCAAGAGGCTTTTATGGCCGGTTTCGACATGACATCGAAGGAAGCTTCCAGTCCTACGGTGGCGGTCATGATTCTCATATCGGTTATTCTAACGTGTCTCGGCGTTTACGATAAAATGGCTCAATGGGCAGGAGCGGGAACGGCTGTACCGGTTACCGGATTTGCCAATTCCATGTGTTCTGCTGCACTGGAACATCGTGCTGAAGGACTGGTGCTCGGTGTAGGGGCCAACATGTTTAAACTTGCTGGTTCCGTTATTGTGTTTGGTGTCGTGGCAGCATTTGTCGTAGGGATCGTTTATGCCTTTTTGGGATTTGGAGGTGGGCACCTGTGAAACGATTGGGTCGCCAGACATGGCAGTTTGAGAATCGTCCGCGGATCATCGGTAAATCCGCAGTTGTAGGACCAGAAGAAGGCGAGGGTCCACTGTCATCTGATTTCGATTATGTCTACGACAACCTCGAGATCGGCGAGAAAACGTGGGAAAAGGGAGAACGTAAACTGCTCGAACAGGCCTCCCAACTGGCTTTGATAAATGCAAATATCACCAAGGAAGAGCTTCAATTTTTTGTTGGTGGAGATCTGATGAACCAGATTATCAGCAGTTCCTTTTCAGCGCGAAAACTGGGTGTGCCTTACTTGGGTGTCTTTGGAGCCTGTTCTACTTCCATGGAAACGTTAGCGTTAGCGTCCATGATTGTTGACTCCGGAGCTGGCGATTATGTTCTTGCAGGAACGGTGAGCCACAACTGTACGGTGGAGAAACAATTTCGGTATCCGACGGAGTATGGCTCCCAAAAGCCGCCTTATGCGCAATATACCGTCACAGGAGCAGGGTGTGGTGTGGTCTCCCGTACTGGTGATGGTCCCGTTGTTACCAAAGCCACCATTGGACGCATTATGGATTTGGGCATCAAAGATCCCTTTAATATGGGTTCAGCCATGGCGCCAGCAGCAGCCGACACTATAATCTCTCATTTCAGGGATACGGGATTGGAACCCGGCTATTATGATCTCATTGTGACCGGGGATCTGGCTTCCGTCGGTCTGCCAATTACGAAAGAGCTTTTGCAAAAAGAAGGCATTCCAATGGAACAGACAGTTTTTAATGACTGCGGCCTGATGATCTATGATCGGGAGAAACAGCCTTATGTGGTTGCCGGGGGAAGTGGCTGCGGATGTTCTGCCACCGTCACCTATGGTCATATTTTGAACCGGATGCAGAAGGGTGATCTTAAACGGGTGCTCGTTGTTGCTACCGGGGCGCTGTTATCTCCGATTTCGTACCAGCAGGGTGAAAGTATTCCTTGTATTGCACATGCCGTAGCCATAGAAAAGGAGGGATAAAGGTAATGCAGTTCTTGTGGGCATTTATTGTTGGCGGTTTAATCTGTGTTATCGGACAGCTTCTAATGGATGGGGTTAAACTGACGCCAGCTCATACCATGAGTACACTTGTTGTGACAGGTGCGCTTGCGGATGCATTTGGCGTGTATGACCCCTTGGTTAAATTTGCAGGTGCGGGTGCTACCATCCCCATCACAAGTTTCGGTAATTCCTTGGTGCACGGGGCATTGACGGAGCTGGAAAAAGAGGGATGGCTGGGTGTGATTACAGGGATTTTCGATCTGACTGCTGCGGGAATATCGTCAGCGATCATCTTTTCTTTTCTCGCGGCATTGGTCGTTAGACCAAAAGGCTAACATAGAATGAGGAATCTCCTTGAACATATTGCGATTCAGCAGAGGCTCCGGATAACTTTTATCCGGGGCTTTTTTGTCGTATTCATGCGAGAACTGCGGTGAATCTGACGGGCTGGAAACAAATTGTGAGTTCCTTCGAGTGTACTCGTGACTCTGGATCATGTACAATAAAAGGAAATCTGTATGCTTTTTTAGGAGGTTAGACCACATGCCTGTGCGCAAAGAGTCGATCCAAATCATATCCGCAGTTCGTTCTAATCTGGAATCCTGCATTATGGGGAAATCCTTTGAAATTCAACTTTTACTTACAGCTTTGCTTGCAGGCGGGCACGTTCTGATTGAAGACGTACCGGGAACTGGCAAAACGCAGTTAATCAAGGCATTATCGAAATCCATGCGCGGTGAGTACCGACGTATTCAATGTAATCCTGATATTTTACCTAGTGATATTACGGGCGTATCTGTGTTCCATCCGAAGGATGAGCGTTTTTATTTCCGGCCAGGTCCTGTGATGACCAACATTTTGCTAGCTGATGAGATTAACCGGGCCACAACAAAAACCCAATCGGCTCTGCTCGAAGTGATGGAGGAGCGCAGCGTAACCGTTGATGGCGATACGTATGATCTGCCACATCCATTCATGCTCTGTGCAACTCAGAATCCGATTGATTTTGAAGGTACGTATACGTTGCCGGAAGCACAACTCGACCGGTTTATGTTGAAAATAAGTCTAGGTTATCCCGATAAGGAAATTGAGAAAATCCTATTGAAACAGCATCAGCTCGGTCAGCCTGTAGATCGCCTTGAATCCGTGACTCATATGGACCAGATCTCGGCAATTCAGCAGGAGATTAAAGAGGTCTTTATCGGTGATCCGGTTATGGACTATTTGCTGGATGTTGTTCGTCAAACCCGCTCCCACCCATCTGTATTGCTGGGTGCCAGCCCACGGGCAGCCATATCGTTCATGATGGCCGTAAAAGCCTTTGCATTCTTGCAGGAACGTGATTATGTGCTTCCGGATGATGTGAAAACGATGGCCCCTTATGTGATCTCTCATCGTATTGTGCTTCGTCCCGAATCGAGACTGGACAGTATGAGTTCCGAGGCCGTTTTGAATGCCGTACTCCAGCAAGTACGCGTGCCCGTCTCCATGGGGCAATAGTTCATGAAGCCGCTTTTGAGAACAGTGAATAGAGGGTTACGCCACCCACGCGTATGGAGCATCGCAATGGTGTGGATGTGCTGTCTGGCTTATGTTTTGTTTCAGGGCGGGAAGACATCCCTTATGTTGCTGTCGATGGTGACCCTGCTCGGTGTATACCTTGCCATTGCTGGATTTAGCGGGGTAAGACGTGCTCAAGGAGTTCGTAGGTTATCTTCTGGTCCAGACCACGAAGAATTGCTGCATGCGGGTGACCAGGTTCAAGTACAGCTGAGTCTGACGATTCCGGGATTCCTCCCGCTTCCCTATGTTGTTGTGCGTGAAATGCTGCATCGGCATAACGGAGAATCGTGGTCGTTCAAGGAAAGTTTGATTCCCAATATGCGAGGTAATGGGGAGCTGTCATTCCAGACGCCACCACTTGAGCGGGGGAAGTATGTTTTTTCAGAAACGGAATGTGCCAGCGAGGACATATTTGGACTGATTGAACATCGAGGAAAGTTTAAGGCCAAAGGTGAGTTTCGCGTACTGCCAAGAACGGCATTTATTCCATATTGGCAGCTTTACGACCGCAAATCACGGTTATCCGGTCCTCAGACGGCGTTAACCCGCTCACGGAGAGAGACCACTCAGATCAATGGTGTACGTGACTACGTATACGGAGATCGACTTTCCCGCATTCACTGGAATGCAACGGCAAAGACAGGGAACTGGAAGTCCAAGGAGTTTGAACATGAGTCTGTGCCCAAAACCGTTCTGGTTCTGGATGCGCTGGCATCAAGTTATGAACATGGGGATGCATTTGAAATTGCCGTTTCCACGGCTGCTTCTCTGCTGGAGTATGGTGTCAGGGAACGAATGGGGATGGGGTTGTTGACATTGTCAGACCAGACATCCTTCATGGCCCCCAGTGAAAGTCTGATGGAACGACAGAAGATGATGCATCATCTGGTGGATATTCAATATAACGGTCAGGATACCCATCTGTTGCCCGGCGTGGAAAGAATTGCACGTCAACTGCCTCAGGGAGCTTACTTTGTTGTGATTTCTCCCCAGAAGGATGAAAAAATAATGGAACTGTTGCGCTGGGCCGATACGCGGGGTATGACTCCATGTCATATTCTGATCGATACCAGTGAATCCCGCCGGAGTGCCGAGTGGAATGCCATGTTGCGTGGAAGAGGCACGAGGTCATTCACTGTTTCTCACTTGCAGGAGCTTCCAACGGTGATGGGGGGAGGTTCTGTATGAGTACAAAAGGAAATGAAAGTATTGCAGGCAAACGATCCTGGTACCATGCAGCATCATTGCTCTGGATTTTCCTGATTGGAATGCAGTGGATTTCATTTACGCAGGAATCGTGGTACACGGAGACAACTTCTCTGGTGTTATGGACACTTGCAGCGGTCAGTGTACTGGAGGTCATTCTGCCCTTCAAAACGATCTATCGGGCGATCATCAAGGCGGTCGTTGTTGGTTACATTTTGCATAAAACGCTAATTGATTATACGGTATACATCCCTTATGGCTCTTTAACGGACCGAGCGGAGCAATTCATATTACACATGACGCCGTACATCTGGTTCTCCCTGTGTGCATGGGTGATGCTTGAAGCTGCGCTTCGACTCGTGACCACAACACGTCGCATTCTTGTTTTTCTGGGTGTTAACATCATTTCGATGGGGATTCTCGATTCTTTCACCCAGATTCCACTCTGGATTGAAATCGCGTGGGTGATGTTTGCGGGGATGGGATGGCTCGTATGCCAGCATTTCCGTAACTATCAGCTACAGTATCCACAAGGTTGGAAACGAATCATCCGGTATCCTTATAAAGTCCTGGCCAATATTGCCATTATCTTTTCTTTGATTATTGTAGCCAGCGTTAATATGCCTGAGATTCCACCCACCTTGACGGACCCATATACGGCGTGGCGTAACTATACCGGAACTTCCACAAGTCAGGCTGGTAACGGAAACCTTGATATTCCCGCGGGTACCGAATCGGGATACAGCAGGGAAGACAATCAGCTTGGTGGAGGATTCAACTTCGACTATACCCCTGTCATGTCTGTCACGACCAATGAGCGTAGTTACTGGCGCGGTGAGACACGTGCAGAGTATACAGGCACAGGTTGGGATGACCGTGGACGGGGTACGACAGAGAATGTTCAAGCTGGACAGCCTCTGGAGAACCAAGAATCCGGTAATGTGAATACCAAACAAGTGACTCAGAATGTAACGATGCTGAATGATAATGTCTATCCGATTCTCTTTGGTGCTTATTCGATCTCGGAAGTGAGCTCAATTAATGGTGAGGACAGAACGGAACGGATGTTGTGGAATGCTGAACAGGCTGAACTGCATGTGGTGACAGACCGTCAGCAACCGCAGTATCCCAAGACGTATACTATCGTATCGGAAGCCCCTGTGATTGTGGAAGATGAGCTTCGTACGAAGTCATTTGAAGATCTGTATAACAGTAATCCGGCAGATGATATGTACTTGCAGTTACCATCCCGTTTCCCTGACCGGGTGTCGAATCTGGCAGCCGAGATAACGGCATCTGCGAATACTCCGTATGAAAAAGTGGCATTACTGCAAAACTATTTACAAACTAATTTTGAATACACAAACAATCCGGATTTATCTCGAAAAGTAAGCAGCGACTTTGTGGAAGGTTTCCTGTTCGATATTATGGAAGGCTACTGTGACTACTTCTCCACTGCGCTGGTGATGATGGCGCGCTCGGAGGGCATTCCTGCTAGGTGGGTTAAAGGTTATGCGCCTGGACAACTGTCTCTGAATTCGGACATGCAGGCCCCACGTCAACCTGGCGCGGAGATTGAGACGACCTACACCGTTACCAATGCAGATGCACACTCCTGGGCAGAGGTTTATTTTGGTGAGTATGGCTGGATTCCTGTTGAAGCAACGCCGGGCTTTGATATGCCGCTGCTGACGGAACAGCCTGATGTACAGCCTGTAGATGAGCCTGAAGAACAGCCAGAAGAGGAGCCGGTACAAGAGGAAGAACAGACCCCTGCACCTGAGCAGACATCGTCTGCCATCCCAACTTTTGTTATCTGGGCTGCAGGAGCCATTATTGTATTGTGGGTAGCCTATATGTTCTGGCGTAATCGTTTCTCCATGCGATTCTTCCTGCTTCGTCTACGGACAGGTGGACCGCTCACCCCTGAACAGAAGGTAGTGGCAGAGACCGAGCGTTGGATTCAGTATGTGAAACGCAAAGGGTTGACCCGGAGCGGAGACGAGACACTTCGTGAATCGGTAGCCCGCTGGAGCCAGGCAAAACCTGCTGCAGAAGCAACATTGTATGAGCTTCTCACGAAGTTTGAACAGACTCGTTACAGTCCGGCGTCCGTAACTGCCGACGACTGGAAGGGCGTCTATCAGACCGCCTTGAAGCTGCGGAAGGAACTGAAAGCGGAACGGGCATAGTTGTTGCCCGTCCCGTTTTTCCTTTTTTCCTATGCCATCAGGCGCTGTATGCATTTTCAGGAAAGACGGATTTGTGATATAGTGTGTCGTATGAAACTGAGGTGACTTCTTTGTTTAAAATGTTAATGCCCAAGCTGCGTGTAGACACGGTTTTTGACATTAATCTGGAAGAGCTGTACGCTCAAGGCTACCGTGGAATTATAACTGATCTGGATAACACACTCGTTGGAGCCAAAGCCCCTGACGCTACGCCCGAACTGATTGAATGGTTTGCACGTGTGAAAGAGGCAGGTTTCAAGCTGATGATTGTGTCCAATAACAATTTGAATCGTGTATCCCTGTTTGCGACCCCGCTGGATATCCAGTTTGTGCATAGTGCACGCAAACCATCGAATGTACCGTTTCGTAGAGCAATGAAAATGATGGAGTTATCTCCTGAAAAAACGATTGTAGTAGGTGATCAGATGCTTACGGACGTCTATGGAGGGAACCGAATGGGGTTATATACCGTTCTGGTACTGCCAATCTCCATTGGGGACGAAGGTTTTATGACCCGCTTCAATCGACGCGTGGAACGGATTGCTCTAACGAGTTTACGCAAGAAAGGCTTATGGCTTGAGGAGGAAAAGAAGAAATGACAGAACCGCATAACGGCAACCTTGCCGTAAGGTGCAGCGGATGCGGCGTGCATCTGCAAACAGAAAATTCGGAATTACCAGGGTTTATCCCCGAGAAGGCATTGGATCGTGAACCGGTTATATGCCAACGCTGTTTCCGTATCAAAAACTACAATGAGTCATCATCCGTTACGGTGGATCAGGACGAATTCCTGGCGCTGCTTAGCAAAATCGGGGATAAGGATGCACTTGTCATCCATATCGTTGATTTGTTTGACTTTGATGGCAGTATTATCTCCGGTCTGCAACGTTTTGTAGGCAACAATCCGGTATTGCTTGCTGTGAACAAAACGGACTTGCTTCCGAAAGTAACTAACTGGAACAAGATTCGCAACTGGGTACAAAAGCAAGCCAAAGAACAGGGTTTGCGTACCGTGGATGTAGTCTTGTGCAGTGCAAAGCAAAATCAGGGCTTCGACCGTCTGCTTGAGCTTGTTGGAACCTATCGCGAAGATCGTGACGTATATGTGGTTGGCGGCACCAATGTGGGCAAATCCACACTGATTAACCGTCTGATCCGTGATTACAGCGATCTGGAGCAGGAACTGACCACATCCCGTTATCCGGGAACAACGCTGGACATGGTGAACATTCCGTTGGATGATGGAAAATATATCATTGATACGCCCGGAATCGTTTATCCATGGCGTTTCAGCGAGATTGTTTCACGTAAGGATCTCGCTGCCATCATGCCGGAAAAACCGCTTAAACCCGCTGTGTATCAGTTGAATTCCGGTCAGACGCTGTTCTTTGGCGGCATGGCTCGATTTGACTTTGTGGAAGGTGATCGCCAGTCGTTCACTTGTTTTATCAGCACTGCGCTTGATATTCACCGGACGAAGCTGGAGCGTGCAGATGATCTGTACCGCGACCATCTGGGAGAATTGTTGTCTCCGCCAACCCGTGAGGATGCAGCAGAGATGGCTGAATGGACCAGACATGAATTCCGCATCAAACGCGGCAGTCAATCGGATGTATTCATCTCGGGTCTGGGCTGGATTAAGGTTAATGGCGATATTGGAGCGCTTGTTGCTGTTCATGCTCCAAAAGGCATTCGTGTACAGATCCGCCCATCCTTGATCTAGTAATCTCAGAAGCTGTACATCAGATGGATCGGAGGCGGACCTATGTCTGAGCAGAACAAATTCAACTCTTCACTTCCCGTGTTGCTTGGTGTTATGGGTGATCCTATTGCTCACTCCAAGTCTCCGGCAATGCACAATGCGGCTCTGCAGGCTGCAGGAGTGAATGGAATGTATATGCCACTGCATGTTCATCCGGATCAACTGGAAGCGGCCGTTCGCGGAATTGTGGCACTGGGCTATCGTGGTGTTAATGTGACCATCCCGCACAAAGAGCAGGTGATGCAGTATCTGGATGTGATCGATGAAAGTGCTCGCCTGATTGGTGCGGTGAATACCATCGTTAATGAAGGTGGAACACTGACAGGGTACAATACGGATGGTATTGGTTATGTCCGATCGTTGAAGGAAGAGGCTGTGCCTGAGCTTGCGGGCAAACGTATCGCTGTCCTGGGAGCAGGTGGAGCAGCGAGAGGTGTCATATATGCACTTGCACTGGAGAAGCCTGAACGGATCCACATTCTGAACCGTACAGCGGACAGGGCTATTACACTTGCTTCGGATTTACGAGGCCATGGCTTGGGAGAAATCTCGGGCAGTGGCATGGAAGACGCTACAACGGTACTGGCTACGGCTGATATCGTGATTAACACAACGGCTGCCGGAATGCACCCGCATGTTGATGACGTACCGGTTGATCCTGCACTAATTCGTGAAGGCGCAGCTGTGAGTGATCTGATCTATAATCCGCTGGAAACTCGCCTGCTTCGGGAGTCGCGGTTACGTGGATGCACAGTGCACGGTGGTCTGGGTATGTTTGTATATCAGGGCGCTGTAGCCTTTGAACATTGGCTCGGCATCCCGGCTCCTGTGGAGACGATGAGACGTGCAGTGCTAAACAGTTTTGAAGTGTGAAAATGATATTAAGAGTACAGGCAGACGACGAGTGCAGAACCAATCTGAAGAAACGAAGTGGTCGCATTTATCACCGGATTTTCCCTTTGTGAAAAGGGATCAGAAAAATCTGGGGATAACAGCGATCGGAAGATGGTACTGCAATCGGAGTCACCTTGTGTACTCAGTGATCATTTTCACCATTGAAAAATAATAATTGAATGGTCAGGTCCGGACAGTTTTTGCGCTGTCGATCAGGGCCTGCTCAACATAAGGAGTATGGAGTATTCATGTTAAACGGTAAACAAAAGCGCTTTTTGCGGTCACAGGCACATCACCTGACCCCTGTATTTCAGATTGGTAAAGGTGGAACCAACGAGCACCTGTTCCGTCACATCGAAGATGCGATTGAGAAGCGCGAATTGATGAAAGTGCAAGTGTTGAACAACAATGACGAGGACAGAAAAGAGATGGCAGAAGAAGTTGCCCGTGAAACGGGAAGTGAGCTTGTACAACTCATCGGTAACACAATCATCCTGTACAAAGAATCTCGCGATAACAAACAAATCGAACTACCTAGATAAGGGAGCGTGACGCAGGTGAAGATCGGCATCATGGGTGGTACGTTTGATCCGATCCACATGGGACACCTCCTGGCAGCTGAAGCGGCAAGGGATTCACATGCACTGGATGAGATCTGGTTCATGCCTTCCCATGTTCCACCTCACAAACGCGGAGCCGGAGCTTCGGGACAGCAACGTCTCGATATGACGGAAGCGGCTGTGAATGGTGTGCAGCAATATGAGGTGCTGGGTATCGAGATGGAATTGGGCGGCGTGTCTTATACCATCGATACGATGAAGGAACTGTGGCGTCGCCATCCTGAACATGAATTTTATTTCATTATCGGGGCGGATATGGTGAACTATCTCCCCAAATGGGAGCAGATTGAAGAGCTTGCAGAACGCTTAACCTTTATCGGAGTTGGTCGGCCGGGCTTCCAGTTACATCTGGATGATTTACCAGACGAGTTACAGGATCGGGTCCTGCTGGCCGAGATGCCCTTGGTCGATATTTCATCGACAGCCGTACGCAGACGTCTGGCCAAAGGTCATTCGGTACGCTTCATGATTCCTGATGAAGTGCACCAATACATTGTAAGGAGCGGTTTATATGGCACTAAGCCGTGATGAACTGATTCAAGCCGTATCCGGACAAATGCCGGAAAAACGCTGGAAGCATACACTGGGTGTAATGGAATCGTCAGTGATGTTGGCTGAAAAATACGGTGCTGATCCTGTGAAAGCAGATCTGGCAGCGATATTGCATGATGTGGCGAAGTACTGGCCCGTAGCGAAGATGGAAGCGGTCATCCGTGATAACGGGTTAAACCAGGAACTTCTGCAGCATGACAAGCAACTCTGGCATTCCGAAGTCGGTGCTTTTGTAGCCAAGCGTGATTACGGTGTGGAAGATTCCGAAGTTATTAATGCCATCCGGTGGCATACCTCGGGTCGGGTAGGCATGAGCTTGCTGGACAAAGTGGTATGTCTTGCCGATTACATTGAACCGGGACGAGATTTCCCGGGAGTGGATCACATTCGCGAACAGGCTGAACGTAGTCTGGAGGAAGGTTTAATTGCCGGATTCGATTCGACGATCAGCTTGCTGATCTCGCAACGACGTGTCATTTATCCTTTGACCATGCTGTCGCGGAATGACTTAATTGCACAATTATAGATTATGGAGGTTGGTTCATGACAGTATCATCGAAAGAACTTATGAATATGGCGGTTGCTGCCGCTGACGACAAAAAGGCATCCAACATTGTAGCGTTGGATCTGATTAATGTTTCCCTGGTGGCAGATTATTTTGTTATTTGTCACGGGAATTCCGATACACAGGTACAAGCCATTGCCACTGAAATTCGCAAACAGGCTCATGCAGCCGGAGCGACGATCAAAGGTATCGAAGGTATGGATTCCGCACGTTGGGTATTGATGGACATGGGCGATGTTGTTGTTCATATCTTCCACCGTGACGAGCGCGAATATTACAACATTGAACGACTATGGTCTGATGCCAAAGTGGTGGAAACTGTATGAGTTTGATTGCTGGAACAGTCGTCTCTTTGCCGGTTTCACGTGAAGTGTCTCCGTTTGGCTTCTTTTTGACGACAGGATCGGAAGATGTACTGCTTCACTACACCGAGTTAACACGGGATATTAAAATTGGTGAGACGCTTGAGGTATTTGTATTCTTTGATACAGAAGATCGTCTGGCCGTAACGATGAAAAAGCCTTATCTCATGCTTGGCGAAATGGCACGACTGGTTGTGGCTGATGTTCACCCACGACTGGGCTGTTTCTTGGAAATGGGTCTTGGACGGCAATTGCTGCTTCCTATTCGTGAATTGCCTGAACTGGAAGAACTGCGTCCTCAAGTGGGGGATGAAGTCTTTGTAATCATGGAACATGACAAGCAGGGACGTCTGCGTGCCAAATTGGCCGGGGAACGTGAGCTTTCACCATTGTCTTTCCATGCGCCAACTTCATGGTTAAACGAGTGGGTTGAAGCGACGGTATACAAGCCACTGCAGATGGGTACTTTTGTACTTGTAGAGGGCGGTGTACTGGGCTTTGGCGCAATTGGTATGATTCATTCATCCGAACGTAGTCATATGCTGCGTCTTGGTGAAAAAGTGAAATGTCGGGTGACACTGGTACGTGAAGACGGACGTGTGAATCTGGCGATGACTCAACTCAAACAAGTTGGACGTAACGAAGATGCAGACAAGCTGCTCGCCTTTATGAAAGAACGCCCTATGGGTGGCATGCCATACTCGGATGCAACTCCGCCGGATATCATCAAGCAACGCTTTGGCATCAGTAAGTCTGCCTTCAAGCGTGCCTTGGGCAAATTGATGAAAGACGGATTGGTGGTCCAAAAGGAAAGCTGGACGTATCTGTCCGAATCTGCTCCTGCGGATCAAAGTGAAAACAAGTAATCTTCCTGATTAAATAGTTGTAATATGGAACTCGGATAAGGCAGGGATAGGCTGGGTAAACACCGGATGCCCCTGTTTTTTCTTTTGTTAACAGGATTGGAAAATGAAATTGAAAGTGCGGTGCCTGACATGTCTTACCGGAAATTTGCCTATGTGTATGATGAATTAATGGAAGATATGCCTTATCCGGACTGGATAAGGTTTGCAAGAACAGCATGGGAAAAGCATGGAATGCCCAAAAGTGTCGCTGAACTTGGCTGTGGAACGGGCTCCATTACGATCCCGCTCGTGAACTCCGGTTTCGAAGTTACAGGCATTGACCTCTCATCAGATATGCTGTCGGTTGCACGCAGCAAGATGGAGGCTACGCCTCAGGGTCATCGCTTGTATCGTGAGGGCAGTGTCCGTTGGGTGCAGCAGGATATGCGGGAATGGCGAGTTCCGGAACCTGTGGATTCGGTGATATCTTTCTGTGATTGCGTCAATTATTTGCTTGAACAAGAAGATGTCGTTCGAACATTCCAGCGGACATACGAGATGCTGAAGCCTGATGGAACGTTCCTGTTTGATGTGCATCATCCCAATACCCTTATTCGTTATGATGAAGAGCAGCCTTTTGTACTGGATGAGCGCTCCGTGTCGTATATTTGGACATGTGATCTGGATCAGGATCGCTGTGAGATCGAACATCATCTCAGTATTTTTTCGCGTGTGGATGATGGTAGCAAGGATATGTATCAGCGGTTTGAAGAAGTTCATGTCCAGCGTGCATATAACCCGGACTGGATGAAGCTTGAGTTGTCCAAGGCAGGTTTTAGAGACGTGAAGGTATATGCGGATTTTGAATGGAAAGAAGCTGGAGACAGCGCACAGCGCTTGTTCTACGTGGCTGTGAAGTAAGAGCGAATAATGAGAACTGTCCTTATGGTGCATAAGGGCAGTTTTTTGTTTGATTTTTTTATGGAGAATGAATAGCAATAGTCTTAAATAGGGTAGAGGAATGCAAGAAAAGACATAACGACGTGACAAAAAGTATTGCCAGTTAAAGTAAAGAAGGTGATAATAGTCGGATAGAAAGCGTTTTCTGAGGAAATAAATCAAATGTCAATGTGAGGTGTAGAAATGGAAAGTACATATAAAACAAGACTTACGTCAGAACAGTTGAATGCCATAATAGAGCAGCATTTCTCTGCAAGTATACAGGACTACAAGGAAATGGTGGATGGCTGGGCCAATCATGCATATCTCATTACACTGAGTGACGCACAGCGAGTGGTACTCAAAATTGCACCGTCGGCTTCGACAAATCTGATGCGCTGTGAGCAGGATTTCATGATTGCTGAGATTGAGGCACTACGCCTCATCACGGAGCTACAGGATGTTCCCGTACCCCAAGTGCTGGCTTATGATGATTCGTTAACTATGGCTTCAGCGCGTTATTTTATCATGGAGTACATGTCTGGAACACCCTATAATCAGGTCAAGGATCAATATTCTGCGGAAGAGCAGGAGGCCATTGAACACCAGCTCGGTCGGTACAATCGTCGAATTAATGAAATCAAAGGCGAGAAGTTTGGATATTTCTCGGAGCAAAAACAGCAATATTCCACATGGAAAGAAGCATTTATGAATCTGATGGATGATATTCTTACCGACGGGGAAGAAGCCGGAATTACATTTTCAATCGATTATCCTGAATTGAGACGCTTGATTGAAGAGAAATCGGATGTGCTGGACGATGTAAAAGAACCTGTTCTTGTGAGTTGGGATCTGTGGGATGGCAATGTTCTAGTAGACAAAGGTCGTATCACAGCGATTATTGATTTTGAACGTTCACTGTGGGCAGATCCTCTGATGGAGCATTATTTCAGTCATTTTAACTATACACCCGGTTTTGTGAAAGGGTATGGGCATGAGATTACGACTGAAAGTGAGCTGAAAAGAAGAAGTCTCTATGACTTGTACTTTGATCTGGTGCTGCGCATTGAGTGCGCTTATCGTCAATATGATAATCAGGAACATGTGAATTGGACCATTCATAATCTGGAGGAAGGCATTGAGCGTTTTCGGTTATCCTGAACAGCAACGAGTATTATTGAACGGTACGAACCGTGTGACTTAAAAGGGTCATTATAACGTGTAATATTGACTTTGGGCTTGCTTTTTTATATAATGGTCCCGATATTGTATACATATTTCGATGATAAGGATCAGTAGTAATTCCTGTACATAACAGAGAGCCGGCGGTTGGTGCAAGCCGGTTGACAGTGATTTGCGAACTCGCCTTGGAGAAATGCGGTGATTACACCATTCTGTTTAACCTGCTTGTATAAAGCTTGGGTTCAGGAATGGAAATCCGCATCGGTTAACCGCCGTTACAGGTCCAAAGGGAGTGGATGACGAAGCACGTTCGTCCACTAACTAGGGTGGTACCACGGGAATTCAACCTCTCGTCCCTAGCGCTGCAAACGCTACGGGATGCTGAGGTTTTTTTGTTGCAATTAAAGCTAAAGTGAATAACCTGAAGGAGGAACAATAGATGAGTGAGAATAACCAGCCGAAACACGGCTATCAGCCACAAGTCATGGAAAAAAGTTGGCAGCAATATTGGGATGCAAATAAAACGTTTAAAACGGGTGAGGACCCTGCTAAACCGAAATTTTATGCACTGGATATGTTCCCTTATCCATCCGGTTCAGGTCTGCACGTAGGTCACCCGGAAGGATATACGGCAACGGATATCGTTTCCCGTTACAAACGTATGCGCGGTTACAACGTATTGCACCCAATGGGTTGGGATGCTTTCGGTCTGCCTGCTGAGCAGCATGCACTGGATACAGGTGAACATCCACGAGATATTACATTCCGTAATATTGACAATTTCCGTCGCCAGATCAAATCGCTTGGTTTCTCCTATGACTGGGATCGTGAGATCAGCACAACGGACCCTGAATACTATAAATGGACGCAATGGATCTTTATTCAGCTGTACAACAAAGGTCTGGCTTATGTAGATGAAGTTGCAGTTAACTGGTGTGAAGCCCTTGGAACGGTACTTGCTAATGAAGAGGTTATTGATGGCAAGAGTGAACGCGGAGGACATCCGGTTGTACGCAAACCGATGCGTCAATGGGTTCTGAGAATTACCGAGTATGCAGAGCGTCTGTTGGAAGACCTGGAAGAGCTGGATTGGTCTGAAAGCATCAAGGATATGCAGCGCAACTGGATCGGTAAATCGACAGGGGCGGAAGTTGTATTTGCCATTGAGGGTCGCGAGGAAGTTATCAAGGTGTTCACTACCCGTGCGGACACATTGTTCGGTGCGAGCTTTGCAGTACTGGCTCCGGAACATGAGTTGGTAGAAGCAATTACAACCGATGACCAACGTGAAGCTATTCAGGCTTATCAGGAGCAGGCTTCTCGTAAGAGTGATCTGGAACGTACAGATTTGGCCAAAGACAAAACAGGTGTATTCACTGGCGCTTATGCAATCAACCCTGTTAATGGTGCAAAACTGCCGATCTGGATTGCTGATTACGTTCTTGCAGGTTACGGCACAGGTGCGGTTATGGCAGTTCCGGGTCATGATGCGCGTGATTGGGAATTTGCGAAGCAGTTCGGTCTGGATATCATCGAGGTTATTCAAGGTGGAGACGTTACACAAGAGGCATATTCGGGTGATGGCGCACATGTGAATTCCGATTTCTTGAACGGACTGAACAATGAAGAAGCGGTTGCCAAGATGATTGCTTGGTTGGAAGAGAACGGTAAAGGACAAGGGAAAGTGACCTATCGTCTGCGCGATTGGCTGTTCAGCCGTCAGCGTTACTGGGGTGAGCCAATCCCGATTCTGCATCTGGAAGACGGAACGATGAAGACAGTACCTGAGGATCAACTTCCACTGCTGCTGCCTGATATCGACCAGATCAAACCTTCGGGTACAGGAGAATCACCACTGGCGAATGTTACGGAGTGGGTGAATACGGTAGATCCGGAAACGGGAATGAAGGCACGTCGCGAGACCAATACCATGCCACAATGGGCGGGTAGCTGCTGGTATTACCTGCGCTTTATCGATCCGCGCAATGACAAGGAACTGATCTCCAAGGAGAAACAGCAGCAGTGGCTGCCAGTTGATCTGTACATTGGCGGAGCAGAGCACGCCGTACTTCACTTGCTGTACGCTCGTTTCTGGCACAAAGTGCTGTATGATCTGGGTGTTGTGGAGACCAAAGAGCCTTTCCACAAACTGGTCAACCAAGGTATGATCCTGGGTACCAATAATGAGAAAATGAGTAAATCTCGTGGTAATGTCATTAACCCGGATGAAATCGTGAATGAATTCGGTGCAGATACATTGCGTCTGTACGAGATGTTCATGGGACCATTGGAAGCGACAAAACCGTGGAATGCAAACGGGGTTGAAGGCATGCACCGCTTCCTGTCACGTGTATGGCGTCTCTTCATTAACGAAGACACAGGAGCCATCAATGACAAGATTACGGTGGACGGTGGAACGGATGAGTTCAAACGAACTGCTCACAAAACGATCAAAAAGGTTACGGATGATCTGGAACATCTGCGCTTCAACACATCCATCAGCCAGCTGATGATTTTCATCAACGATGCATACAAAGCGGACACACTGCCTCGTGAAGCGATGGAGAAATTTGTGCAGCTGTTGTCACCACTGGCACCGCATATGGCAGAGGAACTGTGGAGCCGTTTGGGTCACGAAGGTGGGATCTCTTACGTGGCTTGGCCTGAATATGATGAGTCCATGACAGTGGATGCGGAAGTAGAAATCGTTGTTCAGGTAAATGGTAAAATTGTAACTCGTGCTACGATCGCGAAGGATCTGGATGCACAGGGTATGCAGGACTTTACGATGGAGCTGGCACCTGTTAAGCAGGCGCTGGAAGGCAAGACCATTCGCAAGGTCATTGCCGTTCCAGGCAAACTCGTTAATATTGTTGCCGGTTAATCTCACCGGCTCGGAATAGTTCATCCAGCTTTAACAAATCTTCATCATATTTGTCATGTGTCGTGTGGATCAGGTTGTCGAAAACGCCGTCAAGACTAACCTTCAGCAGTGCGAGTGCCTGAGCGGTAATACCGCCAGGTACAGCGACACGAGCCTGAAGCTCTTGCGGGGTGTATCCTCCTTCGGTGAGCAGCTTGCCTGTTCCCAGGAGCATTTCGCCAGCCAGAGCGCAGGCATCTGCCCTTTTGATGCCTGTCAGCTTCACTGCACTTTCGATCCACTGTTCCAAAAAGAACGATATGAATGCAGGTCCGCAGCTGGAGAAGTCGGATGTGATTCGTGTACAGGCTTCATCCACTTGGTACGGCCTGCCTATATGACTGAGCAGACTTTCCAACACAGCGCGGTCTTCACTGGTCATTCGTTCGCCATGTATGCAGAGGGATGCTCCACTGCCGACTTGGTGTGTGACGCTGGGAATTACCTTGGAGACTTTGCAAGGAAGTGAAGATTCCAGATGTCGCAGCTGCACGGGACTGGTGATCGAGACAATTATATGATTGGGATTCACGACAGGCAGGATGTCGTCAATAACATGTTTGAATTCAAGCGGCTTCACGCACAGGAAGATGATGTTGCTTCGGATCACCGTTTCCCGATTGCTCTGGGATTCATGCAGACCGGGGTAACGGAGGGATAACTGACGTACTTTGGACGGGGTTCGATTGCTGGCCGCGATCTGCCGGGGCTCAAGTGCACCCGATTGGATCAGGGCATAGATTAGCAGGCTGCCCATGCTGCCGGTTCCGATAAATCCAACCTTCATTGTTTCAGGCCTCCTTTCATGCTTTACGGTACTGGCGCAGTTCATTCCCTCTATTCTATGCGTGAGGACCTGTTTCACATGACATGAAAAATGCACAACTTGTTTCATCAGGAAAGTTCAACGGTTCGGAAGCACCGCCCGTGTTCGAAATGAATGATTTTGAATTCAGGGAGAGGTGTGGAAGAATGAGATGGAACAAAGGGATGACCATTGCTGCTGCGGTGGTTGGAAGTATACTTATATTATGGTCGGGCAAAAGTGAACAACCACCTAGTGGCTGGGAACCCTTGCAGCTCGGCACCGAGAAGCCGACGATAGAGCAGGAACTCCCTGTTGTACAGTCGGCTACTTCGGTTCAGGGCAATACAGGAGCATCTTCGGGAGCTGATGCAAGTGGGATGCAGACTGGGAATGAGACAAAGGCAGAAGAGTCTAAAGGGCTTGCGAGCGTTAGGGTTGAAGGTGATACAGCTGTTCGAACTACAAGTCAGACGAATGATAATCCACCGGACACCTCAAATTCGATTGAACCAGTTGCGCAGGGTACGAATTCTGATCTTTCGGTTACCTCGGAGACGGCATCAAGCAGTAATCCACCTGTAGTTCGTGAGGAATCTGGCGACAATGGCAAGATTGATGTGAATACCGCTCCTGTCTCCAAGCTTATCGAGCTTCCCGGAATTGGGGAGAAGAAGGCTCAAGCTATTGTGGACTATCGGAATGCACATGGTCCTTTTGCGAAAGTCAGTGATCTGACAAAGGTCAAAGGAATCGGGATGAAGATGCTGGAGAAGATGGCGCCGTATGTGCAGATCCGGTAAAATTAAAATATAAATTGTATTAAGCGGGAGGAAAGCAGCATGAGTACAGAGGTACGCAAGGACTGGGATACGTATTTTATGGACATCGCGTATATGGTTTCCACCCGTTCCCGCTGTTCGCGTCGTCATGTGGGCGCCGTTCTTGTTCAGGGAAAGAAACTGCTGGGAACAGCCTATAATGGTGCACCCACCGGCGTCCCGGATTGTTCTGAAGCAGGTTGCATGATATCGGAAGAGTATGAGTTGGTCGTGACCGATGGGCAAGAAGAAATGGTGAAAAAGCAAAGATGCATTCGCACAATTCATGCGGAGCAAAATTTGCTTTTATTCACAGATCGAATCGACCGCGAAGGCTCGTCCGTGTATGTGACCGACGAACCTTGCTGGACATGTGCCAATATGCTGGCGAATAGCGGGATTACAGAAATCGTGTTTCATCGTTCTTATCCTAAAGATACCGGCAAGGTTACCAATATGATGGAACAGAAGGGCATAACGTTCCGCAGGCTGGAGAATTACCAGCCCCCGCGGGAAACGATGATGACTGTGAGCAATTAATGTAAATATGGTCGAATACGTGAGGGAGAACCTCCGGCAAGCCTGAATGGGCTTTCCGGGGGTTTTTCTGCGTTCAACGGGTGAAATGAAGGAGGGGTAGAGATGAAAGGCAGACCATTATTAAGCTTTACGATTTGTTGGTTGTGCGGGAGCGGGATAGCATGCGCGTTAACAGGCTGGACGTTAATCTGGGGGTTAATTGGAGCTCTGGCATGTCTGCCACTTTTGCTTCGTTTTATGGATGTGCGTGGATGGTCTGTTTTATTTTTACTCGCTGCCTTTATTGGAGGTGCTGCACATTGGGAGTGGAATGACGTAAGCAATCATAGCAGTCTGCCGGAGACCATGCATATCGCTACTCACGAGTTGGACGGATGGTCAGCTGAAATTCAGGGTGAGCTGGTGTCAGATGTACGTATTGATGGAGATCGGGCTGACTTTAAGATTCAGATGTCTTCAATATTGGCAACATCGGATTCGTCAGCAGATGCAGATCTGACAGCATCATCTGCATTCAAAATAGATGAACAATTGATGGTACAAGTCAGACTGTTGGAGGAAGAAGAACAACAGGTAGCAGCGGGCTGGAAGAGGGGCGATTTGATTACGCTTAATGGTTCTTTTGTCCTTCCTGGTGAAGCCAGGAACTTTGGCGGGTTTGATTATCGCAGTTACTTGCGTACCCTGCATATCCACTGGTTGTTCAAAGTGAAAGGAGCCAGTTCGGTAACAGCAGTTGCTCCTGAGGGACTTGGACAATATAACATACTAAGGTGGACGGATTGGACTAGGCATAAGTTGGGCTCGGCGGTTGAGCAGTTATTTCCAGAGCCTCATGCTGGATATATGAAGGGTCTTATTATCGGGATGGCTACTGATATCGATCCAGGTACCTATGGTCAGTTTTCACAACTGGGTTTAACGCATATCCTGGCAATCTCCGGAACCCATGTCGCAGTATATGTTGCTTCGTTGCTTCTCATTCTATCTTGGCTAAGGCTTACCAGAGAGACGGCACTCACGATTGTTCTGATCCTGGTGCCAGCTTATGTACTGTTATCCGGAGGTTCACCTTCAGTGATTCGGGCAGGAATGATGTCCATGATTGGGTTGTATATGGCACGTCGTGGTCTCGCCAGAGACGGTCTTCAGATGATCAGTGCAGCAGCGTTGCTGATGATGTGGTGGGACCCGTACTTTTTGCTAAGCGTGAGCTTCCAGTTATCCTTTCTCGTGACCGCAGGTTTGATGATCTACATGCCATTGATTAACCGGCTGTTCAGCGGCTGGCCGAAATCTCTGGCTGCAACGGCATCCGTTACAGTGACCGCTCAGTTGATTTCGTTCCCAGTAACCATTCTGTATTTCAATCAGTTCTCATTACTCTCATTTGTGGCCAACTTTCTGCTGGTTTCTTTGATTAGTGCCATTGTATTACCTCTGGGGACGGTCGCCATGTTACTGTCATTCATATGGGTTCCCTTGGCGAAACCCCTCGCATGGATAGTGATGCAACTGAATCAACTGACTTTTGTAAGCGTGGAGTGGATGAACAGCCTGCCAGGTTTTGTATTGATCTGGGCAACACCGTCCTTGTTATGGATTGCCGCATATTATGCTGTGTTGTATGCCTTACTCTACCTGTTGCATCGTGGCAATGGTGAGCAGCAAGAAACAGCGTTTGTTGAGGAAGAGACGGCTCCTCTTGTGAGGGGGCAACCTTCAGTTTCAATGGCGAATATGGGCATTCGCTCTTCGATGTCTACCGTGTTACAGAATCAAGGTAAGAATCGTGTAGATGGAAAAGAAACTTCATTAACGACATTAGGAGCCAGTATTGCCTGGCCGGAATATACAAGTGCATTTACCGCACGAGGTGCAGGATATTATGCACATGAACGAATGAGTATAGCTCAGCAATGGTTGTGCAGGCTGCTCGCAATCAGCTTTATTGCTGGATTATGGTGGGCATATCAGACTCCCAAGCCTGCTGGAGCTGGCATCGTGCAGTTTTTGGATATTGGTCAGGGAGACAGCACATTGATTACAACCCCGGAAGGCAAACATATTCTGGTGGATGGCGGGGGAACGGTTAGTTTTGGGAACACCGAACAATCGTGGAAAACAAGACGTGATCCGTATGAGGTAGGTGCCAAGGTGGTTGTTCCTCTATTGAAAAAAAGAGGTATCCATCAACTGGACGCTGTCATTGTAACGCATGCTGACCAGGATCATGCCGGAGGACTACAGGCTGTGCTGGAACAGATTCCGGTTAAACGTTTCATGTTTAATGGCACGACCAGCGGTAAGGATAACTTTGATAAGTTGCTGAATACAGCCATGGAACGGAAAATTCCTTTATACGCCATTCAGCAGGGCATGTCCTATAAGGCTGATAAAGAGACAAGTTTACATTTTATAGCTCCGGATCTGGCAGATATGGATGTAAATGTATCGGGCAATTTGCCTGTATCTGAACATCAGAATCATGATTCCGTTGTCTTTTTGCTGGAAATGGCGGGGGCTTCCATGTTGTTCACCGGAGATATGGATGCAGTAGCCGAGCAAGACCTGCTCTATATGATTCAGGATGGCTCTTTGGCTGCCCAGTTTGAACAGAAAGGTGCAGATATTGGAGTTACAGAGGGAGTTGTTCAAAGGATACTTACACGCCCGTTGCAGGTTGATTCAAAAGATGCTTCAGCAGCATCTGTCTCCATTGATGTTCTAAAGGTCGCTCATCATGGTAGTAAAACGTCGTCCACTGAAGCCTGGCTCCAATACTGGAACGCCAAAACAGCTGTGATATCTGCAGGAGTTAACAATACATATGGGCATCCCAATCCGGGAGTGATGGAACGTCTGGAGGCTACCGGGTCAGATATTTATCGGACAGATCAGATGGGTGAGGTACAGATGAGGGTCAAAGATGGGGAGATTGAAATTCGGTACAAGTTGGTCGGGGTTGAGTGACGGCACGCAATCTATTTATCAGTGTGAAGATGAGTGAAGAAAACTCCGATTTAATACCAACTGGAAGGTTAAAAAGACAAGAGAACATACAACAATGTGGATAGTTTGAGCAGAAAAAGTATTGAAGTTACGTGTAAATATCGAGTAGATTATCCCACCTATGCAGCCTAATAGACCATATGCAACGATTGCAACGAGCAATCTTTTATACGTATTATCTTTTTTTCTGTATAAAAGTAATCCATCCACCAATATAGAAAGTGGCGTAAGTAAGAAAAGTAAAATAGCGAGGTTAATCAATAATCCAACCGCAAATGTATACCCGAATGAATAATAGTAAGTATTCTCTAATCTTTCATCTATAGGGACATAGTGATATATCCCCATTGCAAGTGAAATGAGAACTGCAGTTAATACAGCTGCAACTATTTTTCCGCGCGGCCTATTGATTCTATGGGTGTTTGTCATTTAAATATTGACCTCCCTAAATAACTATATTCAATAAGAGATAGGCTAAGGCGTTACTATATTTTAACATACAGAGGTTGAGGAAAAGTGGGAATTAGAGAAAGAAAGTACTTAGTTGACCTATAAAAGAAAGAAGTCGTTTCGCTGCGAAACGACTTTTTTCTTAATTGCATGGTGGTGACATATTTTTTGGTAGTGGCAGGGTAGGAAATGAGGGAGGGGAGCGTGGTTCCACCGGCACAGATCAGAAGGAGACGGATTAAAAATATGAAATATCGTTACTATAGAAAGCCTACAACGACAAAAGCGCTACAGACTACCAAACAACTTTCGGTTCCGAGTGATACATTGTTTTTTCGGAAAGAAACCTTCGAAAGTTTCAAATGAATTCGGTCATCGGTAGTAGACTGGTATTCGGTAAGTGAAGGATGGGAAGATTATTTTTAAAAGGACGAGGTGCATTTAATAGAGGCACCGAGGTTTACGCTGAGCTGCTTGTGAGGGCCTTGAACGATTTGCAGAAGTGAAAAAAATTTTGGATGCCAAAACTTTTTGGGAACCCGTATACGTCTTACTTCTTGTTACGACAAAAGATTTATATAGAAAAGGAATAATCGGCCATGTTCAATAGGAAAACTGAAAAAATTCTGACACACTGTATTACCGAGCATAAAGAGAACGTATACCGACTTGCGTATAGCTATGTCAAAAATAAGGATGATGCCCTGGATATCGTACAAGACTCCATATACAAAGCGATGACGCATCTCGAACTTTTGAAGAACCCAGATGCGGTCAAAAGCTGGTTTTACCGGATTGTGGTGAATACCGCCCTGGATTTTCTGCGCAGTAACAAAAAGGTTCAGGCGATGGATCATGAAATGATCGAAACCTACAGCCCCGGGGAAGAAGATACGTATACGGACATTGATTTGAAGCGAATGCTCGAATCCTTGCCGGATAAATACAAGAGCGTCATTATACTGAGATATTTTGAAGACATGAAGATCGAAGAAGTTGCGGCTGTGCTGGATGAGAATGTGAATACGATTAAAACAAGGCTGTATCAGGCGCATCAGCTATTGCGAATCAAAATGAATGATGAAACAACCAAAGGAGATCGAGTAAGATGAACAATAACATGGAACAGCTGCGAAAAGAATATCAAGAAATACCCATTCCAGATGAATTGGATAGCATTGTAAACCAATCGATTCATAAATTCTCTAAGGAGGGAAGGAGGGGCCGCGGCTCAAATTACAGATGGTTAGCTGTTTCCAGTGCGGCTGCGGTCATGTTCCTTGTTGCGATCAATGTGAGCCCTCCTGTAGCGAAAGCATTGTCATCCATACCGGGTGTGGACCGGGTTATCCAAGTGCTCACGTTCAAGGAATACGTGGTTGACGAGTCTAATTACAATGCGATTATCAAAGTGCCTTCCATTACCGATATGGAGAATGAGCAGTTGCAAAGCGGGTTGAACGAGAAATATATGAAGGAGAACAAAGCGCTTTACGAAAAGTTCCAGGCGGAAATCAGCGAATTGAAGAAGCAAGGCGGAGGCCATCTGGGACTTGATGTCGGATATGAAGTAAAGACGGACAACGACGAGATTTTATCTATACAAAGATACGTGGTCAAGACCGCTGCTTCATCCTCGGAGGAGCTTCAGTTTGATACGATCGATAAGAAAAACCAAATCCTCATAACTCTGCCGATGCTGTTCAAGGACGATCGTTATGTACGGCTCATCAGCGACAACGTTAAAGAGCAGATGCAGGTGCAAATGAAAGCGGACCCTAATAAGATTTACTGGGCTCCGGGAGCTACCGACGTGCCGATCACCAGTGAGTTCCAGAGCATCGCGAAGGATCAAGGCTTCTATATCAACAACGACGGCAAGCTGGTGATTGCTTTCAACGAATATGACGTTGCGCCAGGCTATATGGGTTCTGTGGAATTCGTCATTCCCACGGATGTGTTGAAAGACGTTCTGATTAATAACAAATACATTAAGTAATGGAAGAGACCGGTGATGGGGTACCCCGCGCCGGTTTTTCGTATTGTCAGGTTAGCCAGTAATTACTGGTTGGCCTTTTTTTGTGGTCGTTTTACGATGGGGGAAGCCGGGAGAACGTGGCGGTTTTAGGGGCTAGGACCTCGTAACAAAAACAGTTCTC
>NZ_PJFA01000019.1:0-96950 GCF_002843485.1 Paenibacillus sp. BGI2013
TACATTGAGTTCTATTACAACCGCAAGCGAATGCATGGCGCGCTAGGGTATCTTTCCCCTGCTCGTTTTGCGATGAAATTTACGGACAAATCCGCAGCGTAGTGTCTACTTTTTTGACATAGGTCCAACTACTGCACTCCGGTTCAGGCTTAATCACCTGTCTGCACGTGATTGCACTGGAAAAAGCGGGATACTCAAATGTGAAGTTGTATTCCGGAAGTTTGAGTTAGTGGATTAGTTATGAGGAGAATCCGGTGGCTATCGGGGAAGAGTAGGTACGGAGCACAAGTCTGCAGGATCTCAAAAACAAATACACCGCCATGCAGGCTGATGCCTGGGGCGGTGTATTTTCAGTGCCTGAGCGTCACCCGAGAATACGGGAGAGATAGAGGCATCGTTGCACGCGAAGACTGATCTAACAAGATCTTTTCCCGCTCAATGAAACAAGATCTGCAAAAGAAAATGAGGAGAAGCATTCATGAGTCCATGAATCAAGATAATCACCCATATTTTACGATAGCGGGCCCATAAATAACCAAGGAACAGACCCGTAACCCCATGATTTGCAATCACTGTTGCCACATCAATATCCCACTGACCATTTCCTTGAATGGCAACATGCCAAATGGACCATAGTATTGAAACTAGTAGTATGGCGGGCCATCTTCCAAGCAACGCCTCCAATCGGGTTTGTAGCCATACCCGATAAAAAACTTCCTCCAATACGCTATTGATCATAAAACCAATCAACACCAAGAGAAGTAATTCTGTCATATCGGTTGCTACGATTTCTCCTTCTGGTTGTGCAATTGGAGAATAGAACTTTAGATAACCCCAGACCAAAATAACGATTAGTGGTACGATGACGTGTCTGCGAGTGCGAGGTTTTACCGAGATAATGTCTTGATGCCCGCCAGCCATTTTGCGATAAATCAGAAATAAAATCAACGGAGTGAACATTAATGTCGTTAACTTGAACGCCAAATAATATAGCTGGAAATGTAATCCTTGCTGGTCTATCGTTATCAGAGAAACCGTAAATAAAACGCCTGACAGCAATAATACAATCGATTGAACGACCAAGTGATGTTTCTCCATTTGTTGGAAAATTGAGGAATCATGACTTTGATAAGGAATCATATGGATTAGAAAAATACCAAGGAATGCCGGTAACATACTATGCCATATTGGAATCACTTCCTCATGATCAGCCGTGTACCTTATATTCAAATTTCCGGTCCACACTAACCACAATACAGCAGCAAATATAATGATCATACATAATAAGCCGATTGCCTTTCCCCATGCTGGAAGCATTACTTTGAATTGCTGATTCATTCCAATTGCACTCCTTTGAGTGGCATGTTACGTTTGCCCCATTCTTTTTTAATTCAGTTGAGTTAAATAAATTCTAGCACATCCCTTCTTCATCGTCTATTTATTTCAGTTGAGTTAAATAATATGATATTCTGTGTGTATGCCAAAAATCGTGGACCATGAGAAGATGAAGAATATTATCGCTGAAGCTACTTGGAAAATCATTAGTGAGAAAGGCATTCATCATGCAACGTCAAGAACGATTGCGAAGGAGGCCGGATTATCACAAGGCGCTTTAAGACATTACTTTTCAAAACAAGAGAGTCTATTAGCGTTTGCAATTGAGTTAGTTAAGGAAAAGGTACTTACTCGAATAAAAAATCTGAATGCAAGAGAACTGGCGCCTCAAGAAAGAATTGTTGAATACTTGCTCGAACTAGTCCCGACGGATGAACAAACATTATTGGAAATGGAGGTTTGGTTTGCATTTGTAAGCTATGGAAAAACGCAAAAAGGGTTCGACGCCAATTATGAGGACCTGCAAAACGCAATCAAGAACTGCATCATGTACTTGAAAAATGAAGGTCTTCTGCGTACAACCGATGAAGAGAAGGAACAAGAAAAACTGTATGCCTTTATGAATGGGATGGCTCTCAATTTGTATCTAGAGCCGGATAAGATAAATAGAACACGAAGCAAAGAAATGATACAAGACTATATCAATTGGATTATACGTTAAAGGAAAACTTGATGCATAGATCAGAGAGCTAAGTCAGCTGACCCGCGCCAAGCAAAATACACAAGAAAGTCCGGTGGCTACCGGGGAAAAATAAAGACTAAAGAGCCCACGTTTTGCGTGGGCTTCTTTGTGCTTCCATTATATCCATACATTTTAGGTGCTTACATCTCCGACTTCTGTAACGTTTAGATTCAGCTTATGTTTTCGGCATACTTCGTAAAAATCTTTTGAAACAATGGGTTTGAAGATATTTATATAATCCAGCATAAAAAATTCATGCTTGCCAATTCGCTCTTCATGAAGGCAGATTCGAGATACAACTTTGACGATCTTACGTGGAGGTTGTTGTACAGATGCAGCAATGACCGCTTTGCGCCCATATTCCGAACGTTCATAATCAAAAACATCCAAACGATCGAGCTGATGTGCAGTCCAATAGGTTTTTTCAACCGCACGACCGTCGTGGTAACACACCGTTGTCGGAATAAACTGTGTATTTGTTTTCGTTTCCTCCAACAGCGTTTTAAAACGATCTGATACGTGTCTCGTTCCTGTGATCGTCTCAAAATAATCTACGTTCAGGTTGCGTACCGTAGACAGTAGCTCAACCTCTGCCGTTGTCCCCTCAGGCAACGGATTCTCTATCGCCAAATAATTCATATCTAATTGGGGAGTGAAAGTTGTTCCGCCACTAATAAACCCTCTACGTGGATATTGAGATTCCAGAAAATAATAGTTCAAAGAATGATGTCCCCTTCCGAATGAAGTGCATTTTAATCAATTATACGGGTCAAATAGCGATAAATAAAACACCATGACAAGTTAGATTTATCTTTTGTTGGTGTACTTTTTCATTTTTATAGACTACATAGAGGCCCACATCGAACGATGCGGACCTTCGTTAGGGTTATATTGTTTTAATGAATCTAGCACACGCTATTTGCTCTCATTAACACAAGTTTAAATTCTAACGAATCCCAGAGACGTTATTTCGTCAGTTCGGTCCATTTTCAAGGTGTTGACACCGTTTTATGACGGAATAGCGTTACTGAGGTTCGTTAAACCTTGTAGTCTTTCATAATCCACCATTTAAGATGTGCTAGATTCGTTAACGCTTGAAACGAGGGGGAATCGATAGGAGTGAAGTCCCTCCTTCATTTGCATAGTTATATGGCGAATATCCATTATTTTAATAGATGCCTTGTTCCATAATAAAAGATGTTCATTGAAATGTAAGATGGCTTTCCAGCTCCTTAAAATCATTGGTCATATATTAGTCAATAGAGAGTCAACTTGCATGCAAAATAGGGGCCGGATCACCCACTAACGTGAGTACCCGACCCCTTTCTTTAATATACATATGAATATACAGACCTTAATCAACACTTTAACAGATCAAAAAGAAACAGTCTATATTTTCGGGAAAATATTCTATATATTTAGGTTGCTGGCCGGCAAAATACAGTTGAAACGGAGCTTAAGTCGATGATGTCCAACAACCATCTTACTCGTGAAGAATTACAGGATTATGTGCAACATGTATTTGGTGCCAGTTACCTCATAACGCAGAGCGCAAGAATACATGGAGGCGCACAAAAAGTCATTTACAAAATTGACTGCACGAATGGTTTCACTTGTATGCTGTACGTTTGGGATATTTCCAGCAACTATTTTCAGGAAGAGATCTTGAATGAACCCACTTTCCACAGTTCCTATGGCAGCGAACTTTTCTCTTTGAATACTCGCTTTCTCGCTCAACATGGAATTCGAACACCAATCTTGTATGATCTAAATAACGATAGAGACCGGCACTCTTATGATTTTGCTCTTGTTGAGTATGTGGATGGACAGAAAGCCGAAGCGTATTTCCAGCATAAAAATCACAAAGATCGAGATGAGTTGTTTCAACGGATCAGGGATATGTTGTCTAATATGCATAACATCCAAAGAAACGTTTATGGAAACGCCAACGATAACAGTAAAAAGGCTGGGCCTTGCTACCAAGTTCAACGGTTGGATGCCGAAACAGCCTTATCCTATGCATCCAAACACATGACAGATATAAGGAATAATGACAAAAGGTTGCTTGAGAAACTTTACGAATTGGAAGCAGCAATTCAACCTAGAGATCTCTATAGTTTCATTCATGGAGAGTTAGGTCCGGATCATATATGGATAGATCATGTTATGCAACCATGCCTTATTGATATTGAGGGCGCAGGATTCTTCGATCTCGAACATGAGCATAGCTTTCTGGAGTTTCGATTTGGAGATTTTTATCATTACGTAAAAAATAACGATCTCGACCAAGAGCGGATGACATTTTATCGATTTTGCCATCACTTGTCCTTGATATCAGGAGGATTGAAACTGCTTCATAGACAATTCCCCGATCAGCAATTCGCTAGGGGGCTCGCGGAGTATCATGCCAGATGTGCAGTTCAGATGCTTTCATGAATATGGATATAAGCCTGGAAGGAGATTTGGAGCATGGAGTTTATTCACGAAGATGAAAAACTTGCAGTGAGCGTTATTCAAGCCATTCACACTGGAGATATTCCAACGTTAGAGCAACTGCTGGCAGAGAATCCGGGATTGGCAAAGATAAGAATATTGGAAAGAAAGCCTGACAACGTAGATGCCGACTCTAATATCTCTCGAACGTTGCTGCACGTGGTGACGGATTGGCCGGGGCACTTCCCTAATGGAGCGGATGCCGTGCGAGTATTGACCAAGTTTGGTGCGGAAGTGAACGCTCCTTTTGTCGGTCCAAACATCGAGACACCTTTGCATTGGGCTGCAAGCTCCAATGATGTTCAAGTGCTTGATGCCCTTCTTGATGCTGGCGCAGACATTGAAACGCCTGGCGCGGTGATCGCCGGTGGCACGCCGCTGGACGATGCTATTGCTTTTGCACAATGGAATGCAGCACGACGCTTGGTTGAGCGCGGCGCGATCTTTGCCCTTTGGCATGCGGCTGCCCTTGGAGATATTCACGCCATACAAGAACATTTTAAAGGAGCCCAACTCCCGGAACGTTATCCTTGGGGAACAAGCACCTCCCCTTCTCCTCCCGATGCAGTAACCGTTGCCTTCTGGTGTGCTTGCCATGGAGGTCAAAGAGAAACAGCCGAGTACCTGCTTGACCAAGGCGCCGAACTGAACTGGACAGCCAGCTGGGATGGAATGACTCCGCTGGACACAGCAAAACGCAATTTTTCATCCGAACTGATCCCGTGGCTTGAAAGTCAAGGTGCCAAATCCGCTAGCGAGATTCACACAGGTAGATGAAAAGCTAGCATGGAATTGCCATTCGCCAGTGGCTGCGAATACAGTTATGAGGAGAATCCGGTGGCCACTGGGGAAGTATAGAAGACTCCAACAAATATACACAACGAAAAGTACATCGTCACTTGAGCGATGTACTTTTCGTTGTGTGGTGATTCTAAAACCGTGAGAGGCGACAAGGGTCTAATTCATTTCTTGATTTGCCATCAATAATTTCACTTGCAGCCAGATGCGCAATCAGCGGCGCCAGCGTAATTGCAGAATGCATTACCGTCAGATAAAGTCCATTCATGTGATCATGGAAGCCCACAATCGGATAACCGTCTTCAGGCATGGGTCTCCATCCAACCTTTATGCTCTCCAGTTCCAATTGATTACCGTGCTTGAGACTGCGACGCAATGTGTCGTAAGCTCGCTTACCGACCGCCTGTGGTCCGTTTTCCTCCGACTCGTCGATATAATCTTCCGCAGCCAGCAGCGTATAATCTGTCAGTTGACGCGCCTCAAATTGCGCATTGGAGATTATTGTGTGTATCCGTTTATTAGCAGTTTTCATCCGAATCAGAATCGAAGGTGACGAAGTTATTGGCACGTGACAACCTAACGGGTTACAAAGTTCGGGTGTACCTGTTCCTGCGGCCAATACCACAACATCCGACTCCACAAAACCCTTGGATGTATGAACACCAACCAGACGGGAACCCTCTTGCTTCAGCTGTGTAACGTTGGTGTCGAACTGAATCTTTGCTCCGTACTCTTGCGCTTTGCTCAACAACAGCTCCGTTACCGCTATAGGGTCCACCGCACCTTCTTCGCTGACAAACATGGCTTCATCCGGATATTCCTTCAGATTGGGCTCCAATGCCTCAAGCTGCTCCCGGTTTAATTTTTGAAAGTGTTGCTCCCTTAGAGGCGGAGTGTCCCAAGTTAGCGCGCCATGCCAATGAATTTTCAGTTCGGACAACTCTTGCTGAAGTGTGTGATACTCTTCCACAGCTGCATCGTACAAATGCCAGTATTCAGGAGCCACTCTATGCGTCGTATGTATCCAGGCAAATGATTTTTCCGTGACTTCACGCGCCGCGGCTGAGTGGCGTTCAATAACAGTTACATCTTGATTTCGTTTGGCTAGATGATAGGCCATACACGCCCCAACAATCCCTGCACCAATGATCACAATTTTTTGTTTATTCAAAACTAACTCTCCCTTGTCACCCTATCCCCCCAAGGAATCGATTCTCCGTGGTTCGGATGGGTGTGCTCCTTTTTCGTCTTCTTCGCTGTACAGCTTCTCCATATGCTGCATATGGCCGGCTCCCCAGTCGCTCATTGTCTGGAGCACAGGTTTCATGAGCTGTCCGTACTCCGTAATCGAGTATTCGACCTTAGGGGGAATTTGAGCATATACTTCGCGATGTACAATATCGTGATACTCCAGTTCTTTTAACTGCTGGGTCAGCATTTTTTTTGAAATATCTGGAATGGCTTTTTGTAATTCGCTGAACCGCATTGTACCGTTGCTCAGCAGTCGTAGAAGAATCAAAGATTTCCATTTACCCGTAAGGATATCCAAGGCCGTTCCGAATTTGCAATATACCGTCATTCTTATTCCTCACTTTCTCACCATACCCGGGTATACTTTTGGTTACCTGGTTAGGTTTAAGTGCCTACTTCCAGATTGGGCCTTCTCACTTTAGTATAGAGGCAGATATTAAAATCGAGCAAGTGAGGGGATAAGAAAAGATGAATGTAACGTTATGGATCGTACAACTTATATTGGCGCTAGGTTTCATATATTCAGGATGGATGAAAACCATTCGTATCGAGTCGTCAAAAAAGACCTGGGCCTGGGTCAATGATGTGCCAAAAAGTCTAGTTATTTTGATTGGAATCGCGGAGCTACTCGGAGCGCTTGGCCTTCTTTTGCCTTGGGCACTGAACATCACTCCGGTGCTTACACCCATCGCCGCAATCGCTTTGGCTACGGTCACCCTGTTCGGGATGCTGTTTCATGTTTGGCGTAAAGAGTACCGGGAGCTCGGCGTTAATATCTTCTTTATAGTTCTGGCATTGATCATAGCCTTTGGAAGACTATAAAGGAAACGGGGAACGTTTTGGAAAGTGACAAAAAGCCACTAATATTATTATATAATAACCTCACCACATAAAAGGCTGGCTTCAACAGCTCATGGAAGGAAGACAACTCTCTATTGAAAGCAACCTTGAATGTACAAGAACACATACTCATCTGGAATTGTGCATCGCTCAAAATCATGGATGTACGACATATTGTCATACAAGCCGACGAGTGCGTACGTCCTTACCTGTTCCCTGCCAGCGCCTTTCTGTACGTAACGAATGGCAATGCAACCGTGATCTTAGACGGAAATGAGCATGCTACCAAACCATTTTATATGCTTCATGGGGGCAAAAACACCCGTCTGGACATCATCCCAACGGACGAATCCTTTCATTATTACCTAATTTTCTACAAAGCCTCCTTAGCGCTATCTGGCAAGCAGCATACACTTCAACAACCGGATCAACCATTGCCATTCCACCTCCAGTACGGTTTTATTCCATATCATCCTGCCATCCTCTACGAAATCACTGAGCGAATGCTGGGCGAGTGGAATAAACCGGGACGCTTGGAGCGACTCCATACCAAAACACTATTCTATCAATTTGTATATGAATTGCTCAGACAAATGGATCAACAGCAGGTAAGCATTGTTAGGCCTAACCTTGCTTCTCAGCTTATTCGCTATATGCAGGAGCACTACGCTAAGCCGCTGACGCGGGAAACCCTCGCTCATACATTCCATTACAGCGTCCCTTATCTGTCCAAGTACTTCCGACGTGAAACTGGCGCAAGTCTAATCGATTACTTAATCGGTATTAGGATGAACAAAGCAGTAACGCTGCTGCAAAAGACCGAGTTATCTCTGCAAGAAGTCGCTGCAAGCGTCGGATATGCTGATGTATCCTATTTTATAAGAATGTTCAAAAAACATACGGGAGTCACACCAAAGCAATTCAAGGATGAGTCCGGACAAGTGACAAAAGGTTCTTATCGTCCTATCCTTAGGCTTCGATCATCCATTGCTCCGCGTAAACTCCGTCGTTATATTGATATCAGAGATGATAATCATTATCAACATAGCGAAAAAGGAGATTTACGGATGTATAGAAGCAAACTACCTGTAGGAATTACCCTCCTGTTGTGCCTAACTCTATTGGTTAGCGCATGTTCCAGGCCAGCAAACACGAATGGAAGCACTGGCAGTACGCAAAGTCCAACTGTAGGTGCAGAGAGTAATATCAGTAACACCACAACCGGCTCGGAGATGGTAACCTATTCTGCGGTTAACGGTGAAGTACAAATCCCCAAAAAACCTCAAAGGGTCGTAATGGTTGCAGGAGCCTTTACCGGTCATTTGCTAGCTCTTGGCCTTAAGCCTGTTGGAACTGGTGATGAGTCCTTTAACAGTTATACAGAAGGAAAACTCGATGACGTTGTCAACATCGGTAACGATGTACCCTACGAGAAAATCATGGAGTTGCAGCCGGATTTAATTGTCGTTTGGAATGACCCTGAAACGATCGAAAAGCTGTCCAAAATTGCGCCGACCGTCGCTGTTGAATATGGAATACCTCTACGGGAGCAATTGATGGATTTTGGCAAGATGACTGGTAGAGAAGAGCAAGCGAAGGCCTGGATCACAGAGTGGGACGCTAAAATTGCTGAATATAAACCACTCGTGGAGCAAGCGGTAGGTGATCGCACGGTTTCGATTTTTGATACGGGAAGTGCCAAAGAATTTTATGCTTACGGGAGCTTTGGTAGAGGTGGAGATATTATTTATGGCGAGTTTGACCTGAAGGCACCGCCGATCATTCAGAAGGAAGCCATCGATAGCGGCAAAGGTTGGGCCAAGTTATCACTTGAATTGTTACCACAATATGCAGGAGATTATATCTTTGTAAGTGGATGGACAGGTGATGAGAGTGGAGATTCCGTTTTTGAAGGTCCTATCTGGGATAACCTCCCTGCTGTCCAGAATAATCACGTTTATCGCGAGGAAAGCCGTGGCTTCGTGTTTAGTGACCCAATTTCGTTGGAAGCCCAACTTAAATTTGTCGTAGACAGCCTAACCAAAACAGAGTGAAATTGATTAGGCCACGGTATGTACGAGGCGAGGAGCAATCCTCGTCTTTTTATGTTTTTGTATAGTCCTTATCTTTCATTTGAAGAGAGTTTGAAAACAAAAGCACACACATAAACAGGGACCTCTCACCCTGTTGGCAAGAGTCCCTGTCTTTAAACTTGTTATATAGCCCATTTTCCGTTAAGTGATGGTAAGGCCGCCACTTGCATATCCCGCTACCGTTGTAGCCACATCAATTCCGGCTGTTACTGATGCTGAGAATACCATAAGCAGGCGGTCACCGGCAGATACCGGAATACTCAGTCCTGTAGTCACCCCGCTGGATATTGTGCCCAGTGCCAAAATGCCGGTCAGTGGAGGAGCTAATGTTACCAATGCACCCGGTACAGCTGTAAAGGAGTTATTAGGTGTAGTGGATCGGAATAATTGTGCAGTTAAGGTTACTGTAGATCCAACCAAACTAAGTCCGGCTGTTGTGCTGAAATAAGCGGCCAGTGAAGTAATCGTTCCTGCACGCGATGCTGAGAAAGCAAAGTTAAGCAATGTGCCTGCAGCGCCTGTGAGATCAATAATTCCTCCGTTAACACTTACTCCGGTAGAACTGTTACCAAAACCAACTAAACTGGAAGTATTCAAAAGTCCACCCAAAACTGTAGTCAACACAACGGGAAGCCCTGATGCATAAGGAATAATTGTTCCAGAACCACTCGCACCCGTAGCCCCGGTTGTACCTGCCGTGCCTGTCGCTCCGGTTACACCCGTTGTCCCCGCTGTGCCTGTTGCTCCGGTTACTCCCGTTGTACCTGCTGTGCCTGTTGCTCCCGTTACTCCGGTTGTACCTGCTGTGCCTGTTGCTCCGGTTGCTCCCGTTGTACCTGGTGCGCCTGTTTCTCCTGTTGCTCCTGTTGTACCTGCTGTGCCTGTCGCTCCCGTTACTCCGGTTGTACCTGCTGCGCCTGTCGCACCTGTTACACCCGTTGTACCTGGCGTGCCTGTCGCTCCCGTTACTCCAGTTGTACCTGCTGTGCCTGTCGCTCCTGTTACTCCGGTTGTACCTGATGCGCCTGTCGCTCCGGTTACACCCGTTGTACCTGCTGTGCCTGTCGCTCCTGTTACTCCGGTTGTACCTGCTGTGCCTGTCGCTCCTGTTACTCCGGTTGTACCTGCTGTGCCTGTCGCTCCTGTTACTCCGGTTGTACCTGATGCGCCTGTCGCTCCGGTTACTCCCGTTGTACCTGCTGTGCCTGTTGCTCCGGTTACTCCCGTTGTACCTGCTGTGCCTTGTGCTCCTGTTGCACCTGTCACTCCAGCTGTCCCTGGTGTGCCTGTCGCCCCCGTAGCCCCGGTTGCGCCTGTAGCTCCGTTGATGCTTGGGGTTTCACCCAGCAATTCGGAAGAAACCAAACGATGGGCTGTTACCAATGCGCCTGTGCTGCTCTTACCCCATACGGACACTTGAACAGGATCATTAACCGTCGCTGTTGTTGTAAAAGTAAACTCGAAGGCATCTAAATTGGCAAAATAGTTGTTGGTTACTATTTGATTAGGTGCGATGTCAAAAGACTCACTGACATACAGAACCCTCATTCCACCACTCATGTAATACCCTTGTATTTGTATGGTTGAGGTACTCACATCACTACGGTTATCAATTTTGACTGTAACTGTCTGAGTCGGCCTTACACCGCTAACAGCATTATTTTCTATTGGCCCTGTTGATAAAAAGCTCATCGCTACATCTCCTCTTTTGGGGATTTCTGATCTCCTAGATGTCATTAACTGTTTTTTCGTGCTCCACCACCCGGTGTGCATCTACCAATTGCCCAGAGGCTTGTTTGCCCCACACTGAAATCCCTACTTCCTCCACACCTTCCACGTCTGTTCCAAAAACAAACTCAAAAGCAGCTAAATCTGCAAAATAAGTTCTGGTCACTGCTTCATTAGGAGCAATACTGATTACTTCACTCACATACAGCGTTCTTGTTGTGCTTAGCACATACCCCTGAATGGATACTGTTACAGAGTCCACCTCAGCCCGACTTACCAATCTAATCGTTACCTGTTGGGTCGGTCTAACCCCGGAAACCGGATTGTTTTCAATCGGCCCAGTTGACAAAATAGCCATTTTTCCCATCCCACCTTTATGAACCTCTGACTCTAGCAGTATTTGGCATAAGCTCACTAGATAGTAATATTCAAACACTCAATCAACGGTGTGGACAAAACACAGGGGGCACCCCACCATTATCACTTAACAACCTTCTACGCTCAGGGCTTTAGCTATACAAAAACTGGAATATGTACAACAAAGAGAAGAAATTATGCAATGTCAAAGTTGGTCAGCAAGTAAGAGTAGATTTTGTTATATAACCAGGATCGATTCCAGAAAAAAACGAAAATAACCGTTCCCCCGTTAGATTCCAGGGAAACGGTCACAGCTTAAGACGTCTTTTTCTCGTATCTAATTGTTGGCCGTGTAAAGCTATGCTTGAAAGTGTAGTTTTATAGAATACGAGATCGTATTTTACCATCAAGCCCAATGTTAAACACATAGAATAATCATTCTCTTCATCCTCTACTAAAAAATAGAAAAAGATTGTATTATCTTAAAATTGTGATATGATATCGTCAAGTTAATAAACATTTAAATGAAAATATGAAAGATAATTACATTTAAACGTGACCAAATCTCTTTCTTCGCCAAATTTCAGTGTCCTAACCCATTTTATTGAAAGCGATTACAAAAAGAAACCTGACAGATTATAGCTTTTCTAATCGCACCCCCAGATACAGGCTTACTTCGGGTTATAGCCACTCCTCTTGCTGCCGTGACCACATACCCGGTGCACAGGTTGTCTGGCTTAAACCATATATGACAACATGAAGACTTAACCTAATAGCCAACCTAACCATTATTTCAAGAAGGGGGTGACATGAGGAAAATCTTTTCGTTTTTTCGGCATTTCATCATCTCAGTTATTCTGAATTTCAGCTCACCAACTAATCCAATCTCATGGAGGCGAAACGTATGATTCGTAAACCGCTAGTTTTGTTGTTGTCGTGTCTGTTAATCTTTGTCACCCTGCCCGTGGAATCAAGCCATGCAGCCAATGCAGCCGTTGCCAAACTTCCTGGAAACTCTAATCCCCTCATCGATCATAAACTGGGAGCCGATCCTTATGTGTTCGTCCATAACAATCGGGTCTATGTCTACATGACAGGTGATGCATATCTGTACAACAGTGACGGCTCTGTCCGAGAGAACCAGTACAGCACGATTGGGAAAATTAACGTCATCTCCTCAGCTGACATGGTGAACTGGACAGACCATGGTTCCATCCCGGTAGCGGGTGCGAATAATGCCAATAATGGACAAGGAATTGCCAAATGGGCTACTCAGTCCTGGGCTCCTGCCATGGCGAAGAAAACCATTGCTGGCAAAGAAAAGTTTTTCCTGTACTTTGCCAACTCGGGTGGAGGTATTGGCGTACTCACGGCTGATTCCCCCATTGGACCGTGGTCCGATCCAATTGGTCGTGCCCTCCTGACTCACGGTACACCGGGTATGTCCGGCGTAACCTGGCTCTTTGATCCGGCTGTACTTGTCGATGATGATGGCTCTGCTTACTTGTATGCTGGAGGCGGCATCCCGAACGATACCAATGCTGCTTCCATTGCCAATCCCAAAACAGCTCGGGTCATTCGTCTCGGTGCCGACATGACCAGTGTGGTGGGCAGTGCTGTGACTATTGATTCTCCTTATATGTTCGAAGATTCTGGCATCCACAAGTATAACGGCAAATATTATTACTCCTACTGCATCAACTTCGCGGGAACACACCCCACTGCATATCCAAAAGGTGAGATCGGATACATGGTCAGCGACAGCCCGATGGGGCCTTTCACGTATAAAGGACACTTTCTGAAAAATCCCGGCACGTTCTTCGGTGTAGGCGGCAATAACCACCATGCCGTGTTCCAATTCAACAACGAATGGTATGTGGCGTACCATGCGCAAACGGTAAGCAAGGCATTCCTCGGTGATGGTAAAGGGTACCGTTCCACACATATCAACAAACTGACACATAATGCGGATGGAACAATCCAGGAAGTTCAGGGGAATATGACAGGTGTACCTCAGACCACTAACCTCAACCCGTATGTCCGCGTGGAAGCCGAAACCATTGGCTGGCAAGCAGGAATTAACACTGAACCGAGTCAAGCGAGCGGTGGACCTGTAGCCAATCAGAATGTCACTAATATTCATAACGGGGATTGGATCGCGGTCGGCAATGTTGATTTTGGCTCAGCTGGAGCCTCCAAGTTCAAGGCCAATGTCGCTTCTACCGGAAATGGCAACATCGAGGTTCGACTGGACAGTCCGACAGGCCCACTAGTTGGAACACTTAACGTAAGTTCAACTGGCGGTTCGCAAACTTGGCGCGAGATGGAGACCAATGTTAGCAATGCTACAGGGGTACATCGTTTGTATCTGGTGTTTACAGGCTCGGGCAATGGAAATCTGTTCAAACTGGACTACTGGCAGTTCACATCTGGTTCGGGCGGCAACCCTAACCCAAACCCAAATCCTAATCCCAATCCAAACGTTACGCGTTACGAAGCCGAGAATATGACGCTTGGCGGCCAATACGCTGGCGTAATCAGTTCCCCTTTTAATGGAGTCGCTCTTTATGGGAACAATGATTATGCAGCATACAATCAATATTTTGCATTCCCAACCCATCAATTCTCCGTCCGCGGCGCTTCCAACAACAATAATACAGCTCGTGTTGATCTGGTCATCGGGGGTGTAACCGCTGGTTCTTTCTACTTCACGGGAACGGAGCCGACCGTTCAAACCCTCACCGGCATCACTCACGGTACAGGCAATCAGGAAATCAAGCTGGTCGTAACAACGGATAATGGCACTTGGGATGCTTACATTGATTATCTGGAGTACTCGCTTTAATTCATAGGACATGATCAATTGGGAGGATAGAATATGTGGAAAAAAATCAGTGCTCTTCTACTCGCTCTTCCTTTGCTTATAACATCATTCCCTTTGACAAGTCCGGCAGCTTCAGCCGCAACGTTCAGCAATCCGGTTATTTACGCGGATGTTCCTGACAGTGACGTCATTCGGGTAGGCAATGCATTTTATATGACAAGCACAACGATGCATATGAATCCGGGAGTCCCGGTCATGAAGTCTTATGATCTGGTCAACTGGAGCATCGTAAACTATGTATACGATACGCTTGGAAACGGGGATATACAGAATCTGAACAATGGACAAAACGAGTATGGGCGTGGTTCCTGGGCGAGCAGCTTGCGGTACAACAACGGTATATATTATGTGGCCTTTGGCTCGCTTTCTACGGGCAAGACGTATATTTACCAAACCAGCAATATTGAAACAGGGCCATGGACACCTTACACATTGAACAGTTATTACCATGACCCCTCCCTTTTGTTTGACGGGAATCGAACCTTTCTTGTTCATGGCAGTGATAACATCAGTATCGTTGAGCTGACACCTGATGCCAAAGCCGTCAAATCCGGCGGGCTCAATCAGGTCCTGATTCCAAACGCAAGCAGTGTGGCCGGCTCCAACATGATTGTAAAGGCAGAAGGAGCACACATTCAGAAGATCAATGGTATGTACTATGTATTCCTGATTGCCTGGCCTTCGGGTGATGGTCGCATTCAGCTTGCCTATCGTGCAAACACATTGACAGGTCCATACACAGGTAAAGTTGTACTCAGAGACTCGGGAATCGCCCAAGGAGGCATCGTGGATACCGCATCCGGCGCTTGGTACGGCTTGCTGTTTCGTGATAGCGGGGCCATTGGACGCATCCCCTATCTCGTTCCTGTGACGTGGTCTGATAACTGGCCTGTGTTTGGGGTGAACGGCAAGGTTCCCCTTAACATGAATATGCCCGTTGAAGGTCAGCCTGCTGCCAAAATCTACGGGTCCGATGAGTTCAACGCAACCACATCAGGCACACCCTCAGTAACGCAACTGTTAGTGAACGGCGGCTTTGAGGAAAGCAGCATTCAGCCGTGGACCAGCAACAATACGGCAACCATCAACTTAACGAATGCCGAAGCATTCAGCGGTACAAAAAGTCTGCTCGTCAGCGGCAGACAGCAGACAGCAGGCGGAGCCAAACAGATGGTTACAGGCAAGCTGGTACCGGGAGGAACATACTCTTTTTCGGCAAAGATCAAATACACTACTGGTCCTGCAACCAAAACGTTCAATCTTAGCATCCAGAACGGTGCAAGTTACACCGGAATTACCATTATGGGCAGTGCGACGTTAACTCGCGGACAGTGGGGTACCATTCAAGGTACGTATACCGTTCCGTCAAATGCAGACCTGTCCCAAAGCTTTATTTTTGTGGAAACACCGTATAACTCGAATCCGGACCCGACCAATGATTTGATGGCGTTTTATGTAGATGACGTCTCCCTGACGAGCAATTCATCTTCCGGTACATCCAGTCTCGCTACTTTCTGGCAGTGGAATCATAACCCTGATGCTGCCAACTGGTCCCTGCTCCAGCGGCCCGGTTTCATGCGGTTAACCGCAGGCAAAATCAGCAAGAACCTGTTAGAAGCCCGCAACACGCTGACACAACGAACCTTTGGTCCAAAAAGCACAGGGATGACCGCTTTGGATACAGCCGGCATGAAGGATGGTGATTATGCTGGACTCGCTGCTTTTCAGGCCAAATATGGTTTTGTCGGCGTAAAAATGACGGGCAGCACCAAATCCATCGTTATGGCTAATGCCAGTTCCGGCACCATGACTGAAGTAGCAACTGTGCCATTAAACCAGAACAGAATCTATCTACGCGTCATCTGTGATTTTACGAACCAAACCGACAAAGCCTACTTTGCTTATAGCCTGAATGGCAGCAACTGGACAACCATTGGCAATACACTTCAAATGTCTTACACCCTGCCACACTTTATGGGATACCGGTTTGCACTATTCAATTATGCAACGAAGTCTACCGGAGGATATGCAGATTTCGATTATTTCCGCGTAGAATAAATGTAGTTTTATTCGGTTATTAATTTTTCACTTATTGATCAGGACCTGGACTTCACTATGTGTGGAGCCAGGTCTTTTTCAGTACATTTTTTATGAAGAGATTCACCTTTTAACTTCAAAAATCCCGGAACAAGTGTTAATTCAACAATTGCGCGAGCTGGAGCGGGACGGCCTTGTCACCAGACATGTCTACCAACAGATGCCTCCCAAAGTAGAATATGGACTTACAGAATATGGCGTTACCGCCAACACCATCGTGGATGTCATGTGTGCTTGGGGGAGGGACAATATTGCTCTCAGGCAACAACGGGGCGAAGATATCGTATTGTTGGAGAACAACGATTCCGAATCTTGATTTCACAGTTGCACATTCCCCATACATTATGTAGGACATATGTCTCTTTTTCCACGAAAACGATTAAAAAACCTTTATATTCCAGACAAAATGATCGATATACAAAATGGGGCACCTGAATATCCCGTGTTGAGCATTGGATTCATATCTCACAGAGGCAACACGGGAAACAAAATGATACATACGGTAGCGAGTAAGAGAAGAAGAGAAGCCCTGTCTGGTGAGATGGCAAGGGCTAACAAAGGAGTAGTCATATGAAGGTACGAACGAGTCAAAGAGGAAAAACACGCAACATCTACATGAACTTGCTGTTATCTGTTCTGTTGTTGATTAGCAGCATCCCGCTGTGGCCGGTCTCAAAAGTGAACGCCGCAGATGAGGAACATCATCTGTTATCCCTGAACCGGCCTGTGTACAGTTCCTCATCTCTGGGCGGCAATACGGCAGATCATGTGGTTGACGGCAACAAAAACAGCCGCTGGGAAAGCATATGGCAGCAAGATCCGCAGTGGATCTATGTTGACTTAGGCACAGCGGCCTCCATCTCGGGCATCTCCATCCAGTGGGAAAATGCGTATGCTTCCGCCTTTGATCTGGAAGTATCCAACGACGAGGTCAACTGGCAGTCTGTTTACTCGACAACAAAGGGGCAAGGCGGCCTGACAGAAATTGAGGTCACAGCGGAGGCACGATATGTGCGCTTGTTCAGTCATCAAAGAGCACAGCCAGCCTATGGCGTCTCTGTATACGAATTCAATGTATATGGGACGGGCGGAGCAAATCCACCTCCCAAACCATTAGCAATGAACCTTGCACTAGGACAACCGGTTACAGCGTCTTCGGAAGAAATTGATGAGCCCAGCCGTTCAGCCGAGGATAAAGCCAAAATGGAAAAAGGGAATTACGAAGCACGGAATGTAACGGATGGCCGTCCGGATACACGCTGGTCTTCCATCTACAAGGATCAGGAATGGATTGTTGTAGACCTTGGACTAGTCCGGGAAATCGGGAACGTATCCCTACAATGGGAAAACGCTTTTGGACGTGCATACGATATTCAAGTATCAAATGATGCAGACCAGTGGACTACATTATACCGGGAACTGCACAGCGACGGTGGACGGGATGAGATTCCGGTATACGCCGAAGCACGGTATGTGAAATTAGCCGGGCTTGGCAGAGGAACAACCAACGGATACTCCCTGTACGCATTCGACGTCTACGAGTATATCGAAGGCGATGCCAAACCTGTGCATACAATTCCGAATATCCCTGAACCGTCCTCGGTAAAGGTGGGTTCCGGTAGTTACGCTGTAAATGACATCACCATGCTGCAGCCGAAAAACCCGAAAAATCGCACAGCTGACATCACAGCGCCCCTCCCTTCCAATGACTGGTGGCAGTCTATTCTTGTATCCGATCTGGGGGATGGCAACAGTCTGGTCACACTCCCGCTTAAAAGCAGATATACCAAACAAGGACTTCAACTTCTGAATCCCGGAGCTGGTTACGTTTCGGCTGATGGCGGTTCTATGGACGCTGACGGTGAACCGGATCTGATCATGAGCACCAGCAATATGAACCCGGCGGAGGTAAATACCAAGGTGGCGGGATATGGGGATTATTCCGCCACGATCATCATGAGCGATGATGACACAGCCAAAATGAATACCACGTTTGTGAAAGGTTCCCCTTTCCTGTACAACACCTTCGATAACCCGGATACCATTATTGTTCGTTCTCCCAACATCACACGTCTCTTCGATGATCAGAACCGTGAAATTGTTCTGAATGATGGAGAATCGCTGACGGCCGATCATATCGGTGTTGAAGTAACCAATCAGGACAGAGCGCCCACGCCTCAGACCTTTACAAGAAACTACGGGATCTTTGCACCTGAAGGAACCGTATTTATGAAACTTGGCAATACGCTCAAAATCAAGCTGGGCCAGAGCGAAAACTATCTGTCACTGGCTACCCTACCGTCCGCGGCAGAACTGTCTTATTATTACCAGCATGCCTACGCCTTTGTAACCGATACAACAGTGGACTACAATTATAATGAGAGCACTTCACTGGTAACGACTACCTTCAACTCGGTAACCCGGACGAAGCGGGCAGGCTTTTCATCCGAGACAGTGATGGCCTTGTTGCCGCACCAATGGAAACTAGCGACTACTCCGGTTACGGAGCTTGCTTACCCTTCCATTCGCGGCATGATGAAAGTAAGTGAAGGCAATACGTTTACGACACAAGATCGATTCTATGGAATTATTCCGCAATTTGTGGAGCCAGATGATCCAACCTACTCGCGTGCACAATTAATCAGCTATCTGGATCAGCTTGACGCGGATACGGCAGGCAATCTGATGAGCGAGGATCCTTACTGGCAAGGGAAAAAGCTTCATCCACTTGCACTGGGTGTACTCATCAGCGACCAGATAGGAGATACGGTACGACGAGACAACTATCTGTCCCTGCTTCGAACCATTTTGACAGATTGGTATACCTATTCGCCGGACGAACCTTTGCACTCGTATTATTTTTATTATTCGGATGAATGGGGAACCATCTTCCCTTACGGTAGCGGATACGGTGTTAATACCGGATTGACAGATCATCATTTCACCTACGGTTATTACGTTTTTGCATCGGCTGTACTGGCCACATATGACAAAACATTCTTGCAAGATTACGGCGACATGGTTGACCTTCTGATTCGGGACTATGCCAATCCTTCACGGACAGATGATCAGTTTCCATGGCTTCGCAATTTTGATCCGTACGCTGGTCACTCCTGGGCAGGTGGTTACGCCGATAATCGCAGCGGGAATAACCAGGAGGCCGCAGGAGAAGCGCTCTTTAGTTGGGTCGGCCAATATATGTGGGGTGAGGTGACAGGCAACAAAGCCTATCGCGACACCGGGATCTGGGGCTTCAAGACCGAAGAGAAAGCTGCCGAGCAATACTGGTTTAACTATGACGGGGATAACTGGCTGGAGGATTACCAACACGCTACGGTAGGTCATGTGTACGGCAGCGCCTACCTGTATGGAACGTACTTCTCTAATGAGGCGGAGCATATTTACGGTATTCACTGGCTGCCGCCAGCAGAATGGATGACCTATTATGGACGTGATCCGCAGAATACTAAGGCTCTCTACAATGGTCTCATTAAGGACCTGGGTGGTCAGCAGGAACGCACATGGCAGCATATTATCTGGCCATTCCAGTCCATTGGAGACCCGCAAGGTGCTCTAGCCAAATGGAATACGAGTGAGATGCAGCAAAATGAAGTCTTTAACGCGTACTGGTTCATGCACAGCATGGCTTCTACGGGAACACGCACGATGGATATATGGGCAGATGATCCGGCAGCAACCGTGTATGAAAAGGACGGCGTCTATACAGCGCAAATCTGGAATCCGTCCGACACTGTCAAAACAGTTCATTTCTACAATGCCCATGGCGCTTTGGGTTCGGCTACCGTGTATGCCAAAGCGCAAGTAAAGGTTAACCCGCTGGAACATTCCATCGTTAAACAGCCGGATGCCTCTCAGGGTGTAGTCTATCTCGATCGGAGCCAATGGACCATTACGGCATCCTCCAGTTCGGAGCCGGTAAAGCGCATGGTGGACGGTGATCTGACTACACGCTGGTCATCCGGACAGATTCAGAAGCCCGGCGATTGGCTGCATATCGATCTGGGTAGCGAACAGACTATGGATACGGTATTCATGAACTCCGGCAACAACGGCGGTGATTATGCTCACGGGTACGAAATCTACGTATCCAAAGATAACGAGAACTGGAGCGAGCCTATCGCAGAGGGAGCAGGAACATCTCCAAGTCTGTCCGTTGATTTGGGCATGCAAACCGCCCGTTATGTCAAAATTGTATTGACTTCCTCTGCAGACAGCTGGTGGTCGATCTCTGAACTAAAGCTTGCCCGATTTGGCAAGCTTGAAGCAACACCAGAGCTCCCACAGCCCGTACCGCCTCCAGATCGCTCTTCATGGATCGTAACCGCCTCCTCTACTCAAGGAGCAGATGTTACAGCCAATATGCTGGACGGAAGTTCAGATACACTATGGACAAACGGTAGGAAGCAAACCAAAGGACAATGGATTACCATTGACCTCGGCCAGAAGAGCTTTTTCGATGCCATAGAATTGGACCCGGGCCATGCGAAAGAAGACTATCCGAGACAGTATCGGATTTATGTCTCGGATGACGGTGAACACTGGGGCACATCCATTGCGGGCGGCGAAGGCACGTCTGGACGCATGTCCATCACTTTCCCTGAACAGCAAGCACGTTATGTGAAAATGGTGCAGATCGGGGATTCCGATCAATGGTGGACGATCTCCGAGTTGTTTGTTCATCATAATGGAACGGGCAAACAAAAGAGGCTGCTGCCAGATGGCTGGTCCGTGACAGCTTCCTCCGGAGACGATGCAGCGGCTATACTCGACGGCTCGGACCAAACACGCTGGACCTCCGGTCAGACTCAAACAGGCGGCGAATGGATTCAGCTTGATATGGGAGCCTCGCAGCCAGTGAATCGGATTGTACTGGACAGCGCGCACAGCCGGGAAGACTTTGCTCGCGGTTATGAAATATATACTTCTCTGGATGGAGAGCATTGGGGAAAATCCTTGGCTTCAGGTGAAGGATCAGATGCGCTACTTTCTATCGCTTTTACACCGCATGAGGCACGTTATATTAAGGTCGTACAGACGGGTACCGATTCTCATTGGTGGTCCGTGGCTGAATTAGAGGTCTATACCGCTGATCAGACACCTTGGATATCCGGGGAACAGGATCATCTGCTACCTGCTGAACTGGATCGAACATCATGGACAGCGACTGCCTCCACCTCTGAAGATGTTGCGGCGATGCTCGACGACGATCTGAATTCACGCTGGACCTCTTCATCTGGTCAACATGCCAATCAATGGGTCCAGATTGATCTGGGAAGCAAGCAGAGCTTCAGCCGCTTGACAATGGACTCAGGCAGCAGCAGCAACGATTATGCTCGCAACTTCCAGTTTTTCACTTCTGATGATGGCGAACGTTGGGAAGGGGTTACGGAAGCACTGGGAACAGGACCTGTCATCTCACATACGTTCTCCAGACAAACGGCGCGATACATCAAAATTGCCTTGACCGCGGACACTCCCGAGTGGTGGTGGTCCATCGCCGAGTTAAAACTTTACCATTAATGTCATCATGATCTCTCCAACCATCTCTCTCCCGTCCTTGCGGGGCAGAGGTGGTTTTTCTTGATAAGGATGAAGCATACCTCATGTAAACTTCATGTTCCATATATCACCTTTATAGTAAGATATAGATTAATGTAAATATTATTAATTTCTAATCGATAAGGAGGGCTTTAATTGAAAAATATAATTGTCTTTGGTGCAAGCAAGGGATTGGGCGATGCATTTGTCAGAGGTGTGCCACAATCCGGTGATAAGGTCTGGGTGGTCTCCCGCAGCAAGCCGGAAAGTCTGTCCGTGGAGGATGGCGTCGAGCGAATATGGATTCAGGCTGATCTTTCCGAGCTTCAGGCCGCAGAGCAAGTTGCCAGCCAGCTTCAAGGCGAGACGTTGGATGTGCTTATTTATAACGTGGGGATTTGGGAAAAGGAAGGATTTGAAGAGCACTACACGTTTGATAAGGATGAACCCGCAGATATCAGTCAGCTGATCCATGTGAATGTGACTTCTACAATTGTATGTATACAGGCTTTACTGCCTCAGCTCCGCCAGTCTGAAGCAGGCAAGATCATCCTGATTGGTTCAACAGCCGGTTTGAGCAATGCAGGCAGCAGCCAGGTTTCTTTTGTTGCCTCCAAATTTGCCATACGGGGTATTACGGAAGCTCTAAGAGAACATACGAGGAATGACCGCATCGCGGTGACATGCATCAACCCGGGAGAACTGGCGGCAGAAATTCCGTATGAAGACGGGATGGAACGTGCACTGGCCGAGTATGATGGGACCCGCATTCCCCTGCAGGATATGGTCTCCATCGTTCGATGTATCATCAGCTTGTCCAAAGCGGCCTGCGTAAAAGAGATCAACATGCCTGCATTAACGGATACGAACACCTAGATAGCAATGACATCTACACGCCTCAATCGGTCCGTTCACCGGAGTGCGCTCTGTATACACATGCTGGACAGAAGCCCGTTTACATTAATACATGCGATAAGTGCGCAATACCTATAGAATTCAGACGTTCATGCTCAGGGATATTTTCATATAACAAATGGGATTTTCCGGCCTTGTCCAGGTGATCACGCATAGCTGCAATTCGTCCTTTGTTAACATCAATAAAACGAAAATCGATTTGGCGCAAATGCTCCAAACCGGTTAGTCCAGCAAAAGAATCCGCCTTGAGCGCCGTATTCATCTCTTTCAGTTCAATGGACTCCAAAGCACGGGCTGTCCATAGATGTGTGGTATCCCGCAACGATTTCATATAGTCCAGTTCGAGCTGTCTGAGAGAGGTCAGATGGGAAAAGTCGCATAACTGCTCCAGCTTGGGCAAGGACAGATGCAGATATTCCAGCCCACGCATCTGTTCGAGTCCCTGAATACTCGTCAGTTTGCGAACAGAACTGAGCTTCAACATCGAGATGGTCGACTGTGTCAATACATCTAGTCCCCCTTTTAACTCACAGTGATCCAGGGACAGATACTGAAGCATAGGCAGTTCCGCTAACACATCAACACTTTCGACCGTGCAGTTCAGAATGAGCGTATGAAGTTGGAGGCATGCCGCAATGGAAGCAAATCCGTTGAATTTGCCACGCAGTTCAAGAAAGGTCAATCGTTTGTAGTGTTTAATAAAATCGAGCCCAGTCGCCTTTGCAGGTGAATTCAATCTTAAGAACTGCAGTTGCTCCATCGCACCCAGAATCGTCAAATCCTGTGCCTGCGAAAGATCAAGCTGCAAGGCAGACACATGTTTCAACTGTGCCAGTCGCCCCAAAAATCCGGATGAATATACCCCTTTAGGGTCCATATGTGATATGTGTAGAATCAGATCCGGCCGGGCAGAAAATACTTTGGCATCGAGCTCGGCAAGGTCCTCGTATGTATCCGCGTCAACGCGAAAATGAACCGTTGCTCTGCGACGCAACAGATGCACCGCCTGGTGCATCTTTTCGGCATTCCATGGAACCCCCTGTATTGAAGCATGCCATAACTCACTCACAGATAATCCCCCTTTTCCATCCATAGTTCCAATTCATTCCATTATAAACAAGATCGCCTGGATGAACCACCACCGATCCCGTTTTTTCATTCCTTTCCTCTTTTTTCATCCCTCCCCTTTCACCCTGCTCATACTCATGCCTTTCCTTTCCGTCGCTTTCAGGATTATTCGACAGAAATCTACATAAAACTATAGATTAAGCCGACATATAACTTAGGCGTTTTGAGCTTTTTATTAATCATCTGGGGAGATGGAATATGTCGAACATGTTGAACAAGTGGGGGAAAACGGGAGCACGGACATCCAGTATGGCAAATACGTTGTCCATTGTGCTGCTGATCATTATCGTAGTTGTCTTTGCCGTGCTGGGAACATTTATGTTTGCAAGCACACGAAACATTCTGGTGAAACAGCAGGAATCCATGCTCCAGACCAAGACACAAGCCATTGTTAGTGAATTTGATGCACTATTCAAGGAAAAGGGCGCACTGGTCAAGCAAATGTCCACCAACACATTATTTCAGCAATACATAGAAACAACAGCATCTGCTGCGGATGCGAAAAGTTCAACCTACGCTGCGGAAACACAGGCGACACTCGCCGCTATCGTTAAGGCAGAGCCTTCGTTTGCCGATGCCTGGGTCGCGGGCCTGGATGGAAAAGGCTTTTGGATTCAAAATGATGGTGTCGTATCTGCACCGGACTTTGATATCCAATCACGTCCATACTACAAGCCGGTTACCGATGCAGACGGACTTTATTTCTCCGATCCGTACATTGATATTGCAGCAGGCGATGTACTCATGGGTATCTTTTATCCAATCAAAGACGAAAACAACACCACGATCGGCTTTGCGGCAGCGGATATTGCATTCAAGGATATCCCGGCGATTATGGAGAGTTATTCCCTTGGAAGCACAGGTTATTCCATGTTGCTATCCAAGAGCGGGGAAATTCTGTACCATCCGGATCAAGAGAAGGTATTGAAGGAGAACATCCTGAACAGTACGGGGGATATGGGAGACATCGGCAAGAAAATGCTTGCGGGTGAAAACGGCGTACAACTTATGAACGACAATGGGGAACGTCGATATATCGGCTACGCTACCAGCAAAGATACGGGATGGTCCGTTGGTCTGACTATATCCGAAGAAGAAGTTCTTGCAGAATTAAAAACATTCACGTGGATTACACTTGGCGGTTTTGCTGCAGCCACCCTTCTGCTTGTGATTATCTGTTACATTACCCTTCGCCGTCTGTTACGCTCCATACCACAGCTGCTGGCCAAGATTAAACAGATTGAACAAGGTGACCTGACTGTCAAACTGGATATCAAATCTAATAATGAAATTGGACAGATCGCCACAGGCTTGAATTCCATGGTGCAGAAAATTCAGGGCATGCTGCAAATGGTCGGCAGCTCGGCGCAAATCCTGAACCAGTCGTCGAATGATCTACAGGCCATCTCCTCACGAACGGCTGTGACCATGAATGACACATCAACAGCCATCAACGAGATTGCCAATGCAACGAATTATCAGTCCATCGAAACGGAAAATATCTTACGCAAAACTGGCTCGTTATCCAGCCAAATTGATGAAATTGCTACCGATGCGCAGGCTATGGGAACGGTCGTGCAGACATCTGCTGATCAAAGCAGCCAAGGACTTGCGGTCGTGGAACAATTATCGAAATGGTCCGAGGAAAACCACCTGTCCACCCAAGCAATGTCCTCTATTATCCAGGAGATTGACCTGAGTCGGAATGAAATATCCAGTTTTGTGGATACAGTCAAACAGATTGCCTCTCAAACGAACCTGCTCGCCCTGAATGCCTCCATTGAGGCTGCACGTGCTGGCGAACATGGAAGAGGATTTGCCGTCGTTGCCGAAGAGGTCCGCAAACTTGCAGAACAGACGGCTCAGGCAACAGAGGAAATCAACAAAAAGGTGAATGTTATTGAAGAGAAAACAACCCTGTCGGTTGAGCATACCATGCGCGGTATGAAGATTGCGGAGGAGAATGCCAAATCCGTAGAAGATACCAAACATGTATTCTTCAGTATTAACAAAGACCTGAAAGATCTACAGCAACGTATGATGCAGATTACTACTAATACCGCCAATGTACACAAACACAAAGATGAGATATTCCAGGCACTGGAGATTATCTCCTCCACCACAGAGGAGAACTCGGCATCGACGGAAGAAGTAAGCGCCAGCACGCAGGATCAGCTGGATAGTATCGAACAGGTAGCGGATCTGTCGAAACAGTTGAACCAGCTATCTGGCAAACTGCAAGACGAACTAAGCCAGTTTAAAGTAAAGTCATGATCCGCAAGCTTTCCCCTGCTCTTCTCTTTTAGTCGCTGTCCATTTATTATTAATGAATATGCGTACGAAGAGGATTGGAGGCTGAATCATCATCATGAACTTTGCCAAACGAATGGATCATTTCAACGAAGGAATTTTCACCCGGTTGCTGGAGATCAAACGCCGCAGACTGGAGAACGGGCAGCCCGTTATTGATCTCAGTGTGGGTACGCCGAATATCCCACCTGCGCAGCATATTATAACTGCACTATGCGAGGCCGCAGCTGATCCGGCTAATTATATATATGCTGTGAATGATCAGAGTGAGTTGCTGCAAGCTACAAGCGATTGGTACAAGCAGCGCTATCAGGTCGAGTTAGACCCGGCAACACAGATCTGTTCCTTGCTCGGTTCACAGGAAGGGCTGGCACATATATCCCTCTCCATTGTCGATGAAGGTGATCTGGTGCTCGTCCCTGACCCCTGCTATCCCGTCTTCGCGGATGGGCCGTTACTGGCAGGTGCAGAACTGTATTATATGCCGCAAAAAGAAGAAAACGGGTATGTTATTCAACTTCAGGATATACCGGAAGATATCGCTCATCGAGCAAAATTCATGCTGGTCTCCTATCCTAACAATCCGACAACTGCGATGGCACCGGATCAGTTCTATCTTGACCTGATTGCCTTTGCCAAAAAGTATGATATTATCGTGCTTCACGATAATGCGTACAGCGAGCTCGTGTTTGACGGAAAGTCATGTGGAAGCTTCCTCGCATTCCCTGGCGCCATGGACGTCGGTGTGGAATTCAATTCCCTGTCAAAAACGTACGGACTGGCAGGAGCTCGAATCGGCTTCTGTGTGGGCAATGCAACCATGGTCTCCATGCTGAAAAAGCTGAAATCCAATATGGATTACGGGATGTTCCTACCGGTCCAAAAAGCAGCAATTGCCGCCATTACCGGTGATCAATCCGAGGTTGAACGGGTCAGAGCAATCTATGAACAGCGCAGAGACATCCTCTGTGAGGGCTTCAGCAGTCTGGGTTGGCCGATTGCCAAACCTGAAGCAACAATGTTCGTCTGGAGCCGGATTCCGGCGCACTACGACAGCTCGGAGCAATTTGCCATGGATCTGGTTACACATGCAGGAGTCATCGCAACGCCAGGAAGTGCCTTTGGTCCTTCAGGTGAAGGGTATGTGCGCTTCGCCCTCGTTCAGGATAATGAAATATTGCAACAAGCGGTACAATCAGTTGATGACAGCGGGATTCTGAAATCCAACTAACGGGAGTACGATTCGAATGTGCTCAAGCAAATATCCCCTCAAGGTCCACAGAGAGTAAGAGTTTCACGTTTGATAACGTGGTCTCTACTTCTTGTAGATGTGAGGGGATTTTGTCATTTGGTGCGGGAGTAGACATTCATTGGGTGATTTAAGATTGCGGCTGAATGGTGCCAAGTTCAAGCAAAAAGCCTGCTCGGAGAGCAGGCTTTTTGCTTGAACTTTTTATACAGACTTGCGCCAGTTGGAACGATACATCAGATACAGGAAGTACGGTGTTCCGATGATCGCAATGAGTATGCCTGATGGAATCTCTGTCGGTGCCATGACGGTTCTGCCGATTGTATCGGCGAGCACCAGCATGACTGCACCCGCTAATGCGGATAGGAACATCGAACGTCTTAACTTATTCCCCGTCAGTAACCGAACCATATGTGGTGCAATCAGGCCGATAAAACCAACGGTTCCTACACAAGCAACCGCACCTGCTGCAAGTAATACACCAACTGTCATGGCCAATAATCGTGTACGACGTACTCCGAGACCAAGCCCGGATGCACTGTTGTCGTCAAATACCAGCAGTTCGAATCTGCGTGCCAGCCACCAAGCCACCGGTACCAAAATAACTAAAAATAATCCGATAACCCTCACCTGTTCCCAGGTACGAGCATAGGTGCTTCCTGTCAGCCAGATATATCCGCTGCTACCGTATACCGCACCACGGACAATCAGAATCTGAATACCTGCTCCAGCAATGGCAGACATCGCGATCCCCAGCAACACAACCGCCGAAGGGTTCAGTCCTTTCTTCCAGGCGAGGGAGAACACCACCACTGCAGCAATGGCTGCACCGATGATTGCCGCAATTGGCAGCAAGTATATCGGAAGACCCGGCCATAAGATGATGACCATCATCGCTCCAAGCCCTGCACCTGAGGACACACCAACAATTGAAGCATCTGCCAGCGGGTTACGTACCGCCATCTGAATGAGTACACCACTGATTGCCAGTGCAGCTCCTGCACCTGCGGCAACAAGTGTACGCGGAATCCGAAGCTGAATCAGCGCGGAGAACAGTCCATCCGATTGGAACAGACTTGGTAACCAATCGGCCAGAGGAATTCGCATACCGCCAAACATCGTACTGAGCAAGATAAGCACGACCGTTATGACTGAGAATAATACAGCCATCGGGCCAAATGCAAAACGACGCGCAGCTCCTCCTGTGCTCATTGAAGTAGACATGCCTGATCCGTTCGCAGCCTTCATCCGTGTAAGAACAAGCCAGATGAGCCACGGTGCACCAATGATCGCCATAACAGCACCCGTTGGCAGTTCCATGCTGGAGTTATGCACCATCTTGGCGAGGACATCTGCTCCAACCAGGAGCGCTGCGCCCCATATGAACACACCGGGTAAAAGTAATCGGTTAGAACGTACACCACTCAATCGAACCAGATGTGGTGCGACCAGTCCCACGAAGCCAATCGGCCCAATTACACTGACAATCACAGCGGCCAGCAATACAGCAAGAATTAACCCTACTGCACGAGCCAATGTAACCTTTTGTCCCAAGGAAGAAGCCGTTGATTCATCCAACTCCAGCATATCCCACTGTCTGGACAGGATTAACGCGAGAAGGGTAATACCAACCACCCAAGGCAAAGCATAAAACACACCACTCCAGTCATTCTGGACAAGTGTTCCGGAGCCCCAAAGGAACAACCCTTGTGTCTCCATGGAGAAAAAAATATGTAATGCACTTGTAAATGAACCAAGCACCATTGATACAATCATACCGGACAACGCAAGTCGAACCGGGCTTGATGTTCGTCCGCCGCCCATGAAATAAGCCGCAAATGCTGCCAGCAAACCACCTAGTGCTGCGAAAAGAAAAGGCGACTGACTTAATAGACCTGGAAAAGCGATAGCTCCCAGCACCACCACAAAGTACGCTCCTGCATTAATGCCCAGCGTATCTGAAGCAGCCAATGGATTACGGGTAATCGTTTGCAACAAAGCGCCCGCAACAGCCAGTGCGCCACCCGCAAGAATACCAATCACTGTACGCGGCATGCGCAAGTCCCAGACCATATTGTGCTCTAATGAATCCTGTCTGCCTGTAAGAGCGTCCCAAACGACATGCAAAGGAATGGAAGCTTCTCCATAACACAGACTTACAAAAAAAAGCACGATGAGAGCGGTTAGACCGCCCCCATATATGCTAATTGTGCGCCAATTCATAGCTGGCTTAGATCCTTGAACCGAACTCATTTGGTAATCGCCTCGACTACCCCATCAACCAATACTCTGGAGGAGATCGGTCCACCAAATGTCCATGTTGTACTATCGAGTTGATATGTGCGTTTTTCCTTCACAAAGTTCAGTCCGTTCCATACCGAGTTATCTTTCATGGCTGTGCCAAAGACGTCATCGTCTGGTTGTGTAATATAAATGAAGTTACTGTCCTTTACATCGGTTAAGGATTCAATACCTACTGTAGAGAAGCCATAGTTCTCAACTTTATCCGGCTTCCATTCGTTAACCAGTCCGATTTTGTCCAAAGTACCAATCACAACCGAGTTATCGGTAAACATACGCAGGCTGACTGCATTTTGATATGTGAACGCTTGTGTCAGGGCAAAATTGAAGTTTTCTTTCCCCGCAGCAGCCAGTTTTTCTTTGGCTTCTACATAGTGCTGATCGAGATCACTCAGAACTTCTTTTGCTTTGTCTTCTTTACCGAGAGCTGTTGCAATGTTATTAAAGATCTCTGTCATCTTGTCATAATCATAGCCGTCACCATCATACGGATCATATTCAATCGTTGGAGCAATCGCGTTAAGCTGATCGTAGACCGCTGTGTTATTATCTGCATTAGCAATGATGAGATCTGGCTTCAATGCAGCAATAGCTTCCAGATTTGGTTCACTGCGTGTTCCGATATCCGTTACACTGTCATCCAGTGCTGCTTCGGATGTTACCCACACTTTATAGTTAGCGTTATCTGCGTTACCTACTGGTTGAACACCCAGGGCAACAACATCTTCCGTATATGTCCATTCAAGCGTAACAACACGTTCTGCTGGCTTGTCCAGCTTAAGCTCTCCACGTTTATGCTTCACGGTAACAGGACCTGCTGTCTCTTCAGCCGGAGCACTACCCGAGTCACTACCTTGACTTGTATCTGTTGTAGTCGTGCTTTTACCACAACCCGCCAAAACCAGCACAAAGGCCAGCATAATCAACAGTCCATTCAACCCTTTTTTCATATCTCTTTTCTCCCCTGTTAATATGTATTTATATGATAACAATTATCATTATCACTATTGGATTATGCCGTAGGAATGGATTTTTGTCAATGGAAAGTACCTTATTCCCATTCTTTTATCAAATAAAAAAGGAAAGATAGCTCAAAAGCCATCCTTCCCTTCTATTGATTGCTGTTAACTCAACTGCATCGTAGTGATGCATGTATTATCATTTTCGTATGTAGACAATTGCGTTTCTGCAACCTTTCCATCTCCAACAATACGAATCAGATAGGTTCTGTCTCTAGGCACCCAAAAATCCATAAATCCGTTCGCACCAGACTTAATCACTGCATCTTTCATAAAAGTGTTGCCTTGAGAATCGTGAATGGTAACGCTAAATTCCTTATTGCTCATTTCCCCCTGACAACCGGTCAAGCTATGAATTGCACAGGGATGGGTCTGGTCCACATAGGGTGCAATGGAAAGGAAAAATTCGTTCTCAGGCAAATCATATGTAATGGTTTTTTCATCTTGATCGGTGACGATTAACTGTTTAGCATTGATGGAAGCAGATTCCGGTGTTTCTTTTCCTGTGCTGATATCTTCCACCAATTTTCGGATGTTGGGCGCATTGGCTGTACCCGCCTCATCCTTGCCCGTATTGCTTGCAAACAGATAGGTTCCGATTACAATCACAACTGCAACACTTGCAATGATCCACATTTGTTTCTTCATTTGGAGTCCATCTCCTCGTCCGTTTTGGTTTATTATAAGGGAGAACACAGTGATACGGACAGTTTACGACACCAAAGTCACCATATATTCACATTTTTGTATTGTAGCAAGAGTAATTTGCTGCCTGTGCACTGTATCATTGATAAGTAAGGGAGGTTGTGTATATGTTTAAGTCTCCATCTGTATCTGACACCGATCGAAGAGTACACAAATCCAAACTGGCTCTGAAAACAGCCCTTCTGGAATGGATGTCCCGTAAGCCCTTGGCCAGTATAACCATCACCGATATTGTCAAATCCGCCGATTTGAACCGCAGCACATTTTACAAGCATTATGTATACAAAGAAGACCTGTTTGATGAATTGTTAAATGACGTGATTGACGATCTAAAATTAGCCTATCGAGCACCCTATCAGCATTTCCGAGATTTCGATATTAAGGACCTTAACGCCTCAGCAATTCAAATTTTTGACCATGTGCTGGCTCATGCCTCCTTCTATACATTGCTGGTTAATTCTAACGTGCTACTGGATTTCAGGGATACACTCTATATAACACTTAAGAACTTGTATCTGGAGGATGTAACCGATCTGTCGCCTGATCCACGGTTGGATAAGGAACTTCTCGCCTGTTATCAGGCTAATGCCGTTCTTGGTTTAGTTACGGGTTGGGTGCAAAGCAATTTCAAATACAGCGCCTCCTATATGGCTGAACAACTGTTGGAATTCACACGCATGAACCGATCCCAAGAGATTTATCGGTCTAATCTCCATTCTGCAACGAGTCCATCAAGATAAAGTTAAGCCATAACTCTGTAGTGGGATCTGCTCTTAAAAAGAGGTACTGTCTCCCCTGAAGCTTGAGAAACAGTACCTCTTTAGTATGTCGAAACATTTATTTAAATTAGTTGCTGATCCAGCCACCATCTACAGGCAACTCAACACCTGTAATGAATTTGGATTCATCAGATGCCAAGAACAGGTAGGCGTAAGCAATATCCATAGACTCACCAGCATGTGGAGGCAGTGGAGCAAGATTTTTGTAATTCTCCCCCATCTCCACCTGGGATTTGATGCCTGCTTTCTCCACCATACCCGTAAACACAGCACCCGGATGTACGGAGTTCACACGAATATTGTCTTTGGCAAACCACTGTGCCCCGTGTTTGGTCAATGAACGTACAGATCCCTTGGAAGCACTATAAGCCGCGCCCTGGGCATCCGCTATTCCACCAATGATTGCTGCAATGGAAGAGGTATTAACGATCGAACCTTGTCCATTCTTCTGCATATAAGGAATGACTGCCTTCATGCCGAGCCATACACCTGTACCATTAATGGACATAACCTTGTCCCAGTCCTCTAGCTCAGCTTCCAAAATGCCTTTGGCCATATGAATTCCAGCATTATTGACCAGAATATCTATTTTGCCGTATTTCGATACGGTTTCTTCCACAACAGCGTTCCAGGACTCTGGGCTGGACACATCCAGCTTCAACGCAATGGCTTCACCGCCACCAGCTACGATCTGTTTAACCTGTTCCTCCAAAGCTTCGACTGCCACATCGGTAGCCACTACCTTGGCTCCTTCTTTTGCAAATAATTGAATACCTGCCAATCCCATTCCACTTGCGGCACCGGTTATAATTGCAACTTTTCCAGTTAATCTGCCCATTTCATATCATCCTTTCCTATTACGATGAGTGCCTCATTACGACACCCAACCTGTTAACACCTTTAGTATACGGATGAAATGAAAGCTCTTTCAATCAGCAAATAGACAGGCTTTTGTGGGATAACCGATAATGTGTGCCTCCTTTTGTCTGTTATGTCAAAGTTAATCCACAAATCTAAACCAATCTGTTGTTTTCACTCTCATATTGTATTCCATCTCAACGTGCCATAATCCGGTCTGCCATTTCCTCGGCTTGCAGCACCGCAGACAACGGGTCGGAGAGGAAATATCTATTCCAGTCAAGGCTAATAATCCGGCAGTGATCTGTCTCGATGGACTTCTTCCATGGTTTGCCTGAAGCTTGATCAAGTCCGTGTCTTGGACCATTATCCAACACCAACAGGTAGTCCTCCAGGTACCCACCTACCGCACTCCGCGCAATATCCAGGTATTCCAGGCCCGGCTCCAATAGTTCCTGGCGAACCTTGCCTGCTGGCTTCAAGTTCAGTAACCCGTAGGCTGCCTTACCTCCACGAGTACCCGTATTTCCCACAAGGGTAATATGTTCTCCCCAGTTCGGATCAATGACGGTAAATGTCTTCTCTGCCGAGACCTTGCCCGGGATCGTTTGCTGCAAAGAATGTACTCTCCGCCCGTATTCCTTAATCCATGTTTCGGCTTCTGTCTGGCGATTCAGAATACGTCCCATCTCTCGAATCCCCTCTGCTACAGAGCCGTAACCACTCCCTCCATAGACCACCGTTGGTGCAATTCTGGCATAGGAAGCGTAAGCAGCAGGATTCCAGGTGATAATCAAATCGGGCTCCAGTTCAAGCACTTTTTCGAGTGAGATAAAATTATGATTGCCGATATCCTGTACTTGATCATTGATATAAGGCTCCAGCATTTGGTTACTTTCAATGAGTGAATGCGGCGCTCCGAGAGGCGTCACTCCCAATGCCAGCACTTCTCCCAAATTCCAGTCCACGACAACACGGCTAGGCTTGGTCGGTATCGTAATCTCGCCCATGCTTGTGGCAAGTTTTCGAGTTCTGGCTCTTGGTACCGCGGGCGCTGGGGGTTTCCTCACTTGGACTCCTTGTAGATCTATAATCTTCTGTTTTGGCTGGTTTTTGTCAGCTTCAACTATAGGTACCGTTCGTTCGCTCCATCCCGAATAATGAATTTCCAGAGCGGCATGTGGTTGGGATGTTTGCAGGGCTACATCTGGAATACTGCACTCTCGACGCTTTCTGTAAAACTCAGGAGATACACCATAATGTTTCTTGAAATAACGACTTAGCGTGTAGCCGTTCTCATAGCCTACTCTCTCCGCGATTTCCTGTAAGGTCCCATTCGTGCTCACCAGTAGTTTTAATGCCTGTTCCATCCGAATCTGTGACAGCACACGGCTGGGACTCGTATTTAATTGAAGCTGAAACAATTGGTTCAGATACCTTGGACTACAATTCAGCATTTCAGCTACCTGTTCTATCTTGAGTGGTTCCCCGTAGTGACGTTTCATATAATGCACCGCCTGATCTACCCGATCCAGCTTAGCAACGTTAAACCTCTGCCCCTGCATTTGTTTCAGCATCTCGGCGAGCCATTGGTAGAACAGCGCCTTGGTTTGAATCCGGCCTGCTGACTGTAGTTCATTCCATTGTCTGTATATCAACTGCATGATTTCAATTAATGGCAATGGACACGCTGGTTCAAAACCAAAACTTACTTGCAAAGACTCCGACCCAGTATATGTTTGGGATCTTTCAGTATTTGGCTTCTCTGACTCTGGTGACGAATACGACAACACATGTATTTCCATCGGCTTTTTAGCCAGACAATCCAGGCGCGTTCCTTTGGAGGCGTGCAGAATATATGTCCCTTTGATGTGATGCATTGCCTGCCCAAGCCAGATCTGCCCCTTGCCATTCGTTATTAATAAAAAAGCATTCGAGGGAAGCGTCCACGTATTAGGATCTTCACTAATGTTAACGGTAATGATTCGAATATCCAGTAATCGGATCGTTATATGCTCCCATAATGCCCCGTATTCTTCTATGTTCATCGTCATGGACCTTTCTTTGTGTTTCCTCGTTACTACTTCCAAAGCTTCGCCTCATCATATATGATAATCATTCTCAATTCAACCTGTACATCTGTTCTGAAATGGTTATGCTTTCGCTTCCGAATCGGTTATTGTGCAATCGTAAGATTCCCTCTAGAGTTATATTAAATGAAAATCATTATCAATTAGAAAGAGGGTTCGTCATGTTGTTTAAGAAAGCTTGGTATCGTATCGCCCTGCCTGTTTTGCTGATCATGGCCATATTCATTAGTGGTTGTACCCAGCAAGAGACGGTGGAACCCGTCGCGACAGAAACTGAAAACGCCGCACCACAGACAAGAACACTCTCTACGATGATGGGAGACGTTACAGTCCCCCTCAACCCGGAGCGGGTTGTCGTTGACTGGAATATAGGACATGTTCTGGCTGTTGGCGTAACACCTGTTGGTGTGCCGAGCAGCCTGCTGGATTATGGAATGTTCCTGCGTGACAAACTTGTGGATAGCGCGGATTTGGGTAACCACAGTGAGGTTTCACTTGAGAAAATGGTTGAGCTGGAACCGGACCTGATTATCACATGGGACCAGGAGAAATTTCAGACCTATTCCAAAATCGCTCCGACTGTCGTATTCGTACCCGATCAGTATGATTCCATGGAAGCAGAAGTGATAGCCATGGGCAAGATTCTGAACCGCGAAGAAGAAGCTATAACATGGAACGAATCATTTAAACAACGGATCGCAGCAGCTCAGGCCAAAATTAAAGGTGTGATTCCGGACGGTGCCACATTCACCGTTGCCGATTTTAACTTTTTGAAGAACCCAGCCATTATCGGCAACAGCGCCAATCGTGGTGGAAGAGCAGCCTATGAATTGCTTGGACTAACTCCGGCACCCAAGGTAAAATCAGATCTTCTGGACCAAGGCAAAGAAAATCTGGAAGCTAGCGCGGAGGTCTTTGGAGAGTATGTAGGTGATTACCTGCTGATGATGGTTACAGAAGGCACGAAAGATCACTCTCTGTTGCCTAACGTCTGGGACAATCTGCCTGCCGTGCAGAACGATCATATCTACAAACTGGATATTCATAAATATTTCACTGCTGATCCCTATACCTCCATTCTACAAGCCGAAGAGATCGCAGATCGACTCGCAAGTGGACAGACTGAACTGAATTAGAACAAGTTTAAATCTAATGAAATAATGAAAGCCAGCAAACCTGAACGTGTCCGTAGAAGGCAAACACACTGAATCCTGAATGTGTGAGAACGTGCCCTTCAAGTGCGAGCAAGGATTGAGACGTCGTAAAAGCAGATTTTCTCCCTTACAATGAAAAGCTTCGCTTTGGGCGGAATTCATGGTCGTCCTCTAGGCTCGCCGCCGGTTAGATCAAAACATGGAACGAGCGCTAACGAATCTGAGGCGTCTTATTCAACGGTTTGAAGCGCCTACAGAAATCTAAGGAACTTGAGACACTCTATATCCGATTAACAAGCCGTTTTCAGTGTTTTTATAAGGGAATTTTGGTAGATAACGTGTCTGATGTTCCTTACAATTTAAAAAGAGGAGCTGAAGGCCAAATAAGATGTCCTGAGTTCCTCAGAAAATCATCTATCCATTCGCCAAGATCGGCAGTCTGGGGTTCAAGACTCTTTATCCAGCTCAAAAAAGATTACACAAACAGCGCCCACCAGAACGATTCAGGTGGCGCTGTTTTATTTGGTTTGAATATGTCGCTATTTTCAATCAGGATACGTCGATATATTTTATCTAGTTACACAATTAAGTGTTCATACTTTCGAATCTGGGATCTTAGAATTTGAGCAACTCTCCCAAGAACTTGATCATGCTGTTCAATGAATTGAATAACTGAAGATCGATCAAATCGAAGATTTGTTTCCAGCGCACGTGCTTGTTTTGAAAAATCACTGCTAAATGGCTTCGCCTTAATCTTGCGCAATGCAATACTTGTTGGCATGCTTAGCGGATAGTCTGTTGTATCTGACAAAAGGCTTAGACCGTGATCAAAAAGTGGACAGAGTCTATATCCATCAGGACCATGTATAAAAGCGATATTATTCAAATGTCGGTCTTCATTTAGCAGAATCGCGTCCAGTGGTAACATGATTGAGAAGTACTCTAGCGTATCTAATTTCAATACATCCTTGAGAAAATCAACAACTAAAAGCACGGAATCTCGTGTGCTCTGTCCTTGCTGTAAATCTTCAAATTTGACACCATAACTCTCCAAAATGCGATGCAAAGTAATGATACTCTCTCCCGGCTGCAGAAAATCTTCAGAATAACAACCCGGATATTCAACGTTTTCCTCAATCAGAACACACTGCGTATAAGGAACTATAAGTCCTGATGGAATATTGGATCGTCTAATTAGCTCGAACGCTACCCACTCCGCCAGTCCTTCATAACCAAATTTATTAGCTTTTCCCCACTTATTCTCAATTTTCCATTTTAATTGGTCACCCTTGCTACTACTGACAAAAGTCTTACGAGAATCCTTGCTCACCTGCAAAACGGGGATGGACATCAGCACAAGACAACTCCTCATTAGAAAATCTAATCCAGACATAATCATCATATAACACACCATGTGTTTGTTTTACGATCTCCGAAGCTACGTAATCATTCAGACCCAATGATTGCAAAATTTTATCGGCATGGTGTCTGGTGCGAGGAAAACATCTGGATTCAAAGTAATCCAGTACATCCCCAACGGTTACCTTAGACTTGCTTGGAAAAGGGAGAAAAACAGGCGATACACTTTTATCTTGCCATACATCAACCGTTTGATTGCTATAATCCAACTTCACTTTGGCAATCACCTTGTCATGCTCCAAGACCTCAAATTCAAGAGGAGAAGATATAAATTTGTTTATTTTTTTCATCTGCTACCTCCAACATTTTTTATCAGCTAACAGATTTTGATGTTATTCGACAATATTATACCATTTCTTAGAACATATTATATTTCATCCGTCTAAATTCTCAGATATAAAAAAACTGTGATTCCCAGAAGGGATCACAGTTAGTTTTTTGAAGGTTTTTTAATTATCAATATATAATTTCAAATCAGTTTTCAGACGTAAGATTGTGTTTGAATATTGTTCTATTCTTTCCTGCAATCTTATACGTTCATGCTCGTTGCCAGAAAAATTTATTCTTTTAAAAATATCTTTTGCGTTATTTATATCTTGGATATAGGTATTAATTTTACTTTTCCCTCTATATCTCATACTATCCCCGTCTATCTCGAGAAGTGCGTCAGATAACTTCTTATCAGGATCTACTAAAAAACTTTTTAATTGTTCAGAGTTGGCTTTGTGGATAAATGAGTCCGTTTTAAGATCCAATATTCCAACTAATCCCCTCTCAATTTTGGACAACATTGTTGTCCGCACTGTATCCAATTTGTGATCTTCTACTATTTCAGGCTTTAATCTATTTAAATTGTTCAACCATTGTATTAAACATGCTAGTGCGGAGATTGATATTTTATTATTGGTTAAACTTTGTTCGATTTCAGAATGTGGATAATAGCTAAATACCTTTACTCTTGCTGATACAAAAGCAACACTTTTGTTCATTTTGCGTGCGAGCTCACTAAACGAACACTTTTCCCAATAAATCCACATATCATGAGTGTGCTTAGACCATTCATATACACTCCAATCTGATTTACCACCTTGGACTGATCCTAATCTTTCCTGTTCTTCTTCGATACTTTGTGGCCGCTCAACTAAATACACTGGAATTTTTCTTTGCATTAACTTTTTTGCTGCATGCCATCTTCGATGACCTGATAGAATTACATACTTATTATCTCTTTCATAGCAGGTTATAGGAACCTCCCATCCTTTTTCTTTAATTACTCGTTGTAATTCATCAGTTTTAATTGTGTTATCCATTCGTGGATTCAACGGGTTTGGTTCGACATCCTTTATATCTGCCATTATCAACTTGGAATAGTTACTCAAGTCTAACTCCCCCTTGTAATTCAAGGCTCTTATTCTTTAACATTTCCATTAAATCAATTAACTCGTCTATTAATATTTGTGCTTCTTTACGATCTTTACATTCAATTTTTTGAACAGTTGCTATTGAGTCGTCCATTGTTTTATATATTCCGTTGTAATTATCATCTTTTCCCGAACGATTGATTGTCATCTCAATCTCTGATTGTTTCAACGTTTTGGTAGTGTCCGACAGAAACGATATAATCTCTTTTTCACTAGCATTGCATACGAAATTTCTATCATTAAGAATGTTACTATTAAAACATTTGTTTTCGTATTTTTTTAACATTTGTATTCTTATAAAATCCTCATCTAGCGATTTCACCAAGTTAGGATGAAATTCACACAATCGCTTAATCCAGGTAATGATGTAGTCAAGCATAGAGATCGAATACATGCCATTTTTCAGTTTGTCTTCAATTTCAACACGTAGATAATATTTGTAAACGCGAATTTTTGCAGCAATTTTCTTTTTAGGTACTCCTATTTTTTTTGAAAATTCTTCATATGCGATACACCCGCTAAATATCCAACGGTCGTATATGTTTTTAGCTATTTCATATGGTGTCCATTCCACTTGCACACTTTGTAATGAGCCTAAACGATCTTTCTCCTCAGCAGATGTAGTAGGTGCGTCCACTACAAATACAGGCATCTTGTCATGCCCTAATTGTTTTGCTGCATACCATCTACGGTGTCCAGACAATAAAATGTAGTACTCTCCTTTCTTATAACACGTTACTGGCTCTTCCCAACCTTTTGTTTCTATTATTTGTTGTAATTGATTTGTGTCGACGGCTAGATCTCTTCTGGGGTTACTGGGATTAGCAAAAATATATTCAATTGGCACCCATTTAAAATTATCATCACTTTTCTGCTGTGGTTGACCATTTAGATTGAGTGCTGAAATTTGCAATAGTAACGCCTCATTTCTATTAATAATTTTTTGGTAATCGAAATCGCATTTTCTTAATATTTCATCAATATTCATTCTTAATTGAGCTGCGGAGATCGTAAAATATTCTATTATATTCTCTCTGCTGTAGCCTTCTATTAGCTTGTCAGCAACTTTCTGTTCTATTGTAGAAAAGCTTCCTACACTTTCGATTTTAAATATTTGATCCTGATTTTCTTCGACCGCAATCACATCTATAAGCTGTCTTTCATCTTGGTTTTCTTGCTTTGAATTAATTGAGTCATATAAGTATAATTGACGCCTAATTACATAAAAATGCAAAGCTTGAACGGCCATATTGTAGGAGCATCCGAGTTCTTGGGAAATAACATCTGGTGACATTCCTAGTAGATTTCGACTCATTATTTTAAGGATTATGCTATTTATTTTTTGGCTAGGTCGTACAATATTGTAGTGTTGTATTGTAAACTCTATCATTCTTCCCTTTACAAATTTATAAGCATAACGCCAGAAAAACTCTTTTCCTTTTTTAAAATTGAATTTCGAATACGCCTCTATAAGTCCTAAATAGCCTTGTTGTGTGAGATCGTCCAATAGCCAATTGTCGTATAACATTCTAGAGTAGAAAAATCTTCTTGCTGTTCTTTTTACGTTTTTAGCATGCTGATCTATGACTTCTTCTATTGTTATCTCTGTGGATTGAGGCTGAATCAAATGCAAGTCCCCCTCTCCAGATATCATCATTTCTATAATTATAATTTAATAGTTGAGGGAAATCTTTCATTCGTCAAAGGTTCTAACTTTTCAACAGCAACGCGGTTTTTATGACAAAATATCTTATTTAAATCTGGTTGATATAAACCTTAATATCTCTCTTTTATTACGAAAAACACACGATTTTCTCACAAAAAAGCCCGATGCGTGTTTGAGAGAGATCTCGACACAAATCGGGCTTCTTGCTAGGACATGTTATCTTTTATGCATATGCAGTTTTACGTATTGGAGAGCGCTTTGTTTTTTTCATAAAACCGGGCGTTGTGAGAAGATACACCCGCCATGTCGGAAGCAGCAGGTTCCAGATACGTCTTGGCACTGTTGACTGCGAGCACCGCATCGTTAAAAGCACCTGCGATCAGCCTGACTTTGCTGCCATAAGTGATGAAGTCCCCTGCTCCGAATATGCCTGGAATGTTGGTACGCATGCGCTGATCAACGGACACGCCGTAATCTTCCCGCGCCAGTCCCCATTGCACAAGGTTACCAAAATCACGATCATACCCATGGCTTACGACAACTTCATCCACTTCAACATGTGTGATCTCACCAGTTTCTACATGGGCTAGCTCGACACGATCGATTTTGTCACCTGTACCGTATAAGCGTGAGATGCTAAACGGCGTCATGACGTTGGCCTGAGCTTTCATCTGAGCAACTGGCGACTCGTGTCCGGTAAATTCATGACGTCTGTGTGTCACCGTAACTTCACTTGCGATCTTGCCCATTTCATTCGCCCAGTCGACTGCGGAATCACCACCACCCGAGATCAGAACACGCTTCCCTGCAAATCGAGATAGATCAGTTACGGTATAGTGCAGATTTGTCAGCTCATACCGATTGGCACCCTCGACATCCAGCTTTTGCACCTGAGTCATGCCTCTACCCGCACATAACAGGATGGTACGTGTGTAATGGCGCTCCCCTGTTTTGGACATGAGTACAAATACACCATCTTCACGTCGTTCAAGCTCAGCAATTTCCTGCCCAAATACAATCGTTGGATCGAACGTTCTCGCTTGTCTCTCCAGCGATTCAATCAGCTTCTCACAGCGAATCGGATCAACCCCGCCCACATCCCAGATCAGCTTCTCCGGGTACGTACGCATGAATCCGCCCAGTTCTTGTTTGGCTTCAATGATTTTGGTACGCATGGCTCTCATGCCACTATAAAAGGAGGCGTACATTCCAGCAGGTCCCCCACCAACGATGGTAATATCGTAGATATCCAATTGTGTCTCCATCGTCATCTATGGCACCAACTTTTCAACAACATAGTCCATCAATTTTACAGAGCCAATTGGACCCACACCCGATACGAATTGGCTTGTCTTCAACGGGAAGACATGATCATTCTTCACAGCCTCCAGATTCGACCACACCTGGCTTGCTTTGAGATCTTCCATAGATTTCTTCGTGTCATAACCTACGAGAGTTCTGTCTTCCAGGAAAATATAATCCGGATTCATCTCAGGCAAAAATTCCAGGGAGAACTGGCTAAACCAATCTGTAGAGTCTTTGATCGCTTCAGGACTATTCAGACCCAGGATATCATAGAAGAAAACACTGCTGCTTCCTCCTTTGGGACCCATGAAACGGTAACGATTGTGCTCCACCCGGAGAACCAATACGGTCTTTTCTCCCAAGGCTGCCGCGATTTTCTCTTTCGCTTGTGAGGCTTTCTCATCGAATTCAGCCAGTACTTTGGCAGATTCTTCGTTCTTGTCAAATATGGCAGCCAGCTTTGGCATAGCACGTTTCATTTCACTGTTGGCATCAAGTGCCACTGTAGGAGCGATTTTGGACAATTCATCATATACGCCCTGTTCCATTCCTTCGCCAGCTGCAAGGATCATATCTGGTGACAACGCAAGCAACTGCTCATAATTATATTGATATTGCTCGACTTCAATGATTTGGACCCCGTGTTCTTTCAAATAATCAGGGCGGTATTCCGCTTCAACTTCTGGAGTTAACAAAACGATTTGGGGTGTAACACCCATCTCAATCAGATACTCGGCATAAATCGAATCAAACACAACCAGATTTTGAGGATGAGTTGGAATCGTTACTTCTCCAAACTGATCCTTCACCACCTTAGTCCCACTTTCAGTCGCTGTTTCTTCTGCAGTACTCGCTGCTCCTTCAGTTGAAGCCCCTGCTGTTCCAGCTGTAGCATTCTCTTCCTTGGTTCCACCGGAACATGCCGCCAACATCATACTGATCACCAACAGCATGATGCCCAACCCTTTAAATCTTCGTGACATGATATACTTCGCCCCTTATGTATATTGATAATGATAATTATTATCAAATAGTATCAAATAAGAAGTGTTGCTTCCATAGCATATCGTGCGTATTCAGTTGGATTATTGTGCTCTCTCATGAAAAGATTCCGCAAAATGGCGAATGATCTGATTAAGAATCAGAGTGTGTCCCGTTATTCCGTGACCGTCTACCCACAGGTGAGTATCTACGTAAAATACCCGATTATTTTTCACAGCCTTCAGCTCGTTCCATTGCGGACTCTCCCATAGTTTCCTCATATTCTCTTCAGCACTGAAGTGCTGCATGATCCGCTTCTCCACAAACAGATAATCGGGATTGGCTTGTGTGAGCAGTTCAAGCGAACAAGGGTTAAACCATGCTGTACCTGAATCCAGTGCTTGCGGCAGTGTTAATCCAAGCTGTTCATATAACAAATGTGATACCCCGTGTGAATGCCCACCCAGATATCGATAACCAAACGCTTCTACCCTCAGCAGCATGACAGTGGACGCGGATTGGATGAAGGGTTGCAACTGTCGCTTAGCTACGCTGACTTCGTGTTTCATCTGCTGATGCAGTCTATAAGCCTCATCTTCTTTATAAAACCAGGCTGCCAATTGATCGAGCATTGGTTCTACATCTTGATGAAGTCCGGTTAGAATCGGTGCAATTGTGCGCAGTTCCCTTTTGACCTCTTCCGTCAATACGTTTCCTATCAACATCTCCGGTTGAAGCTGTCGAACAAGTTCTATCTCCACCTCATACTGTGTTACCTCCAGCATCTCTACTCCATACGCTGTAAATTGTTCATGGTGATGTGGGGACAGCAGGATTGGGGTGACCACTACGGCATGGGGGATGACACCCAGATGAATCATAATTTCTGCACAGATTGGAGAAAGTGACACCATCTTGCGCTGCGTCATCGTCTGCCTATATATCTTAGGTGATACGCCAGTCAACTGTTTGAAGCGTCGGCTAAAATAATGAGCATCTTCAAATCCAGACTTTTTGGCAATATCCTGTGAGGTTGCAGCGGTTAATATCAGTTCTTCCTGCGCGCGATAGATCCGGTAGTGGGCCAGATAATCCAGAGGTGGCTTACCATATCGCTCACTAAATTTGCGGGAGTAATGCCATGGACTGATTCCGGCAATCTGAGCTAACTGTGTACGTGTAATGACCTGATCATAATGCTGCTGCATGTAGTCAATGGAGCGAAGTATACCGTGTTCTGGCTTCAACTCGTTATCCGGCTGTTTCCGATATAGATTACTTAACAACTCATATAACAATTGCTGATGGCCAACCCTTTCTGCACTCTGATCCTGTGTATGCACTTCACTCCAATGCTGAATGATACTTGCCAGACTTCCACCGGACAGTTGCACTTTCTGATACGCCTCTCCTGACGGTAACCGCCATTCGAACTTCTCAGCTTCCCGTCTATCATGCAGCACAGAATATGTATCGAACTGAACATGCCAGCCTGCCAGATCCAGGTTGCCACCTTCAATGACCTCCATTACGGAGTTCTCTTCAAGCGCAATTAATTCTCCATAGGAGACGTGAACTCGGTGTCCATTTATATTCCAGATCGCTTTTCCATCAATGATAAATATCAAGGTGTGACTAGGAAAGTGATGCAGCTCGCCTTTCGTTATCCATGCGTTGCTTAGTGCATTCGTTGACTTCCATTGAGCAATCCATTCCATGTTGTCAGACATAGGTTATCCTTTCAAAGGGATTAGTAATCCAGATTTATAGGTTTCACTATATCAAAATACATGACAACTCCATAACCAACAAGCTATGGCTTGAATAAAATGGAGGATAGCGATTATACATCTCATACTTACATTAATCAGAACAACACAACAAAAAAGCCCATACCATCCGGTACAGGCTCTTTCTTACAACTTTAATGCTACTTTCAATGCTACGTTTTACGTATTACTCAATGCTAGCTTTCGGTGACCCCTGTCCCCGTATCTGTCCTTTTCCTGCCATCCAATACGTTAGTCCACCTGAGACACCGAAAGCAATAACCACACCAATGCAAGTGTGTAACAGATTTAGGCTACCCTCTTCGATGAAGAGCGGGAGGCTGACCAAGCTCGGATTTCCCACCATAGCAAATGCCTTGACAGATAACAATCCAAAATACAGCCCACCCGCTGCTCCACCCAGCAATGCCGCATAGAAAGAGGATCTTTTTCTCATGTTGACCGCATACAATGCAGGCTCTACCACTCCAAGGAAGGCTGTTCCAGTAGCCCAGAAAGCCAGTCTTCTGGATGTTGGCTCTTTCGAGCGGATTCCGTTTGCAAGCGCGGCCCCCGCTTGTCCAACAATCGCCACTAACATGGCAGCAATCACCATAGAACCACCATTCATAACCATTTCATTAATGATGATGGCAATCAGCCAGTAGTGTAACCCTAAAATTAACATCAGCGAGAAGACCGCTCCCAGTAACATCACCGACACCACTGGAGCATTAGCTACTAGTGAATCCAATGCTTCCGGCAGATATTCATCAATCCAAGTGCCAGCTGGACCAAGTATCATCAATACTAACGGAACAAGAATCAGTAACGTCAGGAATGGGGCAACCATCCCTTTGGAGAATTTTGGACTCCATCGTTCAACGGCTTTTTCCAGGTAGGCCGCTGCACAGATCGTTAGAATGACCCAGATCGCAGTAGTATAAAAAGCAGGCTGGGACACGAGTGGCAAGCCCAGGAAATGGACGTCTTGTTCACCTGACATCATCATGGTCATCTCCGGATGGTACATCAATCCACCAATAGATGCTGCAACATAGATATTGCTCTTCAACCGATAAGCTGTGCTGATTGCTACCAATACAGGCAGTAGATAAATAACACTATTTCCAATGATACTGAATATCGTAAAGGTCTGGCTGTCCATCAGTGCAGAAGAATCCGCTGAACCGTACGTATCCATTAACGTAATTATAGCAAGTAAAATCTTAATAACAGCGGCTCCGAGAATAGCAGGCATCAAGGGCCTGAACACATCGGATACAAAATGTAAGATCGAGAATCTGTTCTTCTTCGTGTGTCCTTCTTCCTGCAACGCTGTCCCTGTAGATTCCCAAGCGTCCATACCCAGTAACGTATTGTAGATGAGTGAAGATTCATCTCTTATTACCAGATGACAATGCTCACCTGTTACCCGAATATTTGCTACAACATCTGCGGAGATAAGAGCCGACATGTTCAACTGTGTACTGTCCTTCAGTACCAGTGTCGTTGTGTCCTTATCATGTTCTACGAGCTTAATGTTCTCCTTGCCACCTGCGAGTTTCAACCAATCTTCAATCTGTGTGTCATGCATTATGTACGATCTCCTCATATTACGGTAAACCCGTGTTTTGTGATGTGTTATGATCTAATATGCCTCTATCTATATACACATTTCCATGAAAAAACTTCAATAGGATAAAAAAACTAATTTCCCTGACATTTCATGTTCATTTATACAAGGTATATGGACCTATGAAAGTCGAAAAAGCAAAAAAGCCTACTTTTATGTAGGCTCTTATCCATCTGTACGTATGAGTCATACTCTTCATACTCACAACCGACATTCGCAGTCATCAGATGATGTTGCACGTAAATATACATCCTCATCCTATGACAGTGCCAACATCGCGTTCATATCTTCTTCTGCCGTTGTAATTAACTTTAGACCAAACATATCTACGAGTACATCCAAGACACCTTCCGATATAAACTCAGGCGGTTTTGGTCCAATACGAATGTCCTGAATGCCAAGGCTGAACAGGCCAAGCAGGATCGCAACTGCTTTTTGCTCAAACCAGGACAGCACAATACTGACAGGTAACTCGTTTACAGTACAGCCAAAAGCATCCGCCAAAGCCATTGCAATTTTCACCGTAGAACCGGAATTGTTGCATTGACCCAGATCGATATAACGCGGTATACCCGTGTCTCCAACCGTACCATAATCCACATCGTTGAAGCGGAACTTACCACAGGATGTCGTCAGAATTACAGTATCATTCGGTAAGGATGTCGCGAGTTCACGATAGTAGTTGCCACCTTTGCCTGGCGCATCACAACCGGCAATAACGAAGAACCGACGAATATGACCGTCTTTCACCGCTTGAATAATTTCGGGCGCAAGCCCAATCACAGTCTCATGATGATATCCTGTCGTTAAGACTTGCTCTGACTGTACATTAGCCGCAGGCAGAGACAATGCACGTTCAATCAGAGGTGAGAAGTCATCCTCTGTAATTTTGGCAACGCCCTCCAGACCCGCCACTTCGTAGGAGAAAAAGCGGTCTGCATATGTGCCTTTGATCGGCATAACACAGTTCGTCGTTGCGAGAATAGCACCCGGGAATTGTTCAAAAAGTCTTCTCTGATCGTACCAGGCTTTGCCGATATTACCCTTGAGATGGGCGTATTTCTTCAATGCCGGATAACCGTGCGCAGGCAACATTTCCGAGTGGGTATAGATGTTAATTCCTTTGCCTTCAGTTTGACGAAGCAACTCCTCCAATGCATACAGATTATGTCCCGTCACCACGATGCACTGTCCTTCAATCTGGTTCTGGCTAACCGTAATCGGTTGCGGTACACCAAAGCGGTCCGTGTGCGCACGATCCAGCACATCCATAATGCGGATTGCTGCATTACCTACCTTCATCGCCATCTCCAGATGTTCCTGTACATTAAAATTCGAGTTCGTTAATGTCATATATAATGCCTCATGTGTAATCCGATCCACCTCAGGATCAGAATATCCCAACTGGCGTGCATGTGTCGCATAAGCAGCGATGCCTTTTAATGCAAAAATCATCGTATCCTGCAAACTTGCGATTGTTTCGTTTTTGCCGCATACCCCTACCACGGTACACCCGCCACTCGGCGTCTGTTCGCACTGATAACAAAACATATGGTTTCCCCTCCAAACTTAGATTTAACGCAGTTCGTTATGTAATAGCGTAACAGACCCTGATATGAGCTAGTGTGATGGTGCACACAGTTTCTGATTCAACATCTATATTTGGTTCTCCAGATTATCATCCAAACTGGAAATAATAACATTCAAAAAAAGGCATATCTCGAATCATTATGAAAAATACTGTGTACAGCTAAAAACGTATAAATCCATAATCTTAAAAAAATACGAAAATGAAACGATTCTAGATTTTGCCCGTAAGGGTAATACACAGAGAAATCTAATATTCAAGGAGCTGGTCAATTGCAACATTACAGACACAGTGCGGAGGAAACCCTTCAGGATGTACAAAGTTCCTCCAAGGGACTCACGACCTCCGAAGCTGCCAAGAGAATTGAAACGGAAGGATATAACGAGTTAAAAGGTAAAGATGCAACACCAGTCTGGAAATTGTTCCTCGAAAATTTCAAAGATCCGATGGTCATCGTGCTGCTGATTGCAGCCGCGGTACAGGTTGTACTTGGACACCTGATTGAATCATTGATCATATTCCTGGTTATTTTGCTCAACGCGGTGATCAGTGTAGTGCAGACCAAAAAAGCCGAGAGTTCGCTTGACGCGCTGAAACAAATGTCTGCACCTGAAGCCAAGGTCATTCGTGACGGGCAGAAAAAAACCATTCCAGCGAGGGAACTCGTTCCCGGTGATATTGTTATGCTGGATGCAGGTGATTATGTCCCGGCAGACGGGCGTATCCTGGAATCAGGAAGTCTGAAAATCAACGAAGGCATGTTGACCGGAGAGTCCGAAGCTGCGGAGAAACACGCCGATACCATCCCGGATGAGGCTCCAATCGGAGATCGTCGCAATATGGCCTTCAGTGGCTCACTCGTCGTATATGGACGGGGTATGCTTGTCATTACAGGTACAGCTCTCAAAACCGAAATCGGCAAAATTGCCGAATTGATTGAAAATGCCGAAGCCAAGAACACGCCATTACAGCGCAAGTTGGAATCATTCAGCAAAAAACTGGGCTTTTTCATCCTAGGCTTGTCGATTCTCATCTTTGGCATTGAAGCGGGTCGTGTATGGTTGACCGAAGGTACGGAGAATATCGGACCATCCATCGTGAATGCACTGATGTTTGCTGTAGCTGTTGCAGTTGCTGCCATTCCTGAGGCGTTATCCTCCATTGTGACTATCGTATTGTCACTCGGAACAAATAAGATGGCCAAACAACATGCGATCATTCGCAGACTGCCTGCCGTTGAGGCGCTCGGCTCTGCCAGTATCATCTGTACGGATAAAACAGGAACGCTAACTCAGAATAAGATGACTGTCGTGGATTATTACATTCCCCATGGCACCAAGGACGAATTCCCGGATGATCCCGACCAGTGGTCGGAAGAGGAACGACGTCTGTTACATATTGCAGTGCTCTGCAATGATTCGAATATTAACCAGGAAGGCAAGGAACTGGGTGATCCAACCGAAGTGGCCCTCATTGCCTTCAGCAACCGGGTGAACAAGGATTACAATGAAATCCGTGACCAGTTCCCGCGTGAAGCTGAGCTTCCTTTTGACTCGGATCGAAAGCTCATGAGTACGGTGCATACCTTCGAGGGACAGACGGCTTTGCTGACCAAAGGTGGACCGGATGTGCTGTTCAGTCGCTGTAGTCATGTGTTTATCAACGGTGAGGTTCAGCCCCTCACACCTGAGATTCGCACACAGTTTGAAGAAAAAAATGAGGCCTTCTCTAAACGTGCCTTCCGTGTGCTGGCCTACGCGTACAAAAAATTCGATGATAAAAACCAGGTCACCATTGATGACGAGCATGATCTGACACTGGTTGGTTTGACAGCGATGATTGACCCACCGCGTGAAGCGGTATACGGTTCTATTGAAGAGTCCAAAAAAGCGGGCATTCGCACCATCATGATCACTGGAGATCACAAAACAACGGCTCAGGCGATCGGTGTGGATATCGGCCTTGCCGAACCGGATGACCTCGCCATTACCGGAGCCGAACTGGACAAAATGTCTGATGAGGAGCTGGATAAACAACTCGAACACATCTCGGTTTACGCAAGGGTATCTCCTGAAAACAAAATCCGGATTGTTCGTGCTTGGCAGCGTAAAGGCAAAGTGGCAGCCATGACCGGAGATGGAGTTAATGACGCACCTGCGCTGAAACAGGCCGACATCGGCGTAGCGATGGGTAGCGGAACAGATGTCGCCAAGGATGCGGCTGCCATGATTCTGACGGATGATAACTTTGTCTCCATCGTGAATGCGGTCAGTGTTGGACGGATGGTATTTGATAACATCAAAAAAGCCATCGCATACCTGTTTGCCGGTAACCTCGGCGCGATTATCGCCATTTTGTTTGCCTTGATTGTCGGCTGGGTTAATCCATTTACGGCCCTTCAGCTACTGTTCATCAATCTGGTGAACGACTCCCTGCCTGCCATTGCTTTGGGTACAGAGAAACCCGAGCCAGATGTCATGCGGCGTAAACCCCGTGACATTAACGAAGGCATCTTCGCAGGTGGAACCCTGCAGGCCGTGATTACACGTGGTGTGCTGATTGGTGCAGCTGTTATCGTATCCCAATATATTGGACTTGGTATTTCGGAGGAAATCAGTGTGGCTATGGCCTTCACAACCTTGATTCTCGCACGCAGTCTGCAAACATTTGCAGCACGTTCCAATACACAAACCATCTTCCAGGTGGGCTTTACGACCAATAAATTCGTGCTTGGCTCCATTCTGGTATGTCTCTGTCTCTATGCAATCACACTGATTCCTGGTGTTCGCGGTGTCTTCGCCATCCCGGATACATTCGGCTGGAATGAGTTCCTGATTGCAGGCGGACTTGCTCTTGTCGCCGTCATTCTGATGGATGTCATCAAGTGGATTCGCAATCGCGGCAAACAAGTTACTGCGGCGTAAGATCTGCAGTTATAACATGCACAAACAGGCGCCCGTTATCGGAGCGCCTGTTTATTTACAGTTTTTTTTACACAAAGAGAACAGTCCACACACATACTGATGTTTCTAAAACATCCTCGCAAAATGTTTAAGCATTAAGCTGATATCTATATACCAACCAACAGATGGACAGGATAAGGATACATAATCCCCAGGATACCGAGGGGATGGTCGCCGACCAGTTAAACTTTTCTTTCCCTTTTGAACCATTTGTTAATCCGGATGCTATTAAAGCTACTCCAATAATTAAACCGATCTGGGCAAACAACAATAAAAATCCTTCTACCATTTAGATTACTCCCTCACATACTCCGCTATCAATTTGAACATCATTAGCGATTAATAAGTCCGTTTTCTGCGTCTAATTACCCTTGTTTGATGCCAAAAGCGATCCAGCGTCCATCGATATCCTCGATCACAAACTCCTTGTTATTATAGTCTGTATGATTGAGGACACGTACGATTTTCACATCTGCGTTGATCAATTCCTGTTGAAGCTCTTCCTGGTTTTGGGTAATAAAATATGCATCATCTTCTCTTCATAAAACTGCGCGGTTCGATTCATATCAAGCGTCGGAAATACGCTATGGGACATTAATAATGCATGAGTCATGGGTATAATCTCCTTCATTTTCAATTCAACATGCTAATTAGTTACATATCTAGTTACCTAACCGCTGATCCATCTGCTTATGTATGTTCAATGATCATTTTAGTTAAATTCAGGAAATCCGTCTATTGTTTATTATTAAAATCTTACTATGCTCATCACATCCGAACGAATCAGTATGACATTATTGCCATATGATGAAATGGGGTGTAAAATGATATATTGGTTTTCATCAAATATCTATTAAAGATTCTATCCGAATTCATATTCATACCCAAGACAGGAATGGTACCGTGAAAGATAAAATTGTCATGCCAATCTGGACATGCTGCTTGTTCATCGTTGTGATGAATACCACCATGTTCAATGTTTCTTTGCCAGTCATTATTCATGATCTGCAGATTACCTCGGACCTGGGGTCTTGGGTCATCTCAAGTTATTCGATTGGTTACGCCCTGTCGACGGTGATCTACAGTCGATTGTCAGACCGTATCCCGGTACGCAAACTGTTAACGGTCGGGCTTCTGATCCTGGGGTTATCTTCGTTGCTCGGATTGTTCGCGCATAACTTCGCGATCTTGTTGCTGACACGCATACTACAATCTGCGGGTGCAGGAGTTATGGCCGGGCTGGGTCTCGTCATTGCAAGTCGTTACATCCCAGTGGAACGACTCGGAGCTGCCATCGCGCTGATCTCATCAGGTAGCGCCATGGCTTTTGGACTTGGCCCCATTGTCGGCGGACTCATTAGCGAATACTGGGGCTGGAACGGACTTTTTGCCATAACGGTGCTTGTCTTGCTCGCTCTGCCTGTATTGCTCTATTTCCTTCCACGGGAAACAGTCAAAACAGATCAGCCGTTCGATGTTATTGGTGCCATACTAACCGTCATTAATGCCACTACACTTCTGGTCGCGATCACCCAGCAGTCCTGGTTGTGGTTTGCCATTGGCGTTATTTCACTTGTTGTACACCTCCTGTATATTCGGAAAGCGAGTCTTCCGTTTGTGAATCCACAAGTGTTCCGAACGCCAGGATATACTCGGTTAATCCTTATCGGATTCTGCGTGCTGGTGGTGAATCTGGGCAATCTGTTTTTGATGCCGCTTGTGCTTGCTGATCTATATGGGCGCTCTTCGCTCGCCATTGGTTTGCTGATTGCACCTGGAGCTATTGTTGCAGCATTCTGCACCCGTTTTGTTGGACGCTGGATCGACCGTTATGGCAATATGCGATTTATGATCATCGGACACACCCTGCTCGCAGCGGTACTTGCTTTATTCATGCTCGAACTGGATCAATCCGCCCTGATCATTACCAGTGGTTATCTCTTTTTCTCACCGGCACTGTCAGCCTCCATGGCTTCACTGAATAATGAAGCGTCACGTGTGCTGCCCAAAGCGCAAATCGGTTTCGGTATGGGCATGTTACAATTGATTCAGTTCTTCGGTGGTTCGGTGTCTGTAGCCGTATGTGGGCTGCTGCTACACAGTATTCCGGGAGTCTCGGTCGAGGAAGCTTATCATGTGGTGTATGCTTGTCTGTTGCTCGTCTGCGTTGTTTCACTCGGGTTGACCATCTGGCATAGCAGAGCTTCACGCTCAAGCATTAAACCTGTTACATTGGACAATTGATATTTGATGTTTAAAGTTCAGAACAAAAAGGCTTGCGCCAAGCGCGAGCCTTTTTTAGTTTGGAACAGAAATGCCGTTTTTTTAAAAGGGGATTACTCAATGAACTTGAACTTACCGTTTACTTTTCTAATTTCGCCCTACAGCAGCATGCCAACTACTTCCCGTCCAGTGCGAACTTCCAGGCCTCCATTATGCTAATTGGGGCTTTACTACTGCTCTCGCCCTCACCTTCCTGCGTCCAAAGTGGTGGGTAATACGCGAATACTTGTCCTGTCTCGAGCTGAGACATATCCTCTTGCCAGCCTTTCCAGCGAAAGGTCCGATAGAACTGCTCCAGATCACCATTCGCCAGCCAGTTGATGAAACCTGAATATGCCAGTTCTGTCGATTCCCATTCGAGTGTATCCGGTGCAAAATAATATATGTGTCCCGTGCGGCCATACTTGCCTGTATCCAGTCCGAAGAAACCGCCTGCCGCATCATATGCAACGACCATCATACCTTCCAGCACATCTACCCAAGGTTGCTCACTCACACCATTCCAACTGGTGAGACTCCCCGATGTACTGTCACCACCCGCACCAAGCAGAGTAATCCAACCATGGTCCAGTACAATACCTTCTGTCTCATAAGCAACAGCCCCCAAATAGGATTTGGTGCTTATTTGCAGACGATAGAGGGTATCCTCTCCAGCCTCTTGTTTTGCTGGAACATACACATATGTATTTTGCCCGCTATTCAGGAGTTCCTTGAGTTCTTCCCATGCGTGATTCTCCCGATCTACTAATTCAGCTATCGTTAATGTATTCATGAGCAGTCTCCTCGCTGATTTTATAAGAGCATATCATGGGTTATTAACCCGTTCAAATCTGCTATAATCTATCTTCAAAGCTAAATTCAAGGGGGAAACGATTTGATTCGCGTAGTTATACTTATGATTCCGATTCTGATGGTGCTTGTATCCGGTTGTCAGAATCAGACATCTGCCATGAAGGAACCCGTTTCTGTTCAAAAGTCTGATCCCCAGGTCATCCATTACATATCACCCCAAGGAAACGACTCGAATAAAGGAACCATTCAATCTCCTTGGAAAACGTTGCAGCACGCAGCCGACCACGCTTCGCCAGGAAGCACGATCTATTTGCGTGAAGGTGTCTATCATCAGAAAGTCAAAATCACCCGGAGCGGTAATTCTTCCGCTAATCCAACCCTATTTTCAAGTTATCCTCAGGAGCAGGTTATCATTGATGGTAAAGGTTTATCTGTCCGGGGCATTGAAGGGTTAATTGAAATTGAAAATGCCAGTTATATCACGATTCAAAATCTCGAAATTCGTAATTTCACAACCACACTTGGGGGCCAAGTTCCAACCGGGATTTATGTCCACGGAGCAGGTGAGCATATTCAGCTGTTAGGCAACACCATACACGCGATTGCTAGTTACGCAACTCCTGAAGGTCCCGATTTGCGGGGCAGGGATGCCCACGGTATTGCCATATATGGCACAGAGCACCCTCAAGCTTTACGCGATATCATCATCAAGGATAATGAATTGTATGATCTTACACTTGGTTCAAGCGAGTCACTCGCAGTCAACGGTAATGTTGATACCTTTGCCATCCAGGACAATATCATCCATGATTCCGATAATATTGGTATTGATCTGATCGGGTACGAGGGTACGTCCGAGGACGACACGTACGATCAGGCTCGGAACGGCATTGTACGAGGAAACGAAGTATACGATATTACGTCCAATAACAATCCCTCCTACGGTACAGACCTGCCCAATGATACCAACTCGGCCGGCGGCATCTACGTAGATGGCGGGAAAGATCATATCATCGACCAGAACCGGGTATATCGGAGCGATATCGGAATTGAGATTGCATCAGAGCATGCCGGACGTTCAACCAGCAACATTACCGTGCGTGATAACCTGATTTATTCCAACAGATTGACGGGTATTGCCATGGGAGGTTATGACGAGGAACGAGGAGCTACCGAGGATAGCAAGATTATGTACAATACACTTGTGGGAAATGATACCCTGAATGCAGGCAATGGACAGTTATTCATGCAGTCACGGACAAAGAACAATACATTCATGCGTAACATTCTCGTATCAGGCAGCTCGGAAGTACTAATATACAACGAATATACTAGCAATACCGGCAATGTGTTTGACCATAATGTCTACTACTCACCAGGTGAGCAGGAAGATGCCCTGTGGGTTTGGAAAAATAAAGCCTACTCCGGCATCGCTGCCTACATCAAGGGATCTGGCAATGATGCACACTCCATATATGTGAACCCGGCATTTATGGATGAACCGAGCGAAGATTTTCGTCCTCAGGCGAACTCTCCGGCTAAGGTGTATGGTTACCTTGCTCCGCGATAGATTAACCCTGAGTCTGCCATCTCAACTTACAATAAAAGGAGCCTGTGCATGTGGGATCATCTCCCTCATCATACACAGGCTCCTTTTTGCTTTCTTTTGATGCAAACCAATCCTTAACTTTTTACCATCTGAGCTGCATGTGTCACCCGGTTTCGTCCTCCGGTTTTGGAGGCATACAGGGCGTTGTCCGCTCTTTGGAACAAGGACTTTTCCGTATCTTCCTCTACTACAGTGGCCGCACCGATACTCACAGTAATGTTATATTCACCCCAGTCGGCTGAAGCAACCTGTGAACGATATCGTTCTGCAATACCAATCGCCTGCTCCTCTTCACAATCTGGAAGAATGACAACAAATTCCTCTCCACCGTAACGTGCAACCACATCCGTACTTCGCGATACCGTTTGCAGCAGCCCTGCCAGATTGCCGAGCACCAGATCTCCGATCGGATGTCCGTACGTATCATTAATGCTTTTGAAATGATCAATGTCCACAACAAGAAGGGAGAAATAACGTTGTTTCTCCTGGAACATCATCAAGCTTTCAAGCATTTTTTCCTGGAAGAACCTGCGGTTCTTCAATCCTGTCAACAAGTCGGTGGAAGCCAGTGTCTCCAACTGATCATTCACTTTGATTAACGCTTGCTCTTTAATTTTATATTCCTCATGCAGTCGTTCAAGCTCCTTGTTCGCTTCTTGCGTCGCTTGATACAACTCTTGTAGCTTCGTTTTGGTATGCAGAATATCCTTCTCATGTTCGATTCGCTTACGCATGACTACAACGACACAATCCACAACGCTTTCCCCGTTACGGGTCTGGCGAACACCGTTAAGCAGAACAGGAACAGCCTGCTGATCACGGGTACGGAACGTGAAGTACATCTCGTCCACATGTCCATATAACTGGATGTAGGGATAGAAATACGTATGGAAAAACACCTTGTTGCTCACCGACATGGTGGATTCAATATGTTGCCCTATGAGCTCATCGCGTTCATATCCAAGCATCGTAAGCAAAGTTTGATTAACCGACTGTACGACGCCCGAATCAGAGATAGAGAAGTATCCACAGGGAGCCAGATCTAATTGTATATCCATGGAATAACTGCCTTTCTTCCGCTTTTTATGCGCTCGTTAAATAATCCTTAATCATTCGGATGGTTTCTTCCGGTTGACTTAGATGCGGATAATGTCCCTTGGCCGTCATCTGTTGCAATCGGCTATTCTTCAGATGAGCGTGTAAATAATCCCCTACTTCTACCGGGGCAATGCTGTCATCCGAGCACTGAAGAATTAATGTTGGCACAGTTGCCTGCTCCAGATCAATACGACAGTCCGATAAAAACGTCACTTCGGCAAATTGTCTCGCAATATGCGGATCTCTGGAGCAGAAGCTTTTCTCCAACTCTTCCGTCAGCTCTTTCCGTTCCGGATTGTTCATCACAATGGGTGCCAGATAACTCGCCCACCCAATAAAATTCATCTGCATCATCTCAAGTAATTCATCGATATCATTCCGATCGAAACCTCCATAATAATTCGGCAGATCATTCACGTAACGTGGGGAGGGCCCTAACATTATAATTTTTTTGAAATATTTGGGGTTCTGAATCGATGCCAGCATACCAATCATACTACTGACGGAATGCCCGACAAATATGGTGTCCTTTAGTTCGAGCGCTTCCATAACTTCCAGCACATCCTGGGCGTATCCTTGAAGGTTGCTATATTTGATAGCATCATAATAGTTAATTTGAGATTCGCCAGATCCAACATAATCAAACAACACCACACGGTAGTTCTCCATAAAACCTGGAATAATGTAACGCCACATATCCTGATCACATCCAAAACCATGAGCAAATACAATCGTTTGGCTACCCGAGCCAAGTACCTTAACATTATTTCTTACAAGTATATCAACAGTCACTACATATCACCTCTCCGAGGTAGTATTCACTTGAATCATTTTATCTGATTAGTATACCGGAAAATGTTGGGATATGAATTAAAAATAATTAATAACTTCTCTCATCCACCTAAAAATCATGAACCCCTGCTCTGAATACGCGCTTTACAATCTGACGATCGTCAGGTAAAATCAGTTCAACATGTCGCGCGACAGAGATCAATATTACGGAGGAAAACCATGAGTACTTCAACACATAGCTCTACACCTCAGCAACTCTGGGGAAGATCATTCCTATTTATCATGTTAGCCAACGCATTATTGTTTATGGCATTTGAAATGTTGCTTCCCACCTTGCCTTTGTTTGTCTCAAGTCTTGGTGGCGAAGCCTCCCAAATTGGGCTTGTTACCGGCGTATTTATGTTTTCTGCCATCTTGATTCGACCCTTCACTTCTGTTTTAGCAGCTCAAATAGATAAAAAATATCTATTGATTATCGGCATCACTATCTGTGCATTAATGACAGGCGCATACTACCTATCGTCAGGTATTTGGATGATTCTTGTATTTCGAGTGATCCACGGATTCGGATTTGGTTTGGCAACGACATATTTTGCAACGATTGCCACTGAAAACATACCAAGAGATCGCCGGGGAGAAGGTATGGGGTATTTCGGCGTAGGGGAGACAGTCGCTATATCCATCGGTCCATTGATTGGAACAAGCCTGTTGTTTAGGTACGACTACCAGAGCCTGTTTATGGGAGGTATGTGCATTTTGCTGTTAGCTCTCCTAATGACAGTGTTTGTATCCAGAAAGCCGAAAACAGAAGGTAGTAGCGAGTCTATGCAAACTCATGTCCCTTCGGTGAAACTGATTGAAAAGAAGGTACTTTTCCCTTCCCTTCTCATTATGCTCGTTGGCATTGCAGCGGGTTCAATCATGTCCTTTGTGGCTTTATTTGCCGCCGAAAGAGGGTTCGAGAATATAGCCTGGTTTTTCTTCATCGTTGCCATCGCCAGCTTCGCCGTTCGACTATTTTCGGGGAAAATGTTTGATCGATGGGGACCAGGTTCCGTGTTGTTACCTTCTGCCGTGTTTGCAATCGCGGGGCTACTGGTTCTGATTATCGCCCAGAGTGATGTGCAATTCCTGATCGCCGGCGCATTATATGGCTTTGGTTTTGGTGCCATATTCCCGGCCATTCAGACCTGGTGTGTGAATCTTGTAGAAGAACATGAGCACGAAAGTGCGATGGCTTCCTTCTTTAACTTCTTTGACCTCGGAATTGGCGGTGGTTCGTTGATCCTGGGCGTGGTGGCTTCTGCATTTTCCTATACGGTGGTGTATGCTATCTCTATAGGCATTTTTGTGGTATATATCTTGTTATATTTGGTATACTCCCAAAAACAGCAGAGGTATACAGCTCGCCAACTGGAGGTAGACATTGAGTAAAAAACGAATCAAGGAAATTGCCATTCAACATTTTAATCGTCTGGGTTACGAGGGGACCAAGATGGCGCAGATTGCCGAAGAGGCAGGCATTCGCAAGCAATCCCTGGCTTATCATTATTCATCCAAAAAAGCGTTATTGCTGGAGTTATATGAGGAAGTTGTGCAGGAGGAACAGCAGTTTGTACGCCAATTCTTCAGCGAGTCTGTTACCCAAACTTTGGATCAGCAGCTATATGCCTTTTTGCATGAACACAAAAATCGCTTTCTGACTCATCCAAACGTCGCTTTTATGTATATCCTGTCCTTTATCACACCGCTGGAGGTGCATGATTTTGTGCTGGCCCAGTATCGAACGTACCTCGGGACATTGAAAGAAGAGCTGGCAGCCGTATTCACCAGACATTCCGATATAAGCCTGAGTCCGGAAGAAGCCACCGTAGCTTTTGTCACCGTGATGGATGGATTGGATATACAGCTCGTGTATGAGACACGGCAATCCTATGAACAAGCTTTGGCGATCACCTGGAAAGTCTTCTGGTCAGGCATCCAGCGTTAACGGATCATTTACGATCAAACTACACAAATAAGAGGGGCGTCCCGCCAGCCATGTTGATGACTTTTGGGACTGCCCCTCTATTTCTTTATTTCACGGTTAGGATCACACGTTGATAATGCTTCAACTGATGCTCTCCATCATCCTGTACTTCGGCAACGATATGAAGGGTATCCCCCGATTTGGCATCGTCAGGAACGGTAAATGTCACCGCTTCGGTGTCACTGCCCTGTAATTTTATCGTATCCACCTGCTCATCCTTGGCAAGTTCACGATGCAATCCAAGCTGCAGGTCACCCGCCATTTCAGGCTGAACTTTGTTCGGTGTTACTTTGGAATCCTCATAAGTGTCCGCTTCGAAATATCTCCACCACGTATAGGTCAGTTGATCTCCATCCGGGTCTTTCCCCTCCGCGTGAAGAGTAACTTCCTCCCCAGGACTAACACTAAGATCCACCCCTTCCTTAATCGTTAAAGACGGATTATGGTTGGCACCTTCGTAAGTGTCTGCAACTGCCCAGTCTGCACGTGCTGCAAAATCATCCTGCACATCGTCAAACCATCTCATCAGAGAGTATTCGGCTTCATAGCGTTTGGTGTACGGATCGTAATCAAGCACATTGTTTCTAAACAGCTTGTCGTTCACAACTCCAAAGCGTCCACCCCAACCGCCGTAGGAAGGGTCTTCCATACTGCGCAGCCCATTATCAATCAGATAAAAGAAGGAAGGAGAGTCACCCTCAGATATAAAATCGTACTTGTCATATTGTGGATTGTTCTTCAGATACTCAGCACTTCCCCGTTGTTCTTCGGCTAGTTCGCCTTCGATCATTTTACCATCACCCATCGATGCATACATATCCATCAGCTTGCCATGTCCGTTCAGAATATTCTTGACCATCCAGTCGCCATGAAGCTTACTGTTCACTTCTTCGGCATGCATCTTCCATGCATAGGCAAAATGCCAGAAGTTCGATTGGTCGTTGAGAATGCGGATATCCGGCCAATTCTTCGCAATGTATTCGTTGTAGCTGTCATCCTGATCGAGGATGATGTACAGGACCAGTTTGTCACTGACTTTTTTGCGAATCGTATCCCACTCGGCCGTATCTTTGTACTGTTCTTCAATCGATTTTAGCGCTCTGGCTGTGGTATTGGTGCCCCCCCATGTCTGAACAATCAGGTCTCGGGAGTCATCATCGAGGAAAAGAGTTTCGAGGAACTCGGAACCTTCGGTTTCCTTCTCCATCTCCCCTTTATCGGAAATATTACCGATCTTGGTCATCGCTCGAAGCTGTTCCGGCTCCGGGTACCCATCCGCATGTTTGGATAAGTTCGGGTAGATCTCGCCATAGGCATCGATCATATCGTACACCCACTGTGTGCCTGTCCAGCGGAACGGCTTGATCCCTGCTTCCTCGTCTCCAGCATAATGATACACCGAGCTGGTCAGTACAATTCCGGCAAGGTCCATCTCATTCGAATATAAGAGGAAACGAATGACGGAGTTCATATCATCCACCTCACCGTCGGTTGTAATCACTGTTCTGCCTTTGGCAGCTTGGTTGTTTGCAGGTTCCTGGGTTTCATTCTCTGTCTGCTCTGTCGCCTGATTTGGTGTGTCACTCGCGGTTTGTGGCGCTTTGGATGCGCATCCACTAATTCCCAGGATGATACTGAGACAACCTGCGGCAAAACCGTTTAACCATTTTCTCTTGTTCATAATGCTCCCCTTTCTTCTGTACAGCGTGATGTTAGTTGGGTTGGAAATAAGTACGTCCTCTGTTTTTCTATCCTTAATATGGACCGTAGAATGCAAAAAAACCCGAACAACATTATGAATGGAACAAAGTCCACGCATAGTGATGTTCAGGTTTTGCCTGCCCGAAGCAGTAACAATCCTTATTTGAGTGAAAGTATATCATGTCCACTAATGAATGTAAACGTATTCAAATGTTTTTTTGAATTTATCTTTGATATAGTATAATGCTTATAGCCAAGAATCAAACGAATCGGCCTGTTATTATATCAATGTTATTAGGAGGACTCAGACATCATGCAACAACTGGATGCGGCCTTGAGCCGTTTGGTGGAACAGCAGGATTTATATAATGAAGCTTATGGACTTTTCAAAAATCATGATCTGCGTCCCCGCGAACAATATCACCAGCCGGAAGTGGATACACGAATACCTCTTTCTCCAGAACTTCAGTATCTGTACAGTCATTATGAAATGATGGATGCGGATGCGGAAGGTACACTCAAAATGAAAAATGCCGCCGTCGAAATCGGTGATGCCGCACTGATTTCCTTTGTTGCACCTGAACATCTGCTTCGTCAGCAACTGGGGTTCCGCTGGATTGGCATGAATGAACCTTATGAGGAGTCCTCCACTTGGCCAAAAAATCACGTTGTCATCGCAAACTTTAACGATGATCCGTTAATTGTAGATGTGGAAGCACCAAACTCTCCCGTATATGCCGCTTTTACAGGTGGAGAACCAAACCGTGTTGCTGATTCACTATCAGACTTTTTCAGTGCACTAGCCATCCTGATTGAAGCGGCGCGCACCTATGCCGGAGAAGTAAAAGATGAAGAAACCTATGAAACCAAGCCCGAGTATCTGGAGCAAGTGGAACCTTTATTGCAAGATCTGTTGGGAGAAGAATATACCGCTCATCTTTTCGAGTATCTGTCATTTTGTTAAAACGGTGAATTGAAGGAATTGGAGGGGCGTCCATATGATCTATGTAGCCTTGTTGCGGGGCATAAATGTAGGCGGGAACAATAAAATCAATATGAAACAGCTGAAAGAAACGTTTGAACAAGCAGGCATGCTGGATGTCGTTACCTACATCAATTCTGGCAATATTATTTTTGCCGATCATCAGGAACATGCCAATGCGAATGTGGAGATATCCCATGTGTTAGAGCAGGCCATCGCCGCCGATTTTGGCTTACAGATCAGGGTAATGGTGCGGAATATGGATGAAATTCAATCCGTTATTCAGGCGCTGCCAGAAGAATGGGTTAATGATGACACAGCCAAAAGTGATGTGATGTTCCTCTGGGATGAGATCAATGAGCCCTCCGTGCTGGACCAGCTGCCCATCAAACCGGAAATTGGTACACTGATCTATGTTCCCGGAGCGATTTTATATTCAGTCAGCAGAGAAGATGCGTCCAAAAGTGGCATGAACAAGCTTGTGGGTTCCAAAGTCTATGCTTATATGACGGTTAGAAATGTGAATACCACACGTAAGATTTATGCCCTGATGCAAGCAGCAGCAGAGAAATAATACAGACAGGTGGAGATGATGCCACGCAGCTTGTGGCAATTGGAGGTAGTCTAATGAACAGAGCATGGACATTAAACGTCAGCGTCCGATCCGTAGAGCGGGAACCATTCTGGTATGCACCCCAGACTCCCTGGCAGATACAGGGACAAGGTTTTCGAGTGAAATTCCATACCAATAGGGCAATCGACTTGCTTGCTCAAGATCAACTGCTTGTTACCGTTGGTGAGGAAGGTACCGCGAACTGGGCTGCTTTTATCGGAACAGTCGTGGAATGCGAACCAGACTCTCTCCTGCTCTATACAAGTCCTCAGTACGAGGCACAGTTAATGGATATTCGGAGGTTGGAACGTGAATTTTCTCCTTTGGCTTCCATTCTCGGAGCGCAACATGTAATCGAAACTCTGGGCTATTTCCCTCCCTTCCATTATGACGAAATTACGGATGTGCAGCTGGAAACAGTCCAAAATATACAATCCCTCTCTCTTGTGCTAACGCATAATGCTGATCAGGAATGGGAACAGCAGGTGCACTTCCATTTTGAACATATTCAGCAAGAGATGTTCTCCCCTGTGGAGGCATCTAACGTTTGTTTACAGCTAAGTTTCACTAATGCAGCCGATCAGATTCGTGTTAACTTGGATGCCGTATCCGGCTTCTCCGCTACATTCCTATGCAGCACAATTCATATTCAATTCCATTAACCCGGTTATGTAAAAAATCCCTTCATGGGACAACATGACAAAACATCTTTACAGATGTTCTTCCATGCCTATTACCATAAAGGGATAGCTCAACTTCTTCAGCTACACATTTTGCATCTGGTTTAGTCAATCTGAATGCGTCTGCGAGATTGATCATCACCAGGACGTTTTGGAATCTCGAGCTTCAGCACACCTTCTTCCAATTTGGCCTTAATGTGCTCCTCATCAATATGATCAACATAGAATCGCCGGATAAACTCGCCGGAACGGCGCTCCTGCCGTATGATTCGATTGGAGTCATCCTTCTGCTCCACTATATCATTGCGTTTGGCACGAATAATCAATTCATTACCTTGGACCTGAATGTCTATGTCCTCTTTGGCGATGCCCGGAAGCTCGGCTTCTACCGAATATTTGTCTTCTTCCTCACGAATGTCGGTCCGGAATGGCTGGGAGCCAGTTCCAAAAGGGGAGAGGAATGAGTTCTCAACCATGTCATTGAAGGATTTCAACATGTGTCCGAACGGGTCTTCATTTCGTTTACGAAACGGAATCAGATCAAACATGAAAATCAGCTCCTTTTGTGTGGTTGGTTTATTGGTGTTGCTTACATTGATTATTATAATACCCGTGCAAATAAGGCTCAAAGTCTGTAAAAGACCAAAAAAACCGATTTTCTTTCATCATGGTTCAATATTTTAAAATAGATCCTATTTTCTTTTATTTTGACCTTATTTGATCTTCTGACTTTGTCTGACTATAACGAATGAATGGGGTCCGCTACAGTATTGGATTGATTCTTCCTCATTCCTAGCATCATGATTGCCAGCAAGACAACCAGAACAGCTACGAGCATAAATGGAACATGTTTGTCCACCTGATAAAGTGTCGTTGTAAGTAAAGGCGTAATGACGGCGGATATCCCCTGAATCGCTGCTACCAATCCCGCTGCACCTCCCTGCTGTTCTTTGCTAACTGCCAGCGAAGCACCTGCCATGAACCCCGGCATCATCAGACCCGAACCCATGCCAAACAGGAAAAACGAGAAATAATACATGGATAACACATTAAAGACCAAAAACAGGATCATACTTGCGATCAGGAAAAGGGACCCGAGCAAAATCATTGGGCGTGGCTGCCATTTCAACCATTTCATCTGAATGACCTGCATGATCAACATCGCTGCTCCAGAGAACATGAGTCCAAACGAAACCATTCGGGCCGTCGCCGCTGAGGATAGAGCCAGTTGATCCTGAAAATAAAATCCCCCGACAACCTGTAGTGTCATGATACCCATCATCGTGACCAAGCCGGCAGCAAGGTACATTCGTAAACCGCGTTGGAACGGGTTGACTTTAGGCGGTTTTGCCTGAATGACCGGTTTGGCTGACGGGATTAACAGTAAGGCAATAATAAACGCAGCTATCGCTATAAAAATGCCAAAATAAAGCGGCCAGAGCATACCGATAAGGGTAAAAGCTCCTGCAATCGCAGGTCCAAATACAAGGCCCAGTCCATTCGCAGCACTGATAATCGCCATTCCACTTCCCCGCTCTTCACCTTCTGTCACATCACCCATATAGGCTTGGGCAGAAGACAGCACCGCCGGAATGAACATGCCGATCAGACTGCGCGTCACAATCAGAAGGGTTAACAGGAGCCCCCCTCCGATCCATGCATTTAATCCCCCGTACAATGCCAGTGCAAATAATGCACAGCTCACAGACATACCTATGAATCCAATCAATATGATGGGTTTTCTTCCTCTTATATCACTCCATCTGCCCCATACCGGAGCCATGACAGCCATCATAATGGACCCAAGCGAGATAATAAGACCGGAATGGCTTTCTTTCATGCCCAACTCGCGAATAAGTGGTGGCATAATGGGTGCAATTAGCATCAGACCCAACATGGCTGCAAATACGCTAAAAAAAATACTTCCTCTGATTCTATTCATGTTTGTACACTCCTCTATATTTCAGTACAGTACCCACTGTACCTGGAGTATACAAGGCTGAATGAATCCCCACTGCCTCTATACGGAACAATTCACGGCAAGACGGATTTATTAATAAATCTTTTTCATCTCGGAAGGCTTCACGCCGAATTTGCGATAAAATTGCTGCGAAAAGGCACTGACATTGCTGTAACCGACCGCAATCGCGGCCTCGGTGACGTTGTTATCCTGATTGCGCAACAACTTCATGGCGTTGTCGAGACGAACCTGACGCAAATATTCGAACACCGTGCTTCCGAAAAGTGCCTTGAATCCTTTTTTTAATTTAAAATCGTTAAGACCTACTTGTCTGGACAATGTTAACAAAGATGGAGGATCTACCATACAGGCCTCCATAATCTCCCGTGCCTTATGTAACTTCCGGATGTCCTCTCTGGAGAGTCCCGCGGGGATTGGCGCCAGATCAAACAGTTGGATCATAAATCGATTCAAGATCTCCAAGGCTGTCGCTTCCATCATTAAGGATGATCGATAACTGTTGTTTAATTCCACAATCAAACTGTCGATCATCGTTCGTATCCGATTATCCAATTGAAATACAATTGGCTTAAACACTTTTCGTCCCAACACCTGATTAAACGCAATCGACTTGAAACCGCCCAGTTGCGCCGCAGCATAATTGAACAGAGCAACTGGAATCCCCAGCGAAAAAGACGTATACAGCTCCCTTGCCGGAGGATGGAACCACGCTTCGAAATCATGCATAAAAATAAGGGCCCCTTGCCCTATCGATAATGAATAATCCTGACCGGATATATCCACATTCCGCTCTCCTGACAAGGCAAATTGCAATTCCACAATGGGCGTTTCGGATGCAAAATACGTTGGATAAGGCTGATGATACTCAACCTGGGAATATAAAATCTCAATGCCACTGTAAGTTGTCACTCTTTTGACCTTACCGCTACCCGCCTTGGGAGAGAGCAGATACGTGTGTTCATCTTGCTGACTGTAAGGTTCCTGGGTCAGGTAATGCTGATATACTACGCCTAATGCATCATCCGTGCGCATGGTATTCACCTCGCCTATATCTTGATCAGACTTGTCAGTAAAGAAAGCCCGAATTAATTGATAATGATTCTCAATTATAATTCTAGCGTATTTTCTCCCGTTCGACCAGTCCTATATATATGAAGGCTCACGTCTGCTTTTTTCTTCATGTGGCAACATCATTTTATACACTAACTTACATATCCAATTTGGAAAAATATCTCTTATCTAACCTTTTACACAAATCACAGACTTCTCTTACCTCTCCTTAACATAAGCTCCCTATACTATAACAATTGTACAACTCATTACATACGAAACGATAAAGGGGATCTGGAACATTGAAAAAGAGAAATCAATGGCTTGCCGTTCTGTCGATGACTGCCATTCTTACCGCAGGAGCAACCAGCTACACATCAATGATTCATGCCGCTGACGCAACTAAACCCGCCAACGATCATGTCATACTGCGCACAGCCATCCAAAATATGCAGGGTACGGTCACATGGAACGGAAGCAGTCGCAGTGTTGATATCCAGATCGCAGATACTAAAGTACAACTTCCTGTAGGGACGTCTTCAGCCACCATCAACGGTGTGAAAACTCCTTTGGACGGTAAAAGTTACATCACCAAAGGTACAACGTATGTATCTCCACAAACGCTAAAATTAATTACGGATCAACTGATCCTGAAACAAAATAAATCCGGTTTTGAACAGACCGCATCGTTTCAGATGCCTGGTGGCAAAGCAGAAATATCAGCCTCTACGCCAGATGGACAGCGCCTGCTCGTAACCGAAGCGGACAATGGTAGCATTGCCATACTGGATATTGCTGACTTGAAAAACATTAACGTATTAAAGACAGTCAGCTTCCATGACCTCTCCGCCAAAGCTGAAGTCACCAGTGTAACGGTATCCAAAGATGGCAAATACGGTCTTGCTGTTATTCGTACAGGGGATACAGACAGCGAAGCAAACAAAGGGTTACTTGCCATTGTGGATCTGACAACCTACAAAACCGTCAAAACGTATGAACTCGGTATTGGTCCTGACTCGATTGCACTGTCACCTGACGGTCTGCATGCGGTGATCGCCATAGAGGATGAAGAGCTGAATACAGCTGCGGATGAAATTGACTATGCCAATACCAAACGTTCGGGTAGCATTATGGTAGTATCTTTTGCTGGCGGGAACGTATTGGAGGGTGAGATCACCAACTTGCCGGTCTCTCTGGACAATGTAGAAGGCGCCATCTATCCGCATGATCCACAACCAGAGTATGTTGCCATTAGTCCAGATAACAAAACAGCAGCTATCACGCTACAGGAAAACAATGTCGTTGCCATCGTAAATCTGGAGACAAAAAAAATCAGCTCGATCTTCGCGCTTGGTACTACTTCACATCAAGCAGATCTGAAGGATGACGGTATCGTTCAGTTTAAAGAGACGTTGACCGCTCGTTATGAACCGGATGGGATTGCTTTCTCGGCAGATGGTAAATACCTGCTGACAGCTAACGAAGGGGATTTGGGCAAGAATGAATTTGAGGATGGTGTAAAAGCAGGCGGACGTAATATCGCTGTCTGGGATCTGCAAGGCCAGCGGATGTACGATAGCCAGAACCTCATTGACGAGGCAACAGCTATGGTCGGCTTGTATCCCGATGATCGCAGTCCCAACAAGGGAAGTGAAGTGGAGAATCTGACCGTTGCTACTGTAGACGGCACAACATATGCCGCGGTCGCTTCCGAACGGGCAGATGCCATTTTGTTCTTTGATCTTGCTGATCCGGTCAATCCGGACTACCTGGGTCTGATTCCTACAGCTGGAGAATCACCAGAGGGAATTCATCGTGTTAACGGACGCAGCCTGTTTGTGAGTGCAGATGAAAGCACAGGAACACTTAGTTTTTTTGCCAAGAAATAGATCAAATGTCCTTAGTATGTAAAGGCTGAAATGAGCGGTTTCACGTTATATTGAGTTGGTGGGGGCGTAGAGCCCCTGACCTCTCATACTATTGTACGCACTATTCCACGTACCCACATATAATGCTGCAAAGGTTATCGACGCTTCATATTTTCCAATTCCCTCCTGTTCCGCTCTACTTCCTCTTGTAACACTTGTACTTCCATCCTTAATGCGGATACTTCCTCTTTGACGCCAGACCTCTTCATCACAAGATAGAAAACCAGATATAATACAAGACCAATCATAATAAAGAAAATTAATAGCGTTATAATCCCAGCAATACCTATAGAGCTAATCATAACTTTACGTTTCCCCTTTCCGACATTCTATTAATTTATATTTACAACAATACCATAATTAAGCATAACGAACAGTATAAAAAGCCAAGAGAGCATGCTCCCTTGGCTTCAATTTATCTATATATACCTTCCTATCCGGTGATCCTTATTCCCAGAAGAAACGACCTGCGAACACTTTTTCCGTCAACAGTTTATACGTTTCTTCAGGCAATTCTTTTTTCATCTTTGCCATAACGGCGTCTTTGCCTTGATTATATTGTGTGGACATGCCAATCTCTGCCGTTGTATTGCTAGCATCCAGACGCATGATTGGGGCTTGAGCATCTTTCGTCCAAGATGTCCATGCCGCTAGATCAGGTGATCCACCCGTGCCTGGATTGCCTGTGTACAGGAACTGCTTCAGATATGCTGCCATCGCGGCAGACAACTGATCACGTCCTGGTTTGTTTGTATCGCTAAAGTACCCATCAGGGAAATAGGCAGCAATTCCGTCTGCGTGTCCTGTATAGAAGTCCATATCCGCACCATGTGGTGCGCCCAGTAACGTGAGCAAACGCTCAGAGATGACCCCAGGTTGTGTGCCCCATGCAAAACGATACGCATATACCGGTGGCTGACCTGCTTCACTGGTCAATTGCTCCGCTACACGCTCTGCATTAAAGCCTGCATAAGCTTCGCTACCGTATTTCAACGCAGCAGCATATTGTTCCGCCTTGGTTTTATCAGTAAACAGAGTCTCATCCGTGATGGATGGAGAGAAGTTTGGATCACCGAAGGCAAAACCAGAGAACTCCGTTTCCAGGCTGCCGAGCAATACAGGGACTTTCGTGTAATTGCCATTATTGATGGCGTCAAATCCTTCTTTTGGAATCACTGTGCCATCACGGAACAGATGCGGGAATGGGTCCATACGGATTGCGGTTGCACCAAACGCTGTGACCAGCTTGTCCGCAGGCAGTTCACGCAGATAGCTCTCCAGCTGTGCCTGAGATTGCTTGCCAATCCATGCTTTTGCTTCTTCTGCATTAGCCGCTTTCCCCTCTTGCACGAGTAGCTTCACAAGTACATCCTCGGATTTTTGCTCGCCTTCTTCCGGTGATGCTGTCGTCAATCCTCCGCTGAAAGCAACTGCTTTTTGATACAATCCTTTGCTAAGTGGCGAGATCAGAGTTGCCAGCACATCACGTGCACCAGCAGATTGTCCGGCTAATGTAACATTGCCTGTATCTCCGCCAAACCCTTCGATATTATCCTGTACCCACTCCAATGCACGGAATGCGTCAAGCAGACCATAGTTACCTGAGTCATCCAGGGCATTGCCTGTTTTCAGCGCTGCATTCTCGAAAAATCCAAGGGCTCCCAAACGGTAATTCACTGAAATGATAATGCTGTTGGTGCTCCGTGCAAGCTGTTCACCTTGAAAATCTTTACCTGATCCGGTCATATTCCCGCCGCCGTGCAGGAACACCATAACCGGAAGTTTCGAACTGGTTGTGTCGGGACGCCAGATATTGAGATACAGCGAATCCTCGCTGCCTACAGTATTTTTACCAGAGATCTGCAAGCTGTTCGCTGCAAATTCCTTAGCCGATCTCGTTCCTGTCCATGATTCCGGTTCTTGCGGGGCTTTCCAGCGCAGTTCCCCTACCGGAGGTGCCGCGTATGGAACACCGAGCCAGCCGAGTGTGCCATATTGCTCATAGGTTTTGCCATCAATCGCGCCATACTTGGTCTGTTGCACCGTTTGAGGTTGGAACGCTCCAGCTTCTTTATGTTTCAACCAGTTCTGCTCCAAAGTTCCACTGCCATTCTTGAGCTGTATCTGCAATGCCTGTGCGGTTGCCTCTGCCATCAGGCGGTTGGTAAGTTGACTCGCGCCCTTCCCTTGAAGCGCCTTGATTCCTTTACCAGCTGCATAGGTGGAAGCCGATCCCTGCTCATAATCCGTACCTGCTTCATATCCAAGCACCTTCAGCAGCATTTCGGCATAACCTTCCGCTGTAAGGGGTGCATTAGGTTCAAACTTCTCCGTTCCTGTTACGATCTCAGACACATATGGATGCTGCTTCAAGTAACCAACGACCGGTTGCAATACTTTGCCTGCCTGAGCCGCATCGTCGTACGTTTCCGATCCCTGATAAGCGAGTGCTTCTTTCTCCAATCCTGACAAACGCAAGTAAAGTACTGCGGCCTGAATGCGTGTAGCCTTTTTGTTCAGATAAGCTGCATTAACACCTTGACCGCTACCGCGAATAAGCTCGGATTGGATCAGCTTGTCCATCGCTGCTGAAGAAGAAGGTCCTGTATTGCCTGCTGCATAAGCTGGTAGAGCGGATACACATAACCCCAGAATTGTTGCTACAGCAATCGAACGTTTAATGGTTTTCATGTCATAAATCTCCTCGCTGTCGAATAGTGTGTGATGGGATAAGTTCATTGGAATGTCCATTTGAGATGCGTATCTAAGATCAGTATTCCAATGTCTGGATGAGTCTATATCTCTATTTAGGAAAAATTAAATCTGCTGCGCTCCTTTCTGCTCGAAATATCTGCTACGGCGCTTGCGGTCATGCCATCAGGCATTTTTTTATATAAAAAAACCTGAACCGAAGGCAAACAGACATCGCTTTAGCGTGGTCTACTGCCCTCAATTCAGGTTTTGCCTGCAATCAGTAACAACCCTGAGGAATGAGGTTCATTCCATATGAAAATGTAAACGCAATCAATCGTTTGATGAACAAACAACCAACGAATGAACTGACACAGGTATTGCCCTAAACACGGTTACAATCCTGTTGTTATGGTGATGTTAGCACATAATGTAAGCGTTCGCAATATCTTTTTTTAATCATCAGAGAGATTTATATATTTCAACAATGCCTCGACCATTTAAAAACTGTCTTACTTAAATATCCATCATAATCTGTAGAAATCAGAGACATTATCTAATACCTAAAACACAAACGGCGATGATTTACCCAGTTACAAAAAATATATGGATATTTGGAATACATCTCAAAATATCCATATATATTTAACTGTTATTCACAATAATTAGGGTCATTTAAAGAATCAATTAAGCAATTTAATTGGCGAATATAATCAAAATTACTAATATTATCGCGTATAAAAGATGTATCCATTCCAGATTTTCGTATATCTTCAATCCAATTCAATGCTGTGTTTTTTCCTAATCCTTTATCCAGCATCCCATAGTACAAGTAAGCAATTTCGTTACTCACATTTGTATTAAACACTATTGGGTCATCTGAGTTAATATTTATCATAATGTTAGACAAATTACTATCATTTACTAAGTTAACATCAAAAAATTGATTTTCACTATACGACTCCATCTTGCCTATAGCATAATTAGATGTAGGATTCACTTCTATAACCACTCCAGTTGTCGCCACCTTTTTTCTGACATACCTTTGCATATCTACAGTCATTTCTGCCTCGATCTCAGAAGTACTTATAAATATTGGTTCCATTAATTTTTCTAGGTATTTCTCATCATGGTATACTCTAATCAACCGATTTAGGCTCCACTTAGGGTCAGAATCGCTCCATTCGTTTCTCTTTATCCACTCGTCAATAGAAATATCTTGAGGCTTAGATAGCGTTTCTCCTATATGATTAAATCGTAATCTGTACACCTCATATAGCAACTCAACTGAAAGAGAAGAGTCGTATTCTTCACAAAAAATATTCTTAGCTATACTATATATTTTGTGTTGCAAATAAGCATATGTTCTATAGTTTATATCAGAAACTTTAGTATAAACTCCCCACGTCCATAATAAGTTATCCAGATATTCCCCTCTTGGCATAACAATAACTTCGTTTTCTTCAACCCATTTTTCTACCGAAACTCCAAGGGCTATACCATGTCCGATACGATCACCTGAATGAAATTTACAAAAATCTATGACTTCATCTACCCTTCTTAAACCAGAGTGTAGGTGGCGGAAATCTTCACCAGCATGAAAAGTAAAAAACAGACTTTGTTGTTTAGCAATAAAACCATCTCTGTCTACTATCACCATAGATTCATTATCACTATTTCTTGCTTGTTCAAATACGGGAGCAAAAACATGAATTGGTGTATTATTCTCCAAACTTGCAGCATCTAAACCAATTATAAAGTTTGATAAGTATGGTACTTTATTCCTCAAATTAAGAATCATTTTAACTTTATCGATATAACTTTTTTGGGTTTTTCCATAATGAATAAATTTTATTTTTTGGGTATTTTTTTCAAATTCTCGCCAATCCTTATGGATATCGTCTTTTATTTTTATAAGGTGATACACAATACCTATTCTCGGGAAAATCACTTCCGTATCCTCATTGATATTATAATCCTCGATTAAAATCTGTTTATATGCGCAAATAAGTTTTTTTATGTTATATTTGTTTTCCCCCTCTGTACCTAAGATAGAAAGCCTCAGTTCAACCTTACGGAGATATTGATTTTGAAACAGATTTCTTAACATAACAAGATAATAATCATTACTATCTTTATTAAATCCTGATGTTGCTCTGTCAAAATAAGCTCTAAAGTAGTCTAAACCTTTAATCGTATTAGTTTGATGAACTTGCTGATAAAATTCATTCTTGATACGAAGATATCGGAAAAACAAATAACAAAACTCATTGAAACTTGACTGAGTTCTCTTATTTGAATGCTCTATTGTTGCCTTGAATTTCATAGCATGAAACAAAAATAAATTCTCGCCAAATGTCTTTATATGCTTATCTTCTTCAAATATTGAGAAAATATAATCTGTATGATCATCATAGCTATCTATATTGAACTCTCTTTTCAACTTTTCTATGCATTCTTTAAGTACATCTACTGGCATGAAAGAGGACTCGGATGAAAGGATCGAGAAAAAAACTTCCAAATCCCCTCTAAAATTCGATCTAATCCATTCGAATATTGATTCATCATGAGTCGAAGTTTTTAAATATTGCGCAATAATAATTCTTAATATTTGAGCTGTTAAAATATATTCTTTACATGATGTAGAAGTGTTAGTATTAGAGGGTTCAAATTCATTCAAATATTTACCAATATGATTATTAGTAAAATTCCCGTTAAAATTCATACAAGATTGCCAAAGTAATGAGAAATTAAATGCTGCACTCGCATGTACATGATTCTCAGCCACCCCGTTACGTAGAACATCATGTAAAGGAGCATCAGCTAGGTTTACGTGTTGATATAAGTTACTAAGTTGTATTGATTTGTGCAAATTATTATTTACATAATATGACGCAACAAATAAATCCAATGGTAATAGTCTTCCAAGTGCACTAAACATATGAACCTTGTCCGACTCTGTAAAACTATTCCAGAAATCATCAAATTCGCCTTTAATATCATATTCATGTTTCCAATATTTAAAAACAACTTGACCATCTCTATGAGTTAATAATGCTCTGGAAAATTGCTCTACAATATAAAAAAAATACTCGTATATTTTCTGTTCCACTTCATGTAAAGTTAAATTTTCATTTTTAAAATATCTCTTATAAAAAAAAGGATAAAATTTTTCTAGAATTAAATCAATTTCATCTAAACTATTTACTTCACAATTGGAAATAATATTTTGTTGGCACTTTTCTTTAAATTTCTTGATCGATTTAAAGTTTCTTTGCTTAGCTTTTTTATTGTTTGTTTGATCATGAACAGCTATAGCAATATCAACCAGATCATTATTGTTATAAAAGGATAAATCTTTAAAAGGAAAAAAGGCAACATTAAGTATCATATTAATTTTTTTCAGCATGTCAATATGAACCTTGACTTTCCATCTCTTCATCATCTTCGAGATCAAATCCAATAACATTTAAATCTTCTTCAGTCAAATTTTTGGCACGCTCAAACGCAATATCTAACTTGTCATTTATCTCATTTTTCACCTTTTGAAAATCATAATCGATAGAATCTTCTGAATTAATTTCCTGCAAATATTTAAATGATTTTATTAATATCCAAATTTCTTTCTCCAAGTGATCTAGATTAAGATACGATTGTTCACGAAAAACCTTAATTAAATCCATCGCCTCTTTCCTTCCATACCAAACATGATAATTTCTGCTCAAATCCAACACGGTATTGAAAGTATCTATATAATTAGGTAATGAAGTATTTTCGATTTGAACGAAAAGTAACCATTGAACGTTTTTCTTGACTTTTTTATAAGTTGTGTTTTCTCCATCTGCTCCATTCATAAATTTTTCAAGTTCAAGTTCGATTATATCTGAATCTATCCACTTGATTTTACTGTCATTGGATTCAAATATCTTCCTCTCTAAAGTATCTTCGAAATCGAGCATAAGGTTTTGAATTTTATTTTTCTGGTTCAGGTTAAGTCTTTTGAAATCTAAATTCCTCTTTCTAGCATTCATGAAAAAATAAAATAACTGATACTCTTTCTTTAAATTTTTATCTCTATTCCCCTTTTGCCAAGCGATCTCATCAATATGAATACTAGAATTACTATTTGATTGAGATAAATGATTATAGACCATTAGCATATTTATAAATAAGTCAATTATAACTAAATATTGGTTTTCAGCTATTTCATATCGCGCATTCAAACTTGCCCTTTTGGGAAGAATCGGCTTATAAATAGTCTTATAATAATCGTGCTCTGCTGTTTTAGAACTAATTTTCTGAATAAAATCAAAAAAGTCTTTAATTTTCTCAGCTTCTTCTGATTTTCTTGAACTATATTGTCTATAAAAAAGTTCTTGAAATAACGTGCTCTTGTTATTTTTATTAACTAATTTATTCAATGTTTCAAGCAAAAATTTCTCGTCACTATATAAAATCTTATATTTAGATTCGTTTATGGCTAATAAAAATTTTTCATTGTCTGAGATCAGATCAATAAACAATAAATTATTTCTAAAATCATTATTATTGATAATAGTTCTGCATACTTCTCTTAGCTTGTTTGAGGACGAACTATCTTTGTCAATTTTTAAAAACAAGTTAAAACATACATTTAGGACACGATTATAGTCGTTTTCATCAATTCTTACCTCTGGTAATAATTTTTGAATTAAGTCACCTATAATCATTAATTGAAGGTATAACGAGAACTCTTCTTTGCTCTCAAGGCTAGTGGATAAGCTGCCACTCTGGTTTAGTTTGCTTTGAAATTTTTTAGTTATTGATTCTAATATGGAATAATTGAGGTAACTGCTAGTTGCATCATTTCCCCACTGTAAGAAATCCTCTAAAATTTCTTTTTGTTTAGCAACAAGAGTTTTAGAGGATATTATTATAGTATCAATTAATGATTTAACATGATTAAACTCATCTTGCTTATTCCTCTCGTTTCCTTCTTCTTTAGTGGATATAGTATCAAGATGTCGGCTTTTGATTAATTCATAAATTCGGTAATACACATTTACTATTCCTCTAGGAGTTTGATCAAAAATACTATAACTCTTCCTGATAGGTTTGGATGCAATATTATTATCAGTTGTATAGTTAAATATATTTCCGGAGCCTAGTAATTCATTTAATTGAGAGCTTAGAGTCATAGTGCCAAAAGCAAACTCCGGAATTGTATTTTCATTCCAACGTATTAACTGATGACGTCTCATGGGTGGAATAATTTTCTTTAAGTACTCATCCGCAAGATCAAGTTTTCGACTATGGAGAGTTAGGCCGGGCTTAACTTCAAATTCAACAGTCAAATTACTCTCCTTTAATTGCTCATCTTGAATAAGAGCTAACATAATAGACTCTTTTAAAATATCGTAATCTCCAGATAATATTGTAATAACGTTAGGATGATTGGCATACAGTAAGAGCGCTTCAATTAACTCTCTGCTTCTTTTCATCTTTAGATCAATATCATCAATAAAAAGAAATATGAGCGGCTCATCATTACTCTTATCTTTTTGGATTAATCGGCGTTGATTTTCAATTAATGTAGAAATTAATTGATGCAATCTATATTTAAACTCAACATCGGGTGTGAGAAGATGAGAGGATTTTTTTATATGCGTTGCTAAATCATCATAATGATGAATTAAAATTTTCCTGTATTCACTTGAAGTATACATATGATATTCTATCACTTCATTTAAACTGTTCTGCAAAGGATTGTTTGTTCTATAGCAACCTTTGTTGAAATATTCATTATCATTTTCAAATCCCGATTTCACCTTGTTTTTTATAATATGTAATTGTTTTTCCACTTCTTTTTTTAATAGGCCAACAATTGATCCTAAAATTGTTGTATTATCTCCAAAATGATCAGGCTCGATGATTGGTAAGATTATATTCCTACTTACCTTGTATATAATACATTCATCCTCATTGTCCCTAAGTCGATTTTTGATGGTATACAAAACAGAAGTTTTACCCGTGCCTCTCGTTCCAAAAATTCCCATGGTATGATTCATTTCTTTTTTATTCAGATACATTTTCTCCATATTTCCGCTATCAACTGCTACATCTTTTGCTTCGCTTCTAATCTGCTCTATTTGATTTAATATCAAATCAAATGTAGGTAAAATTTTATATACTTGTACACCAAGATCTCTAGCTCCAATAAAAATTCGAGATTCTTGATTATCCTCAATGCTCAAAGTCATAATATGTCTCCCTTAATCTTAAGTATTTACTATATATTGCAATTACAATAATAAGACAAATGAACCACAAAATAAAATACATTTTTCACTTGTCTTATTATTTCAAACTAAACAACTGTTCCAAGGTGGTTATTTCAACTAAAGAGAGTCACATAATCTCAGGCTATTTTGGATTACATATTGTCTTTGTGTTCTACTGCGTGCGTGCCAACTTTACCAGCAGTTCTACCGCTGGAGCCAATACCGCTTCATCAATATCAAATTCAGGGTGATGATGCGGAGCAGGCAACTCGGTGCCAACAATCATATACGTAGCTTTGCCAGCCTGCTCCTGTACTCGCCTCGCCGAATCATATACGCTGCTGAGAGTAGCACTATCCGATACGGCTTATGCTTGGGTAAACCCAGTGATGCCTTCCGCCTGCTGAACCGCAAGTTCTGCAAGTTCCATATCACACCGAATCGGCTATAGCGGTCAGTTCGTGCATGGCTGCGCATGCTCAATGATGTTCCGCACGCGACGCCCAACTCTCAATTCGTTTCTTCACTGGTCGAACGGGGCTCAATAACCATACGTGCATGCTCGGCAATAATATTGGCCGCTGTCCCACCTTCTAGAATACCTACGTTGATCCGGGTATCTGCTGAACTGAACCAGGGAAGTGCATGAATATTTAGCATGGCGGTCGCTGCACCCAGTAGCGCGTTCCGTCCTTCCTCCGGTGAAGAGCGCTTCCAGCTTGGTTGTTGACAGGAACTCGGCAGACGCACCTCTGATATGACCGGATGGCACACCGCTACCCAAGTTTATGCAGAACAGGCGATCCACCTGTTCCAGCATTCCTTTTTCGACCATGGCATATGCTCTACACACACCTTCTTCGGCAGGCTGGAACAATAGCCTGATCTTGTCGACAAATTTCCGGTTACTCAACCGTTCTGCAAGCGCCAGTCCAATCGTTGTATGTCCATCGTATGCACCAGCGTGCAAAATACCTTCATGACTGGAACGAAATTTTCCCGCTTCTGGCGCGTGTTGTTCCAACTTGCTCTCACGGATTGGCAGTGCATCCATATCGAAGCGGAACGCAGTCGTTTGTCCCTCCTGCTCCCCTTGAAGTTCAGCGACAACGGCGGTGAACCCACCTCGCATCTGCTCCACGATTATCGGATCTGCACCTTCCTGGAGGGCGCGTCGATATGCAGCTTCCAACACTTCCGGCTTGGGCAGCCCCCGCCGTGATGTGTCGTCAATCGCATGTTTTCCATAAGTTGACGCTATACCCCAGTTGCGTCAGCATCTGTACCACTTTGGTCCGTGAATCCCAGTTCAGGATGTGCATGCAGGTCCTGAACTGGGATAGTATCCATCATGTATCATTCTCCTCTCTCCAACCTCTATCTATTTCATCTTGCATACAGTTCTACACTACTCATTCAACGTTATAAGTTACTAAGCCTGCTTCTGCTGATCTCCTACAATGTTGCATTTATTAGATACCCGGAAAATAACCTGAGTGTATGCCGGATGGAATCCAAGCAACATCGTCATTGGAATAAATACCAGTGCAAGAATCGACCAGATCGCTCAATGGAAGGCATCTACACTACGATTCCGATACGTTACATTCAAGCCCCTTCTTCTCTGACTCCACAATTCAAAATAAATCCATATCGCTCCGAATGTTCCGTCGGTTATAAGCTTTAATTATACAGAACCGCCGACATAACAAAACAGGCCATAGACGCATCCACCTATGAACCTGCTCTGATATGACGTGATTTGCGTCAAATTTGTAGAATGAAACGTTTTTTTATTCCTGTAGCTTGCTCACTTGCTCAATCAGGCTATCCAGCCCCTTGTCGACCAGATAAGGTCCATAATTCCAATAGTTGCGAGACACATTAATGATCCGATGATTTTTGATCGCAGGAATACTCTGGTACACCGGCTCCTTGAACAGTTCAGTCATCTGCTCCATCTCTTCATCTTCCATCTGGGTGAAGAAGTAGTCTGCAGGTTTATCCGCCAGCTTCTCCAATGAAAGCACGGTTCCACCATCTGCATAGGCTTTGTACTGTTCAGGCATATCAAATCCGAAATCCTGGTATATCAGCTTGCCCAATGTGCCACCTTCTCCCCCAAGTAATACCTCCTTGTTGTAGATGACAAAGGACATGGCCGTGGTGCCCGGTTCAATATTGATGTTCAGTTCATCCCGAATCCCCTTCAATTTATCTTCAAAGGTAGCAATCCATCGCTCTGCTTCCTCTTTCCGATCCATAATCTCACCCATCGTTCTCAGGGTGTTGATCACATCCGGGTCACCGCCCCAGGCTACCGTAATCGTGGGCGCAATTTTCTCATAGGTGCCGATCACTTCCGTGCTTGTATAATCAGGTACGATGATCAGATCTGGCTCCAGATCCGAGACGACTTCTACGTTCCCCGTTCCTGATCCGATATCCGGCACATTAGCCATCTCTTCCGGGTACAGATCCAGTGTTTCCTTGTTGGCACCCGCCGGCTTCATTCCGAGTGGCAGCAAATAACCACCATATGTGATCACAACCGGTTTGGCAGATTGAGCTGGAATCTCAACCGTTCTCCCCGATGCGTCGGTATACATTTTGGTTGCAGGCAGTGAAGCATCTTCAATTGCTGTTGACTGTGGATCAGCTCCTCCCCCGCAAGCTGCTAACAGCAGGGATAAACTAAATAATAAACTGACCGCCAAAGTAGGCTTAAAACGAACATTCAAGTCATTCACGCTCCAAGTGTTGTATTGATAATGATTATCGTTATTATCAATATAGCGTTGTGTGAGCTCTCCAGCAATGAACGATTCCGACTTCTTATTGGTACGATTTGAACCTTTAAGCAGATGACTGTGCATTTTATATTGAGCAGGAGTTTCTCCCATCATTCGTTTGAAGATTCGGCTAAAGTAGTACAAATCTTTATATCCAACGCTCTCAGCCACATCACGAATCTGAGCCTCTGTCTCTGTTAGCAATACTTTGGCTTGGTTCATCCGGGTTTGGATGACGTATTCCATCGGACTGCAACCGAATTTTCGCTTGAATACCCGTGCCAGATAATGACTGCTGTAATGAAATTGGGCCGCCATATCCTCCATGGACACGGGATGTGCGTAGTGCTCCTGAATGTATGCTGCAATCTGCTCGGCTAATTCTGGAGGATCAGCTACCTGATCACTCGCCTGCTTCCATTGACGAAACTGTTCGTATACAAACTGATACAACAGTCCTGTAACCTGCAACCTGTCCAATTCTTCGCTGCTTGCCCAGCATTCATGCATTCTCTCCATTATGGGAATTAGCAACAGCGGATATGTTGCTGCAAAATAATACTGCTGCGGGGAAAATTCATACTCTTGTTGTACGTTTTCTACTCTCGACGGGTCGGTACCAGTGGAGCTTGGCTGGGGTTTATATAAAATAAGATAATATTCCAAGGGGAGATCCAGACAATGGATATGTATAGTTGTGCCTTTGCCAACATGCAGAACCTGCGTCTGGTTGGACCTGAGCTTTTCTTTACCCAAATGAACAATGGCTTCTCCTCTGACCATCAGCAAAAAAGCATGGGCTGGCAAAACATACGGCTTAATTGCCTGTCCCGGCTTCAAGACCAGATGACGAATGTCCATGAGCTTCACCTGATTTTTATTCCACCACTGAATGGCTTCTGACCATTCTTTCATTACAAACCACCTCAAAGCCGATCATTAGACGAGGGGCATTCCCTAGCCCGATTTTCTCCTTAACATACAAGAGTGGTCCTCATTTTGTCCAGTTCACCTGAATTCTAGTACCTTTACTAATCGTAAATTTTACATATAGTTAACCCATTTCATACGTTAGTTTAGCAATTGTTGTATACACTTGGTTTGGGATACCAAACTATACATATATTCTAGGAGGATGCATTCATGTTAAACCGGTTTAATGTCCGTGCAGCCAAAATGATGCTCGCGGTGACAACAATTGTTACGGCTACACTCGGAGGAAGCAGTGCAGCGTGGGCTGTGGAAGACACCACCTCAACGACATCTGCATCACCGATTAAAAATGTGATTATTCTGATTCCTGACGGTATGGCTAATGATGCTACCGCTCTGGCTCGTTGGTATAAGGGCTCGTCCCTGACACTGGACTCTATGGCAAGCGGCATGGTTCGCACACACTCCGCCGATGCGCCGATTGCGGACTCGGCCCCTGCCGGAACTGCTTTTGCAACAGGTTATAAATCTCATACCGGATTTGTTGGTGTACTTCCGGACAAAGCTACCATGCCTGGGCAAAAGGCGATTGCGCCTGGAGACGAAAGAAAACCTGTTGCTTCCGTGCTGGAGGCTTCCAAACTGGCTGGTAAAGCAACCGGAATTATAGCCACATCCGAGATTATGCACGCCACACCAGCGGACTTCTCCTCACACTATCCGGACCGTAAAAACTATGATGCACTCAGCAAACAACAAGTTTACAATGGCATGGATGTTGTGTTGGGTGGAGGTAGCAAATACCTTGAGCCAGCCGGACGTAAAGACGGCGAGAATCTGATTTCGTCCATCAAGGCACTGGGTTACGATTACGTCACTACACCAGCTGCAATGAAAGCTTCCGATTCGAACAAGCTATGGGGTATGTTCGCACCAGCGGGCATGGCTTATAATATGGACCGTGATCCTGCGAAGCAGCCAAGCCTTGCCGAGATGACATCCAAAGCCATTGAAGTTCTGTCCAAAGACGAAGACGGCTTCTTCCTGATGGTTGAAGGCAGCAAAGTGGACTGGGCAGCTCATGCCAATGATCCGATTGGTATTATCAGTGACGTGCTGGCTTTTGATGATGCCGTAAAGGTAGCCATGGATTTTGCCAAAGCGGATGGAGAGACTGCCGTTGTGGCTGTAACTGACCATCAGAACGGTGGACTCACGATTGGTAATGCATCTACAACTGGCACATATGATAAAGAGCCATTGTCCACATTTATCGGACCTTTGAAAAAGGCCAAGCTGACAGGCGAGGGCGTTGAAGCGAAGTTGAATGCGAAGCGTACAAACATCAAAGCAGTGATGAAACAATATTATGGCATTACCGATCTGACTTCCGAGGAGATTGCCACCATTAAAGCGGCCGAGCCAGGCAGTCTTAACTATGCAATCGGTCCAATGATCAGCAAACGTGCAGGGATTGGCTGGACAACCGGTGGTCATACAGGTGGAGATGTCGTGCTGTACACGTATGCTCCGAACAATGACCGTCCATTCGGTGTGATTGACAACACGGATGTCGCCAAATATATGGCTCGTGTAATGGATCTGGATCTCGACAGCGTGAGCAAACAATTGTTTGTACCTGCCAAACAGGCATTTACAGCCAAAGGCGCGACGTACAAACTGGACCTGACGGACGCCAAAAATCCGAAGATCCTCGTAACAAAAGGTAACACCAAACTGGAACTGCAAATCTACAAAAATATCGCACTGGTGAACGGCAAAAAGACAACTTTGGAGGGTGTCATTGTTTATAACGGTGTAGAGGCATTTGTACCACAAACGGCCGTTGATCTGATTCAATAATTCGTTAGAACTACTGGAACTACAGGAGATTACACCATCTGGCTGCCGAATATTTCGGCAGCTATTTTACTGTTTATTGTTAAGGAGTAGGTTCCTGCTAGCGCCTATCGTATAATGAACGTAACAAACATACATATCATGCAAAAAAAAGGAGAGATTCACCCATGTTGATCAAATTAAACTGGATCACGCTGAGGGTCAGTAATTTGGAAGCTTCACTCGGGTTCTACCACGACATGCTCGGACTTCCAATTCAGCGCAGATTCGAAAGCCGTGGACGGCAGATTGCCATGCTGGGCATGGAGAATGAAGCCAAGCTGGAACTGATTGAGGGCAGTGAATCCACGCTTAAACCAGAGGCCGGCGTGTCAATCGGCTATGAGGTGAACTCGCTGGATGAAGCCATAGAACGACTGGCAGAGCTGAATATCCCCATTGCGCGCGGACCTATCCAGCCCAATCCGCATCTGCGGTTTATTTACATTACAGATCCAGATGGCTTCGAGGTGCAACTCGTAGAGCATGTCTAATTAGGCGACTGCGCACAAATGTGCTTATCATGATAACCATTTGTGTGTGCAAGTGTGCAGTCAAATCAGATGCAAGCTCACACCTACATCGGGCAGCGCAAAAACGTTATTATGTTTGTTTACAGCTTCATACGGCGCATCAGCGGCACACCTATGCGATTCAGCAACCGATCAAGCAGCAGCCAGCACCAGCGTCTGCCCCATGGAAGGTGCCGCTCATACACAGCCGAATACTCAAAATCCGCCACAGCACCGCGATTGCGCTTGAACTGCGCAGCCCCGGCGCTCTCATGTAACAGATGGCCGTTCTCGCGAGCCTGTCCGATCAGGCAAGCCGATAACATACGGTATAGTCCGACGGACTGGGGCACCGCTGTATCGTAACCGAACAGTGGCGTTGTCATGATTCCATTTCGGTAGAAATAACCCATGACCGCATCCAAGCGCCCCTCCTTTCGCAGTCCATACAGCCTGAGTGTTCCTGATGCCATCGCAGCAGCAATGTACCGTTCCGTGAACTGAGGATTGTGATAGGAGTATTTTTCAAGGTATAACAGCTTGTACAGCTCCACGATTCGCGGAATATCTGCATCCGTCATATCTGCTACGGATACGAATTCGTATCCATGCTTGGCCAATAACTCGAAATCCCGCTTCAGCAACCAGCGCGACTTGGAGTTTCCAAAATTCGGATCATGCGCATGGTACAGGTAGATTTGTCGGCTCGGAATCAGTCGACACCCCACTTCCGTTAGCCTCGCCGTCAGATCGGGATGAAGTCCAGGGCACAAGGAGCGAAATACAATGACATGCTCAAGGTATCGCTCTTGTACCGCTGCAAGCAAACATTCTGCTTGTTCACCGGATATGGCTGGATACAGATTGGTGGACAACAACCAGTTGTTCACATGCACAACTTTATTGATCTGCGATTGCTTCATTCCCCAACCTATTAGACTGAGCAGCACAGAAAGACCTTTTTCCAACACGGGCTTCTGCAACATGGTCAATTCCTGCTTGGCGTAACTCACATAATGCGTATATGGCGAACAAACGTAAGCATTGTCGTACTCTGTATCATTCACCGTCAGCGGAATAACGAGATCATCAATCCGGGCGAGCAACAATGTCGTTTCCACGTTGGACATAAAGCTTTGGGTCCCGTCCAGCATCATAGGTTCCAGATAAGCTCTGGCATATCTGCCATCCTCCGTATCGGGCCAGTCCATGCCTTCGAACGATTGCTGATCATACAGCTGCACGCGTGCAGTTCGATTATCATTCCTAACTTCATATGTACGGTCATCGTAGGCCGAGCTGTCTTTCATTCCTTTATTCTTCAACCTTTTACTCCCCCATGAGGTAACATCTTCTTTTAACTACCATTTACATTGTTAGTTCTACTCTCTTCATACTCTACACAACACTGTATAGAAAAAAAATGTCGCCATCAAGTTGTACTCTAGACGAAAAAAAGCCCGTCCAGTACGCTAAATACGCACCGACAGGCCTTCAACTATTAATATTAAAGTTTATTCGCAACGGAAGAAGCCTGATGATCCGAGACTAACTCATTCAGGTTCACAATCAGTTGCTCCAATTCTCCAAAGCTCTCTACCATCTTCTGTGTCAGGTTACGTTGTTCTTCCATGCTCGCCAGAATCTCTTCTGTCGCTGCACTGGATTGCTCCGTTACACTCGAAATCTCGGAAACCTCATTCACAACTCTGGTGGAAGATTCCTTCATGGTCGCCGAACTAGTCTCGATATCTGTCGCTTGATTCAACACATGCTGAGAGTTGCTGTTGATCGTACGGAATACTTCCTCTGCCGTATGGACGCTATCTCTTCCTTGTTGTAACGATTGACGAATGCGTTCGAATCGATCCGTCAGTGCCTGCGTCTGTCCTTTTAATCGAGACAGGATGGTTCCAATATCACTTGCGGACTGACCCGAGCTCTCTGCCAACTTGCGAACTTCCTCTGATACAACAGCAAACCCGCGTCCATGCTCACCCGCACGAGCGGCTTCAATGGCTGCATTAAGCGCGAGCAGGTTGGTCTGACTCGCAATATCCGCTATGCTGTTCAGCATAAGCGTCATGGATTCACTTTCCTCGTTGAACTTTCGCATGTCATTTGCAGTTGTATTAATCGTTTCATATAGATCTTGCATCTGGATGTTTAGCTGGTCCATCTGTGTGCTTCCAGTTTGCGTGCTCATTGCCATACTTGCGGACAACTCTTTCATCTGCTGCGAATACGAAGCAACGTCCTTGATATGCTGATCCGACACAGATAAGGATTCCGAGATCTCGGCCACACTGGTCGCCTGGAACTCAACACCTTTTGCAACCTCACTGAACCCAAGCGTCACCTCATTGGTGATGGAGCCGGTCGCATTCACTTTTTGCTTCAATTGATCTGTATAACGTGATAAACCTTCGACCGATTCCTTCACACGCTCCAGCATGGTTTCTACTCTTTGCTTAGAATGCTCCACCTCATTCTGGCGTACTTCACTTTCATGGAAGAGCCTTTGATTCAGCTGTGAGACCAGCATCAGAATGGCCCCCGTGAGAGCGAATAGTCCCACATTAACGATATTGCCTATTAGCTCAACAGAATCAACGGTATTCATAACAAATAATTGAAGAACACTGTTGACTAGTAATACCGAAAATCCAACCACAAAAAATTTCTTGTTAGGAAATAACAGTAGAACTGCGGTTATAACCAAACTTAAGGCAAAATTGACCGTTCCCCAACCGACATAGACTCCACATATTGTAAGTAATACAGTAATCAGCCATGGAATGAGATGAATATGTTTCTTTTTCGCATTAGCGTATGTAATCCAAACTACAAAGACTAGAGCTACTCCATTGGACACAAGTAACTTCGGCATCGTAAAGGCCAGCCCCATACCAATGGCAATAATAATCCACAAAATGATACCGATTAATTTGTTCCTTTTCCAAATAATTTCGTCCATACGATCCATGCATACCCCGTCCTTTTATGTAGGTTAAATGTAAGTTGTAGGGCCTTTCTGTACTACATCTAGTAGTCTTTGGTCCTGCTTATGTGCAAATCGCAAATACGCAGCGCCTTAGCATAGTACATATTAACTTCATAAGTATGAAACCAGCGCTACTTTATGTATATCGGTATTCAACATTTAAAATGAATATGAAATGTAAAATGATATGTAAGCATATCATTTTACAAACAAAAAAAGGTCTGTCTCATGCGTTATGGCGCACAAGACAGGCCTTTTGGGTCGTGAAAGGATGTGCAACAGCTCTTACTTTCCAAATACAAGTGTTGTATTGGAGGAGCCTGCATACTTGGTGACGAACTCACGCGCGTAGCTGGCACTTTCTACCTGATAACTGTAATTGGAGCTTGGTCTCCAGTTCGTTTTAGGAGAAGTCGGACTATTAAGCGCTGGTGTACTGCCCGTATCCGTAAACTCACCTTTTCCTTTGTCATCCAGGATGCCTCCCTTTTCAGCGCCGGCACCAAAGTAGTTGTTTTCGGAATAAATTCGTGCTTTTTCACCAATTGTGATGGCCTGATTAAAGTTGTTTGCATAGTTGTTTTTGAGATGGAAGTAACCATATCTTAAAAGTCCAGGACCACGTACATATAAATTTTCAAAATAATTGTTGGACATCGTCACATGAGGTACTCCATTGTAACTGCTGTTACCATCATTCGGATGACCGAGGATGACGCCATACTTATGGTTCGCAAATTTGGAATTGCTAATCGTAATATAGTCGGCGCGATCGCCAATATACAGAAGTTTGTCCAGATCATTACCGCCAGAGCTGTAGCTGTGACCAGCAAACGTCACATGATCAATCCAGTAATTGGAGCCTGAAGTGATATACATCTGGATATCATCATTGGCATTAATATTGGAAGCGTGTTCAAAAGTCAGATTCTGAAAAATCACATTGCTTGAGCTGCTTGTGGATCTGAAATGAATATTCGTTAATGTATGTTTGCCAAAGGAACCTACAAGTGTCTTGTTCGCTCCGAATTCAACCTTTTGCAGCGTGGAGGAAGAAATATTCTGTTCAACGACGACAATTTTGGCTGTAGAGCCCGCCATATGTGTTCTCAGGTCATTGAGATTACTAACGTAAACTACCTGACCGTTCTTGCCACCTGTCGTAGCTGACTTGGATACACCATTTTCATTCTTGGCACTGCCTGCAAAACCAGTCAACCCGTTCGTACCTGTGTTCGGATAACTGGCCGCACCATATGTAGACGGGGCTGTGGAGACAGTTAACAACAATAGAGTTACAGCGAGTAAAAGCATCGAAAATTTCTTCAAAATTTCACCATCCTTTATAATATTATCCTCAAAGACAACTCGATTATATCGTGTAACTTTGGCTGTGACAATACAAAAATTGCAAAAAGACAACAATTATCATTTTTATGCAACAGCAGATCAGATATAGTGAAAAAACATAAAACCAGGCCATTCGTTCACACAAAATTGAGCCGCTAATTAGCGGCTCTATTAACGAGTACTATGTGATCCATCTTGGAACTGATCCACCCTTGGATCAGTTCCTAAAGCCTCTGACGAAAAACCATTTGCTTGCGGATAATAATATGTTACGACTTCTGATAGCTGCGGCGGAAGAAGCCAGGTGTAATTCGTTCCAGCTTCTTGAAGATGGCTCCATAATAGCTGGTCGATTCGAAGCCGACTTGACGAGCAATATCCTCCATCCCGCGCTGCACATTGTCGAGCAGCAGTTCCTTGCTCTTGTTGACTCTTACCTGATTAACATAGCTAATGGGACGAATACCTGTCGTCTTCTTAAACAAATGACAGAAATATTCTGGTGTGACACAGATCAATCCAGCCAGCGTTGGCAAAGTGATCTCTTCAGCATAATGCTGTTCAATATAGTCCAGAACCGGTTTTAATCGCTCATACTGCTGCCCGACCGTATCGCTGCCCTCAACAGATACGCGTTGAATAATCTCTGTCAATAAGGTATAGAGAATGGCGGAGCAGGCGTAATTGCTTAATGTCTGCTCTTGTGGTGTTAAGGCAGCTTGCAGCAACTCCCGCATTCGGGAGAGAAGGTATTCAGGTTGTGCAAGCGTGTATACGCATGTATCGACAATGCCCACGGTTTCAAATAAGTTTGCTGACCCGTTGCCATCGAAAATGATCCAGTCGACTTCCCAACTGTCGGATAGCGCATAGTATTCGTGCTTCTGTCCAGGGAATAACAGCATGCCCATACCTGGCTTGACGATATGTTCCGTTTCACTGAGCTTGAGCTTACCCACACCGCTGCGGCATTGTATCCACTGATAATCCTCAATGCCTTGGTCTCGGCGGATATGCTCCTGTTCATGATGCAGGCCGATGCCAAGTAAATAAAAAGGGAGCAGCTTGTCTCGGGCAGATAACACCGGAAAATTACGATTGGGATGAGGCATACGACTAACTCTCCTGATCTTAATATTGTTATATCATATTAATTATTTAAGATATTCACTCGAATTAATATAACATATAATCGCAATATATTGATAAATAAAGGAGATCACAGGATGACAATGAAGATCGGAATTGATTATTATCCAGAGCAATGGACCCCGGAGTTATGGGAGAAAGATGCCGTACTTATGCAAGAGACAGGGGTTGCAGTTGTGCGAATGGCGGAGTTCGCCTGGAGCCGAATGGAACCGACTGAGGGTAATTATCAGTTTGAATGGCTGGATGCGGCTATAGAAGTATTCGCTTCGCGTGGTATGGAAATTGTGTTATGCACCCCCACCAATACCCCGCCAAACTGGATGACTACCCGTTATCCGGATGTGCTGCCCATGGATGAGCAACGCCACATCATTCGGCCAGGTGTGCGTGGACATCGTTGCAACAACAGCCCTTCCTTGAGAATGCTGGGTTCCAAATTTGTGGAAGCGATATCACAGCGCTATGGTAAGCATCCCGCCGTCATAGGCTGGCAAATCGATAACGAGATGCACTACCAGGAATGCCATTGTGATACATGTAATCGTGCATTTGTCGCTTGGCTGCAAAAGCGTTATTCCAATCTGGAGGAGTTGAACCGGGAGTGGGGTACGGTCGTCTGGAGTGGGGAGTACAGCAGCTGGGCTGAGGTAACAACACCACTCGGACCCAGCAAACCGATGAATCCTTCCTATCTTCTGGAGTACAAACGATTTTGTTCTGACAGCGTAGGCTATCTGCTGGGATGGCAGCTTGAGATTTTACGCCGTAACTGTCCAGGCCAATTTGTGACGCATAACATGTGGCAATATCCGAATAGCCTGGACTATTATGATATGCACAACGAATTGGACTTCGTCTCTGTTGATTATTATCCGAATGAGCTGTATCGCGATTATGGCGATCGGTTTCCGAGGAACGGAGCGCTTACGCTGGACTTGGTTCGCGGCATCAAACGCCGGAATTTCTGGGTAATGGAACAACTCAGCGGGGCACAGGGCGCCTGGATGCCGATTCAGCGCACGCCGTATCCTGGACTGATCCGAGCTCGCTCCTGGCAGACAATCGCTCGCGGTGCGGATATGGTCGTCCATTTCCGCTGGCGGAGTGCTACCGTCGGAGCGGAACAGTTCTGGCATGGGCTGATCGACCACAGCAATGTTCCTGGGCGCAGGTTCAGGGAGTTCGCGGAGCTTACTCGCGAGGTGAACCAGTTAGGAGAACTCTTGGCCGACTCAACCATTGTTACTCAGGTTGCGATTCTGCATTCGCATGATCAGCATACGGCGCTTTCTCTTCAGCCGCAGGCGGAAGGGGGAATGCACTACTTAGACAACTTGTCCTCTATGCATAATGCATTTCTGAAAATGGGCGTTGGTACAGACGTTATCAACTGGACTGAGGAGCTCGATGGGTACAAGCTGGTCATTGTCCCTTCCCTCTTCCTGTTAAGTGAAGAAGTAGCACAGCGGCTGGAGCGATTCGCAGCCAAGGGTGGTACGGTTGTCCTTACCAATCGGACTGGCGTGAAGAACATGAGGAATGTATGTGAGATGCTGCCTCTGCCGGGGCTACTGGGTGAAGCGGCGGGTGTTGTCGTATGTGAATATGATGCCATCGGCAACAGTGAGCATCGGATACGGAACGCGGAGGGCAAGACTTTCGCTGCGAAGCAATGGTGTGATCTACTGGAACTGCGAGGTGCAGAGCCGATCGCCTGGTATGACAACGACTTTTACGAGGGTGTACCGGCGGTTACTGTCAATAAGTTTGGTGAAGGTGAAGTGTATTATGTTGGCACTTGGCCGGAGCCATCGTATTTCTATCAGTTGTTTGAAGGCATATTGAAGGAAAAGGATTTGGCGCCCAAAATCCAGTTGCCGGAAGGTGTCGAGCTGTCGATTCGAACGAAGGGGGAGCAAAACTTCCTATTTCTGATCAATTTGACGAATGAGCAACGAGAGATTACGCTGGACGTTCCTTATCGCAGCTTGTTGACCAGCGAGAGGTTGGATCAGAAGTTGACCCTTCCAGCTCTGGGAGTAGATATTTTAACTGTATAAGATCAGCCGTTTTCATATTTAAAAAGGGATGTCTCACAAGGCTTACGACCTTGAGGGACATCCCTTCTCTGCTTTCACTAACATCCACCTAATCTGAATAAGAGTATTGCCTCTTAGTTCATCTTATTTGATTTTGATCCCCAGTTCATCATTCTTGGCTTCCTGCAAATCATCATAGACCTTACCAGTTTTCCCACGAAGTTTTAATACCATCGATTCCGGATTGTCCAGCAGATTGCTGCTGAAAGTATACATCATTCCGTCTTCCGTTCCACGCCCAAATATCGTGGATAAGTTGGTCTGCTTCCCGCCTTTAGAGGTGGTTACAATCTCGATAGGCTGAACGACCTCACTGATCAACAACTTCGTTTTGTAATCGATCTCTTGATCCGGCTCATAAACAAGCCTGACCCGAGTTACAAGAGGAGATACCTCAACTTCGGACAACATGACCTCATAACCTCCAACGGTAAAGGTCCGATTAACGTTGATGATTTCCGTTTTGGGGATAGAGAATTTGGGATCCAGCGCAAAAGAAAGATTCATTTTTTTGGAATATTTATATTTCCGTTCCTTTTCCCCTTTTTCTAAACTTCCCACCACATCTGGAACAAAGGAAGAAAGCTGGAACTGAAGATTCACTTGCTCAGGCAGCGGTTTATTTCGATTTCGCTCAATTGTTTTCCGGCCATAAATGGTATGTTTATCATTCGAGAAATGCCCTCCTCCTATATTTCCGTTATCAAGGACATAACCTGTTCTTGCATCCGTCATCTTGGTATTGACTATCGAATAAATCTCTTGCGATGCATCCGTTCTGGCGGTATACAATACGGTTATCCTGTTCTCATCCGCCATAACCGCGTTCACGGTAAACTGATATATTCCTGAAGTAACCGTCCGATCCACGAGTTGCACATAACCATTATTGAGCGTTGAAGTAATCGTGGCACGGTCCATATCCGAAGTTAACAGGTCACGAAAGGGCTCTAGTACTCCCCAATGGGTCACAGGCTCAGTATATGTTGCCTGCTCTTGACCATAACTCCCAAGCGGACCTAAGAGAAACCAACCAGCAGCCAGGGCCGTGATCAGCACTGCTGTGATCCATTTGATACGAACGGTCCTACCTGATCGTTTTATTCTGGCCTTTGCGAGACCACGTTGAATTGCCGCAGTCGTGTCCGCCGGATTCCATTGCTGGTTCTCTCTTTTCACCTGATATGCGTCTGCAAGAAGTGCTTTCTCCTCCGGGTTAGTGGTCATGCCAATCCCTCCTATTCCTCATCAACTTGCGCAACTGCTGGAGCCCCTTGTGCTGCCAGGTCTTGATCGTCCCTTCCGGTTTGCCGAGGATGGAGGCAATATCCGTCAGTGTCATGTCGTTATAATATTTCAGCAATAATACATGGCGATATTTCGGTTTCACCTTTTGCAAAAGAGATTCCATAGCGATTCGATTATCATCAACGCTAATCATCCAAGACGCCGGAATGCTGTCCTCCAGATCCTCCTTCGCCAGAGGTGTTGCCCGCTTGCGGCGCCTCTGTTCATCGATGCAGACATAGATCAGAATCCGAATGATCCACGACTTGAACGCCTTCTCATTATTCAGCGTACGACGTTTGATCCAAGCCCGGCACGTCATCTCCTGCACAGCTTCCAGCGCATCTTGCCGGTTACGCAGGTAGCTGTAGGCAATAGAAATGAGCGTATCTTGATGTTCCATAATGGATTGCACAAATGCCGTCTCGTCTTCGGTCTGTACATAGATCCTCTGGTTCATCTCTGCTTTTGTTTCCACCCCGCATCCCTCCTTCTCTCTCTTTCTGTGGTATAAGACGGGTCAGTGAAGCAAACGGTTTTTATTCATCAAAAAAAGCTCCGCCATCATCATGAGGGAGCTTGATTACATAGCACTTCGGCCGCCTGTATACTGAATTACGCACAAGCATGAACAATCCAAGATCAACTAACTTACAAATTGCCGGTGACTTCGATCCCGTCGGCCAATTGCAGATGGTTTCTCACCCAAGCTATGAACTGATTCAAAAAATTCCGTAATTCAGGCTCTGCAACCACCTGTTGATCCAGCTCTGATAAAATCCCCACCCACACTTCCTTCGTAATCGGATTCTCCCAGCAGGGATCAAGTACCTTCATCTCTTCTCCAGTTCGCGGGTCAATTAAGGGAAATGCGCGATCCAATGCAGGACGAATATAGTCAAAGTCTTCATTATATATGAACAGCATGTCTTCCATCTCTACTTCAACCGATTCTTCTATGTATAAAGGGGATAAACCAAAACCCACATTCCGCTGTGGACCTTGATACTGATATATGAGCGCAGGAATTGTTCTCTTTGATTTTTTAGCCATATGCTCCTCCTGTTTCAGGCAATCTCTTACCAATCAGAGTTCAAACCAGATTAAACCACCATCAACCTGGCTGGTTTCTCGCTCCATCTGATGCATCCAACTCCGCGCCTCTTCACCCCAGATATGAAACAAACAGTAGATATACGAATCCCCATCCACAATCTCTTCTAACCCGGAAGCTTTTTCTATCCACACTTCAAGGGCTCTAGGCCAGGAAGGATCTTCACGTTTCAATACAAAGCCGTTGGCTTGGTGTTCCAAACTATACACTTCGGTAAATTTTAATGAACTTGCCAAACGCTTCACAACTTCAGGTAAAATCGCAGGCTCCGTTGTTCTAATCCCATATTCCCAGCCCATATGTACAACCTCCTTCAGACTTCGTTCGCTCCAGATTGTTGCTTTTGTTCATGCATTTGATGGATTGAACGATCCAACCACAACTCATACCAGTCCAGAAAATGTAATCGATTCGTATTGCCCCAATACTGGTCAGGATAGATTCCATTGCGGTTAGCCCGGTCATCAACCCAGATCTCTCCGTAGGAGGCCCCCTTAACAACCAGATTCATGGAGATGCCACAACCAAAATCACTGATGCGCAGCATGCCTGCCGACCATTTTGGATCAAAATATTCATGTTCCAGCACTTCCCATTCCTCTTCTTCCTTGCTATCATCGAACCAGTCATAGTTCCAGTTCCATGCTTCCGTGAATTGGAAAGGGTCCGAGATCGCATTCAGCTCATCATCATAACCAAGCACAGCGTATACGCCATCATTCGGGTTTTCCAGACCATAATAAGGTCCTGCACCACCCGTTCCCATATGAAGAAGCCATACCTTATACTCCTCCGGTAACTCAATTCGCCATTTCTGTTCAAATTGCGTAATATCCTCCTGCGTCCATACAGGTGCCATTTCATATTCATGGTTTTCTGCGCCAAACAGCTCCAGATCCGGGTCCAGACTTCGGAGAGTGATCAACTTTTCACGCATACGCTCCAGTTGCACTTTGTACATGGCTTCCCTACCTCCCTTCTTTACTCTGTTACGTTTGTTCGACGGCGTACCCGCGTTGCTGCAACTCATCCAGTGCTGCTGCCACATCTCGCTCAGGACACAACTGCTTGATCAGACTGGCAGTCACCGGTTTTTCTTCATATACTTCAGCTACGGCTTCCAATGGCAGATTCTGCAGGTCGTAGTACCCTTTGGCCCAATCTACGTAATCTTCCGAGTTCTTCTCTATATATCCAAGTAAAAATTCTGCACCACCTCTGGCGTCCGCTTCGTCTTCCTCGGTCATCGCCAGCTGAATCCAGTTACCAACCTTCCATGGCAAGTCGTTCCCTTCCTTCCATAGGCAAAAGGTCACATCCTCCAGATCCAATGTTTCCTCCTGATCTCGCAGTACAGCCATCAACGTCTCCGGTACTTCATCGTACATGCCCGGGTAGATCTCACCATCCTCACGAGCATGCGGGCTTAAAGGTGACTCATGATCAAATCCTTTGATCAACGTGCCTGAGTTCGTAAACAAGACATGCAGATGATCACCTGCGCCGTTATTGATGCTTCCCCATGCCACACCTGGCTGAAGTTCAGCTTCATAATGATGTACGCGTAACCATTTTTCCTCCGAAAAGATGATATCCAACGCAGCGAGCATTCTCATTTGTTTACGCAGGGCATCTGCATTCATCATTGTTATCTCGTTCCATTCCTGCATATGAATCCCTCCTGTTCGTATATGTACACTATATCCGGATTAATTCATCCAGCGTGTTATTTCCCTGAATACTTGGTGTCATGACAATGGTGATCCGACTGGCTTCTCTGGAGACGATACACGCATAATTTCCCGGCTTTAACTGAAACAGAACCCCTTCACACGTCTCATCCGGCTCCAATTCACCGCCAGTGACATCATCCGCCGCTCCCAGATAGACGTGCCCAGACGGAACTTGCAGATGATACACCTTTTCCCGTTCCGCTGCGTGATCTGGATCTGAATCCTCCTCCACATCCTCCAGGCTCCATTCCACCTCATACACTCCATCCGCACCCAGATTCAAGAACAGACAATGACCTGCATTCACCTCAGCCAGCTCATCCACTGGAATGGACCACCAGTCCGAAGTATCCTCAAGCCGATGTTTTAACGCTGCCAGATCATACAGGCACAATGTTGCCGTATCTGTAACCATTTGAAATGTTCCTCTCATATTCACCCGTCCCTTCTGTCTGATCCAAGTCTGACCTCAGAAATATATTCCATCATTATATCAAGCCTGATACACGTGTAAAAGGAACCCACGGACCATCTCTGCTTGCGCAACTCTTCATTTCTCGCTCCAAATGGTCGATATAAGCATAACTGACTTTTTTTGAACCTGATGGAGGAAGCCAAGCCATGTCAATTAACAATAGAAAAGAACCCTTTCGATACACATTGAAGGAACCGATCCACTTTGAGATCTATATTCTCAGCATCAACGGGGTTAACGCACCAGCCAAGCCCATTCAGGCTGAACTCTGTGACATCAGTCGATCCGGCTGTCAGCTGTCATTTCCGCTATCCCTTCCTGTAGAGAATAACGATATTCGGATTGGAATGAATATGCTGCTTTTTGAAGACCCTCTATATATGGAAGGCACTCTCCGCTGGGGTCAAGAAAAAAATACCTCATGGCACTATGGGGTTCAACTCGAAATGCAGGATGGGAACCAGGACCGTCTCTCTAGAGAGATGCGAATGCTTGCAGGACAAGGCAAAATCATTGTGAAATAGTTAAATAGCCTTAAAACCTGTAACAAAAACAAAAACCAGCTAATGTTTGTCAAGCATTTCTGGTTGGATGAGTTCTCTTTTCGTGGTATACTTTTTCCGACCAACACGAATAACCTCCACGGGTATGGAGGTTTTGGTTAAATATGGATTACAC